>JAYWHH010000017.1:0-39692 GCA_043777815.1 Rickettsiaceae bacterium | reverse complement strand
TAAACACAATTGTTAACCACGTGAAACGATAATAAAGAAAAACGATATAGATGGTTTGTAAATAAAACCGTCGACGCCATGGACATCAAAAATGTGATGGTAACATAAACCGAATACCATAAAATGAATGGTCATGAAAATAAGGGTTGACAACTGAAAACATAAAGGATACGACGCGAAAATTGAGATTTTATTGTGATGATGCAATCAAAATATATGGCAACTATGAACAACATAAATTTGAAAAAATCATCAATGGAGTGGTACATGTGATGATCAAACCAAACAAAATCGACTATTCTTTGTGGTTAGCAAATATGTGTAGAATACAAATGCAAAAAATACAAATGTTTAGTGGGGTTATATTCATAAAGGTTACTTAACAAAATACATTGTCACCATGATCACGAAATATTCTTAGGAAGGCAATGTCACAATCAAAAATGACCGATTACATACAACTTCAAGCAATATATGTCTTTTTCATAACAAACGTATCAACATATAATGACATAGTTAACAAAACCCACCTTCTGATGTGCCATCAATGTAGTCAGCAGCTTCCGGCTTGTGTTGTTGCACTTCATTGACCAAATGGGCCGCATATCGCACAGAGTAAGTCTTAGCCATCGTGATAATTTGCCTAGCACTAGCCTGACCAAATCTCTAAGCAACGTTGGACTTGATGTGCATGGCACAGCTCATGGCAATGTTGTTGGGAAAGACTTCCGCTAGTGCTGGCTGAAGACCTTTGTCGCGATCAGACATGAACAAAAATGCATGATTTTGAGATCCATAGTGTTCACCAGTGTACCGACAAACCTCCAAGGTGGGTTGATGCACAGAAAGGGAAGGACAGGCTTCGTATAGAAGACGTAACATCTTTGTCCATGTTGCACCATCTTCATTGCCTTTGGATATAAGAAAACCAATCGGATAAATTTCATTCGCCCCAGAAAGACATGATGCAACATAAAGCGTGCCCTTCTCCGGACTGTTCAGATGTGCAGCATCTAAGCAAATGACCGGCCTAACATGCTTGAGGGATCCATTCATGAAGAGCGGAAAAATGTAGACATCGACGAGCAATTTATCATCACCACGAGTGCAGCCAGCAACTGCACCTGGGTTTATGCGCCGAAACTCTTCAACGCAGGGCATCACAAGCTGATATTTCGCGTCATCCTCCTCGCGAGCGCGCACAGACCGTACATTGAGTGCACGCCATGCACTCATGTACGGTAGTTTTTCACCCTTTGTAGCATGCATGATATCACCAGGCGTAGGGGGGTCCTTCTTCGTGTTCAGAATACCCTCGATGACCGTGTCAAGCTTACCAGCCCGTCGCGACTTGTACTTCCTACCATCCGATGCCAGTGAAGGCACTATCTGTTTCGTGTGACTGTTGTTGTGAACTCGAACTGTAAAGAAACCATCTGACCGCCGCCTTCCAAGGCGGATCTCAAAGGGACAGTTCACATGGCTCTTACACTTGTAATATCGGTACTTCTCCCGCCTGCTTTTCCAAATGCATAGCCTAAGGCCGGTATTCCCTTCGTAAGACCAAACAATGGGTTCGATATCATCAAGGCAAGAAAAGACAACGGTCTTGTCCGGGAAAAGGGACTGAAACTCCTCATCCGCAACAACATTACACGACGCATCCAGGGAGGATGGCGGTGAAGCTGCTGAAACAACAGGTGAGGAAATTGTGCCGTGCAATTCCTGAACAAGTCCTTCGTCATGATGACCGCGAGGAGGACCACGAGGAGGAGCAGGAGCAGGAGCAGGAGCAGGAACAGGAACAGGAGCAGGAGCAGGAGCAGGAGCAGGAACAGGAACAGGAACAGGAACAGGAACAGGAACAGGAACAGTCGATTCTAAAATTATTTCTAGTCAAGAAGCAGAAAACTTCTATAATCAAAACAAGATTTTATTTAAATTGCCTCAGGAGCATATTTTAGAATACGCAATAATAGATCCAAGTGTGGCCGATAAAGTTGATGAAGATATTTTGGATTCAATATCGTTTAATGATTTGGTTCAAAAATATGAATTAAAAATTGTTTCAGATAATTTATATATAGATAAGAATAAAGTTCTTAAGCTGTTGGGAGAAAAGTCACTTGAAAAAAACTACATTTCATATGCAACTGAAAGCGAATCTTTACTAATTGATGAAGATATTCTGAATGAAAGCGCGGCATTAAAAAGTGCACTTAAGACAAAGAATAATGATAATGAGTTGCATAAATCCAATCTTACAGGCAATTCAAGCAAGATTTATGGTGCAAATAAGGCAGAAGACAGCAATATTGATAATAGCAAAAATTCTGTTGACGATAAGATGAGATGGGGCAACTCGAAAATAGATCTCACTAAAGAACAAATTCAGGAAAACAGACTTATAGTTCACGTAAAAGAAGTGAGGCCAGAGCAAATCGCTCCATTTAACTATGAAGAAGTGACCGAAATATTGCGCAAAAAGCATAATTTTAGCAAAAATTTCTTAGCTTTAAATACTGCTATTCAGGAAAACAAACTGGAAGATTTTTTGAATTCTTGTATCTTAAAAGAAACTAAAAACTTAAAAATTCACCCAAAAGATCCAATTTTCTTCTCAATTTTACATAAAAGCTTAACATCTGATGATATAGTGACGCGCAATCTAAAAACTTCAAGCGGCGTTAATATTGTCAATCATGAATTACATTCATACCATATTCAAAAAGTTTTAACAAAGCCTGTTGATGCTCTAGATTATGAAACTGTAAACTTGTTTAGCGAGATGAATTTTAGGCAAATTCTAAAATACGTTAAAATTGACTTGTATAGTAAAAACATTAAAAATATTCAATAGACCATGTTCCTCAAGTTTCATTTTGTTAAGTATAAGAATATATCCTTTCTAGTGTCAGTGATCATATCAATTCTGTCAATTATATTGATATACACAAGGGGAATAAATTTCAACATAGAATTCACTGGTGGAGTTAATATTGAAATCCAAAACAAAGATTATGACCTCGATGCGTTAAGAAAAAATTTAGAAAAAAATCAAATCTTAGGAAGTGTAAATTTAGTTAATATGAATCATGTTTCTATTAAAGCTGGCGCAAAATCAACTGACCAAATAGAATTAAATAACACTATAGAAAGAATTAAAAAAGTAATTGAAGAGCTGGACTCTCAACCAAAATATCTTCAGGTAGAAGCAATAGGCCCTCAAATGGGAGAAGAGTTGATAAAAAGTGGGGTTTTGGCAGTAGGATTAGCCTTCGTTGGAATTATGACTTATGTGGCCTTTAGATTCGAATGGCAATTTGGGATTGGTGTCTTGGTGGCGCTTATGCATGATGCATTAATTTCATTGGGCTTTGCTTCATTAACTCAAATAGAATTTAACATAAGTAGTATAGCTGCCATTTTGACCATTATTGGTTACTCAGTAAATGATTCGATTGTAGTTTATGACAGAATACGAGAAAATATTAGAATAGTTAGATCTCAAAATCTACCTGACATAATTAACAATAGTATTATTCAAACGCTGTCTAGAACAACGTTAACAGTATTTACTACCATCATAGCTAACTTAGCATTAGTTTTATTTGGAGGCGAGGCAATTTTTCCATTTGCTATTTTAGTATTATTCGGCTTTATCTTTGGAACCTACTCCTCTATTTTTGTATCTGCCCCATTTTTATTGGTGCTAATTGATGAAAATAAATACTTGAATCGTAAGCAAAGCACACCTCAATAACAGAAGTCTTTTGTTTAAATATCTTAATCGTAAGAGAAATGCAATATTCCAATAAGAGATGAACAAAGCGCGCCTCAATTCAACAAGAGCTTTTTATTTCTTAAAAGCGGCACATCGCACATCTAAATAAAACATTTTAATTCGACAGGATCCAAAGAATTCACTTATCATGTATTAATAAAAGAATAATTTGTAAATGTCTGAATTGTAAGAGCAGCATCGTAAGCAAAGCACACCTCAGTAAGATGAGTTTTATTTCTTAAGAGCGGTACATTTTAACAAAAAATACACTCCGACAAAAAAGCTTCTCGCTTCTTAAGGATCGCAGCCTAATAAAAAGTACGCCCCTGACAAAAAAAAGAGGGGCGAGGAATAAGTTGCCTTATGATAAAATCAGAATGATTTGTTTTTGATACCTTAAGCACATTTTATGCTTTAAGGAGGAACATTTTATGCCTTATGTAAATATCTAAATCGTAGAGCGGCACATCTTAAAAATGATTTGTTTTTGATACCTTAAGCACACTTTGTAAATATCTAAATCGTAGAGCACAACACATCTTAAAAATGCTTGATAAAGAATGCATCCTGGCACAAAGAGTGATTAATAAATTGTCTTTTGATAAAAGAATGATCTGTGCTTGATATTTTATTGAAAATAGTCTTCACCAAACATATCTTCTTTTGTTATTAAACATAGATTAGTAACATCATTTTCTATCGAGCCGTTAGTAAAATACTCAAATGTCTCTTGCTCAATATATTCTTTATTATGCTTCGCTAAGTCAGTAAAAAGATCAATAACTGGCTTATCGCAAAACTTAGTATTGACAATATTAGTCATTTCAACGCTTTTATCTATATCATTTTTATAGCATTTAGGATTTTCTATATATTCTTTAATGAGGTTAAAATTATCACACAATTCAGATGGTAACTTTCCATCCATTTTCAGCGCTTCTAATGTTTTTAATGCGAATTCCTTAGCATTAGTACTATTTATACTGCTAAGATCATTAGTCTCGCCATATTTAATTAGAAATTCTTTTTCCATACAAAAATTCTCTAATGCGTTTTTTAAGTTAGAATCTAATTCTATACTTTGATCAACATTTTGTGAATGATCAGTAATGCTAGTCTTATTAGACATTTCTGTATCAAAGATTTTTTCCTTTATATGTTTTATTATCTCACTGTTTCCAAAAGATTTTTTAAGCATTTCTTCATCTGAAGATTTAGCCAATGCTTCAATTACGACTTTTAATTGGTAATTTTGATCCGTAGTATTGAATTCTTCAAGCTCTATTAACTTAGACATTTGTATTTTTAATATAGTGAACTTAATTTTCATCTTATCAACTAAAGTTTTTTGAGCTTTAAAAGCTTGTGGTAAAAAAGAGATGCTACTTTTTATCTTTTCAAAAACTTTGTTAATTTGTTGGGATTTGCTTTGCATATTATAAGGTAGTTAGATTAGTATAGTTACTATTATATCATATAACTTTTAAATTATTAAATTTTAATCATGCGAAATGTTTAGTAGATTTATTTATTTTTTATAAGTATATTGTTTACGCATCATCTGCATCGCCTGCTTCACTTTTTTTTACTTATTAGGGCGCATCGCCTGCTTCAATTTTTTTTATTCATTGGGCGCATCACCTGCTTCACCTTTTTTTATTCATTGGGGAGCATCACCTGCTTCAATTTTTTTTATTCATTGGGCGCATCACCTGCTTCACCTTTACCTAACAATAATTCTTGCGTGGATTCTTGCATTTCTTCTATAGCTTCAGGAAAAATTTCTTTTTCATTTGGTTTAACATCGCTTGACATATCTGTTGTTTGATCTACGCACTCTTCTTCTTTAATGCCAAAAGTATCTAGCATATTAATTTTTATACTAATATCATAATTGTTAAAAAACTCAAAAATTTCTTTTTTGTCTTTTGCCAGAATGTATTCGTCAAGAATTTTAATTATTTCAATTAGTTGTTTTGCTATATCTTTTTCGATATAAGAATGTGTGCAATACATAGATGTAAGCATTTTATTAATCTTTATTTTATCTTCTTTACCTGCAGAATTTTCTTCAATTTTTGCAATTTCTTTATATGTTTCACATGAATTACAAAATATTTGAAGTATTTTTACTAATTTTTCTTGTGTTGTTTTATCAATAAAAGATTCTATATTAGTACATAAAAATGAAGTATATGCCAAAATATGTTGACATTGCACAAAAGCTTTTTTAGCTGGGGCTGAATCAATTTTAGAAATTTTTTCTGGAATCTGCTCAAATCTTTTTTTAAATATAAGAATTTCTTTAGTGATATTGTATATAATAATTTTTTTACTGATATTGTTTTGTGTATCTTGTAATTTGCTTTGCATATTATAAGGTAGTTAGATTAATATAGCTTAGATTATAGCATATAATTTTTAAATTATTAAATTTTAATTATGTGAAATGTTTAGTTGATTTATTTATTTTTTATAAGTATATCTTTTATTCATTAGGGCGCATCACCTGCTTCAATTTTTTTTATTCATTGGGCGCATCACCTGCTTCGCCTATATCTAACAATCTTATATCTTTTAAATTTGAAATATAAAATATGACTATAATGCTTGTGCGTGTGTTTGCATTTCTTCTATAGATTCAATGCGCCCGATCTATAGTTTTAAGAAATTCAGGCTTTATTGCATAAAGAACTTGATCTGTAGCTTTAAGAAATTCTGCATAAAGAACCTAATCTATAGTTTTAAGAAATTCAGGCTTTATTGCATAAGGAATTTGATCTGTAGTTTTAAGATTATGAAATATTATTTAAGTCGCCAAAAATAAGTAAATCCATTTGACCTTCTACAAAATCTTCTACTTTATGATGAGCATAAGGCTTAAAATCCTCTTCTGTGATGTTAAGGTATTGAGGTGCTTGGTTGCATAAAGCTTCATAAATTTTATTAATTTCTTTTAAAATTATATTTATTGAATTATTGTACAGCAACTTACACTGCTTATGAGAGATTGTTAAATCTTCATCAGAATATTTTGGATTTCTTAAAAATGATATAATTTCATTCAACTCTTCAATGGATATACTAAGAATTTCCTCTTCACCTTGAACATTTAAATACTTAACATCTAAAGTTACACAATCTATATTTATATCTGAACTTTTAAAATTCATAATTTTATTTTTCAAGGTTAATAATACTGCTATATTAATCTCATTTTCATCTAATATATTTTTAATTATTTTATTTCTAGTGGCATAAATCTCTAGAAATTTCTTTTCATATATTGTGATAAATTTAAGTATAAAAAACTTTTCTTTTAACTCAGGAGATATTGAAACTTTATTATTAGAATCTATTGAATTAATTTCAGCATTAGAATCTATTGAATTAATTTGAGCATTAGCACTTATCATGAATTCGTTATCTTTTTCTTTATTTTTTTTAATTTGTGATTTAATTTCTTGAATTTTTTCTTTTTGATTATAGTACAATCTGAAAGGCATTTGATGATCCCATGTTTCTAAAGACTTTTTTTCTAATCTAGTTATTAATAATTTAATTTTACAGATTTTAGACTTATTCATATAAGGTCCTAAGCACTTTAAAAGCGAATCAAGATCGATTACTAAAATATTTATTATTGTTAAGATTTTTTTTAATACAATATTTGCCATCTCATCATTTTCAATGTTATTTTGATGATTTATAATATTTGGTAAATTTTTTAACCCCGCTTTGCGATGATTTAAAAACTGAATAATAACTTGTTTGATATTATTTCGTATTTGCATTTTTATATCTAGCCAATAATATATAGTATAAAACTAATTATTGAAAATAGACTTCATAAAAAAGCTCTTAAAAAAATAAAGAACTTTAAAAATGAGGATTTTAAAATAATTGAAAAAAGAGCTTATCAAAAAAAGCTCTTAAAAAAACTTTAGAAAGAATGGGGCGGCTGACCGGTTTCGAACCGGCGACCCCCAGAACCACAATCTGGTGCTCTAACCAACTGAGCTACAGTCGCCATTTATATGTTAATTGTATAATAAAAACTTTACAAAGTCAATTTTTTAAACGAAAAGCTAAGATATCTAAGCTTAAAATCAGTTGACTAAAAGAACACAAATTTATAATCAAGCTACCACAGAATGATTACTAATGATTGCTGGTATAAGGTTTCTTAGGTCTAATTTTATGTTTAATTAAGTGTCTTTAAAGGCTAGTAAGTGTCTTTTTAAAACTAAAAAGATTTATAATATACCAATCCGTTTATATGTTAATTTAACAATATGAAACCAGTTGAAAATATGCTAAGAAAGTCTAATTTACTTTCAAATGTAATAATGGAACTTAAGGGCTCAGCAACCTTAGGTGTAAACAAAATAATTGAAGACTTGAAGCGTCAAAATATTGAAGTTATAGCTTTAACGGCAGGGGAGCCAGATCAAGATGTTCCGGAATATATTAAAAATGCCGCTAAAGCCGCAATAGACAATTTTTTAACTAATCGCTACACATCATCAGTTGGTCTTCCAGATTTGAGAGGAAAAATAGCTACAAATATCAACATATCTTTAGATCAACAGTTTTATTCTTTAAACGACGTTATTGTGACCAACGGCTGCAAACAAGGATTGTTTAATTTGTTTCTTGCGACCCTAAATGATCAAGACGAAATAATTATTCCCACTCCATATTGGCCAAGTTATGAAGCGGTAATTAAGTTGTTTAAAGGTAAGCCCGTTTTCTTGCCAAGCGATGAAGCATTACAATTTTCAGTTTTAGATTTAGAAAATGCAATTACTGCTAAGACTAAATTTCTCCTCCTTAACTCTCCTAATAACCCTACAGGAATAGTTTATGATCCAGAATTTCTTAGCCAAGTTTTGATGATCGCAATTAAACACAATATATACATTATTGCTGATGACATATATGATTTTTTAATCTATGACGAAGAAAAATATAAACCTTTGGTGAAAATATTATCTGATTTGAGTCAGAGCTCGGCACAAGAGCCGCGTCATGGCTTGGTGCAAGATCAAGATTCAAGTTTAAATTCAGCACAAAACATGAATCAAAGCTCAATACAAGATCAAGAACCGCGTCAGGACTCAGAGCAAGATCAGGTCTCGGGACAAGAGCCGAATCAAAGCTCAATACAAGATCAACCCTCAATACAAGATCAAGAACCGCTTCAGGACTCAGAGCAAGATCAGCGTCAGGGCTCGGGACAAGAGCCGAATCAATTCTCGAAACAAGATCAGGAATCGGAGCAAGATCAGGTCTCAGGACAAGATCCGAATCAAAGCTTAAGGCAGGATCAGGGATCGGAGCAAGATCAGGTCTCAGGACAAAAAGGCTTAAAGAAATACTTAGTTCAAAGCTCGGGACAAAACTTGAGTCACAATACAGGCTTTAATCCAAATAAAATACAAAGTAAAAGTTGTACTTCTATACAAAATCCAGATCACAATGAAAGCTTTTTAAATAATTTAATTATTATTAATGGTCCTTCAAAAAAATATGCCATGATGGGGTGGCGATTGGGATGGCTGGTTAGTAAAAATGCTAGCTTGATTAATGCCATACAGAATATTCAATCTCAACAAATTAGTAACGTTTGTAATATAGTTCAATACGCCATGATTGCTGCTTTAAATGAAGAAAATAATAATACTAAAGTCTACCAAAGCTATATTAATCAATTCAAAGCTACATATTTATCTAGAAAAGAGTTCATGTGTAAGAAATTGGAGTGTTTAGAGGAATTTGGTATTACGTTTATTAGACCTCAGGGCGCTTTTTATATTTTTTTAAATTTAAAACCTTTCTTGAATAAAACTAACAAAACAATTGAAGAGGTGACGAAAGAATTGTTATATCAAGCACACGTGGCTGTCATTTCAGGAAAACCTTTTGGCAATGATTTCTGCATCCGTATTTCTTTTACTAAGAGTTTAGATATATTGGAAGTTGGAATTAATCAAATTATTAATTATTTAGTAAGTTTTTATAACAATATAGTTTAATAAAATTTTAGAGTGAATTTTTATGTTAATGGATCTTAATAAAACCTTAATATCTTTAACAAGATTTAATCAAGCACAAGTAAAATAGTACAAGCACAAAATATTACGAGCACAAGTGAAATAGCACGAGCAAAAAATAGTGTTGAAATTAAATAAAATTTATTGAGATCAAATTACAATATAAACAAGCCAAAATAATCTTGATATGTAAAGTTTGATTTAACTATAATCATGCACTATCGCATTTCATTTAACCAATTTTTATTAATGTAGAACTAATAAACTCATATGGTGGAACGGCTAGGTTTGTTGGTGCTGGACCAGAAATAATTCTTCCAGAGGTATCATAACGTGAACCATGACAAGGACACAGCCACCCATTTTTTTGACATTTAGGAACACAACCAAGATGAGTACAAATTCCTATCACAATCAACCACTCTGGGCGCTTTACTCTAGTTGCATCGCTTTCCGAATCTTTTAATATAGATATTTCAACTTCATTGGCCAATAAAATCTCTTCTTTGGTTCTATGTCGCACAAAAATAGGCTTACCCTGCCAAGAAAATACCTTAGTGGCACCTATTTGAATTTCCGTTAAGTCAATTTCAATAGTACTATTAGCTACTGTATCTTTTGCAGGATTAAATGAGGATAAAAATGGGTAGATAGCACATGCGGTTCCTATACAACCAAATCCGGTGATTACTAAATCTAAGAAATTTCTTTTATTGGGATCTTGTAAGCTGTTTTCAGAGATTTGTAAGCTTTTGTCAGGGTCATTATCAGTGTCTTGTAGGTTTCTCCCAGTGTTATGTAGATTGTCCCCAGTGTTATGTAGGTTTCTCCCAGTGTTCTGTATATTGCTTCCAATGTTTTGTAAATTATTGTCAGAGCTTTGCAAGCTGTTGTCAGGGTTATTGTCAGGGTCATTGTTAGTGTTCTGTAGATTGTCCCCAGTGTTATGCAAGCTTCTCCCAGTGTTCTGTATATTGCTTCCAGTGTTTTGTATATTACTTCCAGTGTTATGTAAGTTATTATCAGAACTATTAATACAATTATTTATATTGATAGTTGTTATACCGAATGTTGATTCATTATCAGATTTATTGTTTGTTGCATTAAATGTTGACTCATTATCAGATTTATTATCTAATGCCCGATCTGATATTTTCAACGACGAATTGCTTTTTTTTAAACTCATGGTTGATATGAAATGATTAATAATTATAGTATAATCTAATATTCAATTTGCAAAACAGGGAATAAATAAAATGAGTATAAAAATAGGAGACCATCTTGGTGATACAAGGAATATTGGCATAGCGGCACATATTGATGCTGGCAAAACCACAACAACGGAAAGAATATTGTTTTATACGGGTAAATCACACAAGATAGGTGAGGTCCACGAAGGAGCGGCCACAATGGATTGGATGGAGCAGGAACAAGAAAGGGGTATTACAATTACTTCCGCTGCTACAACATGTTTTTGGAAACATAAACGTATTAATATCATTGATACTCCAGGACACGTGGATTTTACTATTGAAGTAGAAAGATCTATGAGGGTTTTAGATGGAGCTGTGGCTTTATTGTGCGCTGTAGCTGGGGTTCAACCTCAATCAGAAACTGTTTGGAGACAGGCTGATAAATATCGCGTACCAAGAATTTGTTTTGTTAATAAAATGGACAGAATTGGAGCTAATTTTTTAAAAGCAGTTAATGATATAAAAGAAAAGTTAGGTTCGAAGCCAGTTCCAATTCAATTACCAGTTGGAGCAGAAGATCAATTTAAAGGCGTAATAGACTTGGTCACTATGAAGAAAATTACATGGCAAGGTGACGACATGGGTGATAATTTTGATCAAGTAGATCTAGTTGAAGGTATGCCAGAATATGATTTAGCTAAAGAATATAGGGACAATATGCTTGAGCAAGTAGTCATGGAAGATGAAGAAATAATGATGAAGTTTTTAGCTGGTGAAGAAATTACTGAGGCAGAAATAAAGAAATGCATAAGAAAATGTACAGTAAATAATACTATTGTTGCGGTATTATGCGGTTCTGCTTTCAAGAATAAAGGCGTTCAAACATTACTTGATGCTGTAATAGATTATTTGCCTTCCCCACTTGACCATAAATTTGTTAGAGGAACTAATGCTGATAATGAAGAGATTACAAGGGAAATTTCTTTAGACACTCCATTCTCTGGATTAGCTTTTAAAAGCATGACTGATAAATTTGTTGGTAATTTGACTTTCGTACGTCTTTATACTGGAAAACTCAGCACGGGTATGACAGTTTATAACAGTCTTAAAAATAAAGAAGAAAGAATAGGTAGATTGATTAAAATGCACGCTAATCAAAGAGAAGATATTCAGGAAGCAAATGCTGGAGATATAGTTGCGATTCCTGGGTTAAAGTACACCATTACTGGCGATACCTTATGCGCAAACAAAGGTAATAGCGCTTTTATTATTTTAGAAAAATTAGATGTACCTGAGCCGGTAATCGAAATAGCTTTAGAGGCTAAAAAGAAAAATGATCAAGATAGACTTGGTATTGCATGCATAAAATTAGCTTCAGAAGATCCATCCTTGAGAGTAACCACAAACTCTCAAACTGGAGAATTCCAGTTAAAAGGTATGGGAGAATTACATCTTGATATTATTGTAGATAGAATAAAAAGAGAGTTCGGGGTAGAGTGTAATACAGGTGCTCCACAGGTTACTTTTAAAGAAACAGTTACTGAGAAAGTTGACTGTGATTATACCCATAAAAAACAAACTGGTGGAGCAGGCCAATTTGCTAAAGTTAAATTTAGTATAGAGCCACTAGAGGCAGGAGCTGGATTCGTATTTGAAAATAAAATAGTTGGAGGATCAATTCCGAAAGAATATATCCCTGCTGTTGAAAAAGGATTTACAGAGGCTTCAAATAGTGGTCAATATGGTTACCACGTTACAGATTTCAAAATTATATTGACTGATGGAGCATATCATGATGTAGATTCAAGCGCATTAGCTTTTGAAACTGCAGCAAAAAGTGCTTTTCGTGAATCTTTACCTAAGGCAAAAGCAATTGTATTAGAGCCTATTATGAAAATAGAAGTAATGACTCCACAAGATCATTTCGGTGATGTGGTTGGGGATATTAATAGACGAAGAGGTCAAATTGGTTCAACCGACGCTATTGGAAATGCGAGTCTTGTGATTGGATTTGTACCGTTGAAAGAAATGTTTGGTTATATTAACGATTTACGTTCGATGACTCAAGGTCGCGCATCGTATTCTATGGTTTTTGATAAATACGAACCAGTTCCTAGAAATGTTTTGGAACAAATGACCAAGAAATAAAGTTTCATTTACATTTTTTCACATTGTTTTCTGCTTTAGGAGTAGGGATTTGCGGGTAGTTTTCCTGTAGTGCCGCGAACTTTTATCTCAATTGTTTGTTAGTCACAAATTCAATATTGTTTGTGGGTCGCAAATTTAATTACTTATGATAAAGCAAAACTAAAGTCACGGAAGTTTTGGGTTATATTAACGAATTTTCTTAGTTTAAAGGTTTAAATCTAGATTAGCTAGAAATTATCTTTGTATTAAATAATATAAATAATAAATTTAGATACTTATGTGTTATTGTTATATAAATAATCAAAATAATTTTATGAATGAATTTTACCTGATGGCTAGTTATGATGCCGATTCATTAGGAATAAAAAGAAAAAAAGAAGCATAAAAAGAAAAAGAACTTAAAAAAAGTGGATATTATCCCTTAACAAATGGGAAAGTTGTTTTTTCAACATGTCTCACTTTTCAAAAAATGAATTATTTCAGTAATAAATATTATCTCAGTAATGTTAATATTTCAAAAGTTGAAAAACAGTCTAAAAAAATAATATTTAAAAATTTAGATGTGATAGATGTTGAAACCACATGCTGTACTAAAAATCTTGATAAAAATTTGTATGTTGATAGTGATAAAATTCTAAACCTTGAAAAATTATTAAAAATTTTCAATAAAAAAGACAAAGACTTTGAATATCTTACAAAATTATTATGCACATATAAACTAGAATTTCAATGTTCGCAACCTGCCATTATAACAACTTTTTCTGGATTTAATTGTAACTCTTATAATTGTTATTTTAGTCGAAAAGATTTATGGAAGCAACAAAAACTTGGTATCGAGAATCATTCTGCTAACTTTCCTACATTTGCTAAATCAATATCTGAATCTAAATTAGGCGAAAATTATATATTTACTTTAAAAACTGATTCTGAACAATATAAAAAGATTAAACATAGTATTAAAATTATTAATTTTAATGATGAAAAGTTACAAAATAAAAAATTAAAAACTGCTTTAAGATTTTGTAATGAAAAAAAATATAACCCTATATTTGACTGCAACGATAATCGGAATGATAAAAAAGCGATGGTTGATAGAAAACATGAGCACATGATTGATATAGACAATCATAATGCAGACAACGAACGTGAATACATGATTGACATAGACAATTATATGGGCAATGTACTTGTATTTCAAAACTATAATCCAATAACTCAAAGAGTTTTTATCAAAAAAGATCTTTACATAGAAAAATCTCACGCACAACGTCCTTCTGGTATGGTGCTTGATAATAGTTTATATATCACATTAACCTTTATTAAACCTGAATCGGAAAAAAATCCTTGTTCTAATAGTTTTTTTTCTATCAGCTTCAAGAGTGGGAATAGTAAATCAGAAGATTCACATAAGATCTTTTTTGATATAAAAAATAACACTATTAATATCTATAACTTCGAAAAAAAAAGTTTTGATACAATCAATTTAAAAGAATCAATATCATCAAGAGATATGGCATGCAAAATTTTAAATACTTGCATAAATACTATTTATGATATAAGATTGAGCTCAACATCTAAAACTCTTAAGAAAAATTTTGCTTTAAATAAATTATTATTCTCTAATGAATTAAGTAAAAAGTATGCAGTGTCACAAGAAGAAGAATTAAATCAAAAAGATGTATTGTCAAAAGAAGAATTATTCGATATTTTTTATGACAATACAAAAGATAATGAAATAAATGATGAGTTAAATCAAGCATTAGGTAATATTGCCAATATTGAACAGGCCGAAGACTTTTTTTGAAACATATTTTATATAAAATTCGTTAGCTATTGAGCTCCTGAGCTATTGAGTTCCTTAATTATTTAATTACCTAACCCCCTGAGTTATTAACTCTTGATTTCCTTAACTCCTGAGCTATTGATTTCCTTAACTCTTTAATTACCTAGCCCCCTAACGTCCCAGCTCCTGAAAAATTCATTTACTTCGAAGGTATTAATCTTCTCTGTGACCTGTAGTGGAAACTAAGATATATAATAAACTGATGTTTACATCATGCAACCTTTTTTATTTAAAAATACCGTAATGAAACCTTTTTTATTTAAAAATACCGTAATTTTTAAACCAAATCTTATTAAATGCTTTAAATATAGTTACAAGTTACTAAATTTATTAATTTTAGCTGTTTAATTGATTTGGGATAGATGTTTAATTGGCTTTAAAATAGCAGTAATTTTATAATAGTAAATATGTATTAGAAAAAACATTTAAAATTTTTGTGATATGATTTATATATCTAATTAAAAATCAATTATAAAGAATGAATGAATTTCATTTAATATCAAGCAATGCGCATGGAGCCAATTATTCAAAACAAGAAAAAATAAAATTAAAAAATTTAATTTCTTACAAATTAAATGAAGGTGAAAAAGTTTTTTGTTCAAATTTTTCATTGGACTTATCACAAACTGGAACTTCTTATAGAATAGAGCCAAGGGCTTATTCTTATTTAGAAGTTGAAAATAAGAATGCTAAAATAACAACTACTTTATTATGCACAAGTAATACGTATTCTGCAATAATCGAAAATAACTATGAAAAAAATCAAAATTTATATATTAAACCTGAATCTATTAAAGATTTAGATGCATTATGTAAATATTTTGCAAATAAAAATTTTTATTTATCTAAACATCAAGTTGCTTTTGACTACAAAGGTGAAGTTAAAGTAAATTTCTCCCACTTTAATGGTGGAGAAAAGCATGTCAATAATCTTGGAAATACCCAAGACTGCATACCAAGTTTTTTTACAGATTTGAGTTTTCAAACAATGGAGGAGTCAGAAACAATTGTGACAGTTTCCCCAAAGAATAATATTATTGATAAAGGCACTAATTTTACTGCAAACTATCATATTGCAGATTGTTTTACCAATGAGTCTTCAAACGTATATTATCAACGAATAGAATGGTCAGCAAGGCATATTAATGAAGTTTTTCTTTCTAAAATAAAAGATAATGAGATGCCTGAAAAGATTTTTATCAACAAGAATGTATATGTTGAAAAAACAAATTCTTTTATATCAGTTCAAGATCATATTGGTCATGAGAATAAGACCTTCAGTATTAATTTTAAGATTTCCTCCAATAAAAAAATGACTAATTTTCTTAGTCTAGATATACTTAGTCAAAACTCTAATCATCCGGACAATATAGGCCAAGTAACATTAGAGAAACATATTTTAGAAATCAAAGGCGGCTGTAAGATAAATTTGAAAAAACTTTCACCTGAAAAAACAATATCTACTATTGTTGAATCTATCAGGCCAAAAGATGTATTTGTATCTTTTTCAATCAAAACAATATCTAAAGAATGTATTTCGTTCAAAGAAACTAAAGAATTTATTCCATTCAAAGAAGGTAGGAGTTCAGAATTATTCTCGTCTAAAATAGTCATATATAACTATATTTCAATAAAAGATATGGTAAATAAATTATTTCCTTCTATAGATTACGCGCCTAATTTTAAAAATAAGAGTAATGATAATTATGATGAAAATATTAACAATGATAATTCTGACATGAGAACTATTATTAGTGATGATAATTCTGATACATCCTATGAGAATTTTGGACAAAGTTTATGTGGCGAAAATTTATCACTATCAAATATCTGAATAAAAAATAAAGTTTTTTATGGCAGCTAAAAATCAAGATGAAATGGAGAATACCCTGAAACAACTTTTTAATCCTTTTGGTTCTCAAGGCAATAGTAAAGATAATGAAGCCATACAAGAAATGAAACCGCAGGATGAAAAGATGGAAGATAACAATGAATCTCATCAGAATATAGAAGATGGTAAAATAAAACATGAGAACATGGAGGATCAAAACATGGAAATTGAAAGAATGTGAGATGAAGATATGTCTTTAAAGCAACATGAGAATAAAGATGAAAAGATGGAGGATAACAATGAATCTCATCAGAATATAGAAGATGGTAAAATAAAACATGAGAACATGGAGGATCAAAACATGGAAGATAGCAGCAACTTAGAGAGGCCAACTATAGAAAATATTAATGTGGCGGAAGAAGCGGATCAAAATAATCCACAAATAGAAAATATTAATGTGGCGAAAGAAGCGAATCAGTATGATCAACAAATAGAGAATGTTAATGTGATTGAAGAGGTAGGTCAGAATAATGCGTCACTAGAATACTTCGGTAATAATCATGCCTAGACCAATTTTTAAAAAAGACATAGATAATTTCATATCTTCTAGTATAAGAGTAAACTTGGCCGGAGAGTTGGCGGCTGTAATTATATACTCTTCTCAAAAAAAGTTTTTAGAACAGAATTGCGAATGCGTTAGTGAGCGCATTGATGATTCATTCAATGGCTTTGTAAAAGAAGATTTTAAATCGAGTGAACCACATAATTCTGTAAATCGATGTGAACAGGAAGATTGCACCAATGATTTTGGAAGAGGGCGTGTTGATGACTCATATAAATCCAAAAATTTGGATACGTTGAGCAATTCGCTATTGCTTGATGATAAATTTGCAGGACATAAATGCGTGTTGCACTTACTTAAAGCTAAAAATTCAAACTTAATTGATAGAAAGGAAATTGATACTAATGACTTTGTAAAAGAAGATTTTAAATCAAACGAGCCTTATAAATCGAGCGAATCATATAATTCTTTAAATCGATGTGAACATATTGTAATGATTGATAAAATTTTGTCACAAGAAACAGCTCATTTTGAATATTTTAAACAAGCTGTCAAGGAATTTGACATCTCCCCTTCAATTTTTATGGTGCTGTGGAAAGAATTATCTGAATTTTTTGGTGTATATAGTATGAAATTATCAAAAAAAGTCTGGACTAAGTATTATTTAGGTTCTATTTTTGCGACATATCATGTAGAAGAAATAATCAAAAAACACTATAAATTCCAAGTTGAAAAATTGGAAGAATACAGCAAATTATATAATTTATCCGTTAAAGAAAATATCGCTTTGTTCAATAGGTATCAAGAATTGCATAAAAATATTAAACAATTTTTATTAGATGAAGAAAGTCACTTTACTGAATCAGAAGAAACTACTAAAAAGTATAAAAATTTCTTTGAAAAAATATGGTATCGTGCACTTTCGTATGGATGCTTGTCAGCAATAAATTTAAGCAAGAAGTTTTAACAAACATTGTATATGGGTGCTTTTGGGGCCAGAAAATTTTTTTGAAAAAATATGGTATGGTGCACTTGTCTATGGATGCTTGGCAGCAATAAATTTAAGCAAAAAGTTTTAACAAACATTGTATATGGATGCTTAACGATAGAAAATTTTTTTGAAAAAGTTTTAACAGCCAATGAGCTGATTATCGCTGCGGCCCGTATCATAAAAGTAGTAACTTTTTTATGAATTAGTGTTTAGATATTACTAAATATATAGTTCAATTTTGGCTGAAAAGAAGAAAAAACTTAAGCAAGAGGTTTTAACAAACGCTGTGTAATGTATATTTCATTACGTTTTAAAACTCTCTTAAATTGAATTTTATAAAAGTAATCAAATTTGTCAAATTTATATGCTCCTAATATACAAAAAAATCACTAAATTTATTAGTTTTAGCTGTTTAATTGGCTTAGAATAGATGTTTAATTGGTTTTAAAGTAGCAGTAATTTTATAATAGTAAATATGTATTAAAAAACATATTTTAAGTTTTTGTGATATGATTTATATATCTAATTAAAAATCAATTATAAACAATGAATGAATTTCATTTAATATCAAGCAATGCTCATGGGGCCAATTATGCAAAACAAGAAAAAATAAAATTAAAAAATTTAATTTCGTACGAATTAAATGAAGATGAAAAAATTTATTGTTCAACTTTTTCTTTTTTTTCTGCTTATCATGAGAGCGAATTTAAGAACGAATTTTGGTTAAAGCCAGGAATGTATTCTTATTTAGAAGTTGAAAAAAAGGATGCTAAAATAACAACTACTTTATTATGCACAAGTAGTGCGCATTATCAAGAAAATGAAAATATTAATGAAAATATTGAAAGAAATCAAAATTTATATATTAAACCTGAAATTATTAAAGATTTATTTGCATTAATAAATTCAGAATCTCAATATTTAATAGATAAAAATATAGATAAAAACTTTTATTTATCTAAACATCAAGCTACTTTTAACTGCGCAGATAAGATTAAAGTAAATTTCTCCTACTTTAATGGTGGAGAAAAACATATTAACCATTTTTCTGGAACCGAATACTGCATACCAAGTTTTTTTACAGATTTGAGCTTTCAAACAATAGAAAGACCAGAAACAATTGTTAAAGTTTCTCCAAAGAATAATGTTATTAATAAAAACACCGAGCTTACTTCAAGCCACCATATTGTAGACTTTTTTACTAGTGCGCCTTCAAACATAAATTATCAAAAAATGGAATTATGGGTAGGGCATAATAGTAGAGTTTTTCTTTCTGAAATACGAGATCATGAGATGCCTGAAAAGATTTTTATCAACAAGAATGTATATGTTGAAAAAACAAATTCTTTTATACCAATTCTAGATCAGATTGGTCGTGAGCATAAGAACTTTAGTATTAATTTCAAAATTTCCTCCAATAAAAAAATGACTAGTTTTCTTTGTCTAAATATATCGAGTAAAAACTCTAATCATGTGGACAATATAGGTCAAGTAACATTAGAGAATCATATTTTAGAAATCAAAGGCGGCTGTAAAATAAATTTGAAAAAACTTGCAACTAAAGAAATAATATCTACTATTACTGAATTTAAAAAACCGAAAGATGTATCTATAGATTTTTCAATCAAAACAATATCTAAAGAATTTATTCCATTAAAAGAAACTGTTTGTGAAAAATTACTCTCGTCTAAAACATCCGAAAATGACTCTATTTCTGCAAATACTAGTATTCCACTAAAAGATGTAGTAAATAAATTATTTCCTTCTATAGATTACGCACCCAATTTTAAAAATAACAATAATGGCAATTATGATGGAAATATTAACGATGATATTTTTGATGCATCCCATGAAAATGTTGCACAAAATTTAGGCGGCGAAAATTCATCAATATGCGTATTAATTTAAACATAGAATATTAAACAAAGTTTATGTCCTTCAGAATTCGTCAATCTAATCTGAATAAATAAGTTTTTTGTCATTATGTTAATTGGTTTAAACCAAAATAGAGGACATAAAAGATTATAAATAAAAATATGTTCATCAAAGCTTATGTAACGCAGGAATCAAATCTTATGTAACGCAGAGTTAGTTAATCTAAAATGTATAAATACAAATATATTCAAACTTAAATGTTTATATAAATTTTTTTATTCAATTCAAAAATAAATCTTAGTAGTTTTTTTATACTAAGGTGAATATATAAAAAATATCTTAAAAAGATAAACTAAAAATAAACTAAAACAAAGGTGCTTTAAAAAAAGTGCACTTTAAAGTAAAAACAATTTCATAAAATGCAGCCAAAGAGACTTGAATTCTTGCAACATTGGTAACTTGATTTAAACTATATAATATTGTATTTTTATTACAGTTTATCTATTTTTATATCTATATTGTAACACAAATACTTGTTTATGATATAATTTAACTGTCTTTATAACTAAATCACATTATGAATGAGTTTTTTTTACTACAAGGTAGTGATTTTTATTTAAGAAAAGCTAAAAAATTAAAAATAATAAAACAGTCTGGCCTGTCCACGCTTAAAACAGGCGATAAAATATATTGCTCAATACAAACCTTCAGACAAAAAAACTTATCAAAAATAAAATACCTTAAGCCCTCTTTACATTGGAATATAAATCTGGAAAAAGATAAAAAAGCAGTAAAAATGACATTTGTAAGCAGTTTATCTTCTTTTGACAAAGATGCATTTAATTATGAGAATACAAATGTATCGTATATTGAACATGATAAAGTAAAAGATTCAGATAATTTTAATAAAAGTTTAATAAAGCTGAAAAAAATTTTCGATACTCATACTAATGAATATGATGTTATCAAAATTGGCACTATTTTATATAAGAATGTTATGGTAATTCCTTGTCCTACTACTAAAATATTAGTAGACTTTTGTGTTAGAGATAGGAATATAGTGCGTGATAATTATTGCATGAATGATTTATTTACTGACGTTAAAAAGAAAAGCTCTTCTTCTACTTTGTTTATAGAAAATAATTTTAAAATTCTATCTAATAGTTTTTTAACAACAAAAATTGATGAGATAGATTCAAAATCTACATCCACTATAATAAATTTTTCTGAAAAAAATATTAAAAATTGTACTAAAGACAAAGAAAGTGCAATAATTAGCTTGCGTAAAAATTATATCAATGATTTGCTTTTTTATGCCCCTAATAAGAAAATTTTTATTAATGAAAAAATTAGGGTACAAGAAACAAAAATTAAGGTGAAAAAAAATTCATTTGATAAAAAACCGGAATATATAAAAAATATTATGTTTGATTTTGAGGTTGACAATAATATCAATGGGCAAAAAAAATCCATTATTATCAACTTAAGTTACAATGAAGTAATAAATGGTGCAAAAGGAATATACTTCGCAGATAAAAATTTAATGATTGATTTTTCTCATGAATATCATATAAGAAATAAATTATTTTATGACACTTTTGGTGATCGTGTCAAAGAGTCTGATTTATTTAATAGAATATTAATACCAAAAAAAATACCCTTGGAACAAGCTAAGCCTTCCATACAATTACTAAAAGAAATAATAAAAATGGGTCATTTAAATCAGGTGAGTAAAATAGAGGTAATGTGTAAAATAGAATCTAATAAACCAATTCCTATAAGTTCTCTTATAGATATAAAAACTTTTATGAAAAAGCAAAAAGAGGGAGATATATCAGATTTGGGCTTGTCACATGATCCACAATTCAAGCATTTATTAATTGAATATCCAGATTTAAAAGATATACTGATAAGCGAATATTTAGATGTTTTTGCATTAGACTATATTGGTTGATAACATTATTTCAAGTCATTGTCAATAAAATATACAGCCAAAGAGACTCGAACTCTTATAACTTTAGGGTCACGACCACCTGAAAGTCGCGCGTCTACCAATTCCGCCATGGCTGCTAACTTAAAATTATACATCAAGTTTACTTAAGTATTGATCTGAGTTTTTTATTAATTTAGACGCGAATCTTATTTCTCAAGAAACAATTTTTATTTACTGAGTTGATATTTTTGTTAGTTCAGTCGTAATTCTTAGAAAATTAAAGTCTAAATAATTATTTGACGATGAAATTAAAAATCCCGGCAAAATAATAACTTTTATTTAAAAAAATCAGGAAGATTCTATAAAAAATCTTGATATATTAAGATTCTAAAACATTATCTTAGAAGTTCTATAGGAAATAAAATTTATAAGTTGTTACTGAAGGCTCCATAGGAAATAAAGTTTATAAGTTGTTGTTGAAGGATTCGTTTTACAGCATCAACAGAATCGACTGGGCCTATTATAAAATTTGAAGGCTCCATAGGAAATAAAATTTATAAGTTGTTACTGAAGGATTCGTTTTACAGCATCAACAGAATCGACTGGGTCTATTATAAAAGTTGAAGGATTAATTCTCCAGAATCGACTGGGCCTATTATAAAAGTTGAAAAGTTAATTCTCAAGCATCAAAAGCATCTACTACAAAAGCTGAAAATTCTAAAGAAAAATTGAAAGCTTATTAATTCTCCAAAAAATACTCAAGAGTAGTTACCACCCTAATCTTTTTACGAAGACTTTTTTTAGCATAATAAGCATTATCATATTCACTGCCAGCATCAACGGAATCAACCGGGCCTATTATAAAAGTTCCCTGATTAGCTTTCTTCAACTGCCCAACACGACTACCTGAATCACTTGCAAATTTCTCGGCTGCCACTCTAGCATTTCTTATACCCTCTGATAACATCTCAGGTTTAAGGTCATTAAAATTAGTGAATGCATAATATGGCCCTTCATTATCAAAAACAATTCCTTTTTGAGTGAGTTCGCTTTGAGATTGAGATGTTTTTTCTACTAACTCCACTTTTGAGGTTCGTAAAGTAATTGGAAAATTTATGGTATATCGAAATTCTTCAGTTACACCTGGTTCTCTATAAGAATTAGCCAATCTGTCAGTGACTCTATAGTTTCCTAAAGATATTTCATCTTTATTAAAACCTTTTTGAACTAAGAAATCAATAATTAAATTTTTGTTCGATTCAACTTTACTATAGCATGCAAGTAAATCACCACCTGTAACATTGTCTGTTATGGTCCAAGTGCTATAGTCTGACATAACTTCTCTTTCTGCAAGTCCTTTAACAGATACTTGTCGCTCGAGTAGCTTAGATTTTAATATTGAGTCTCCGAGACTGAAGCCGGCTAATGCAATACCGCCTGCTAATAAAAACATTGAAAATGTTTTTTCATTTACTAATATATTGATGATTTTTTTCATATAGTTCAATTTAAATAAATAATACCAATGTTATACCACAAAAAATTACATTTCGTTCTTATTTAATCGAGCTATTTGTCCTTCGTTAATTTTATATACAATATCAGCATTACGATAAACCATTTCGCTGTGTGTAACCAATATTACGGTAACGCCAATATCTCTCAAATGTAAAAATAAACCAAGAATTTTCCTTGCGTTATTCGAGTCTAAATTACCAGTTGGTTCATCTGCTAATAAAAATTGAGGTCTATTAACTATTGCCCTTGCTATTGCAACTCTTTGCTGTTCGCCACCAGATAGTTGATTTGGATTTCTATTGCACAAATGGTTAACGCCTGTCTGCTCCAATGCTTTTATAGCCAATTCCCTTGCAAGGTCGCTTGAATGTAAAATGGAGGCAGGACACATTACATTTTCAAGTACAGTAAAATCATTAATTAAATAGTGACTTTGAAATACAAATCCTAAATGCTTGGCGCGCAACAATGGATCAAATACATTTAATTTAAAAGGAAATCTTATTTGACCGCAAGATTGTTTATCTAGCCCGCCCAAAAGATGCAACAAGGTTGATTTCCCGCTTCCAGAATCACCTATAATACATGTCATTTTGTTTAGTTCAATATCAAGATTTAAATCCTTGAAAACATATTCCTGATATTTCTTGGCCAAATTGCGTACTAAAATACGATTATTGTCCTCTGTTATGTTTCTAGAAACAAAGTTGGGGGTTTTGGATATCGTTTCCAATAACATATTTATTTTAGAGTTCATGAGTGAAAAGTTGTGCAATATAAAATATTAACTTTAATTTGTTTCATGGTAAAATGAGACTAGTTAGCTATGAATATAGCTATATTTTTCCTAGGACTAGAACAATATGACCCAGCACCAAAACTATTCGTCTTCATGGGTTTCTTTTATAAAAAAAGATGCTAAGAAATTTTTTGCTATGGCGTTGATGATGTTTTTAATTCTTTTAGATCAAAATGTGGTTAGGATTGTAAAAGACAGTATAGTTTCCATAAATATAGGACCAGAAGTTATTAGTTTCATTAAGCTTTATATTGAAATGCCAGCAGGGCTGTTGTTTTGCTTAATTTATGCCAAAATGTGCAATAAAATGTCTACTGAATGGGTCTTTAGAATAATTTTTACATTTTTTATCTTTTTGTTTTTAGCATTTGCTTTGTTTATTTTGCCTAATAAAGAAAGTTTACATCCCGATCCAGAATATGTCAAAAGCTTAATTGCTTCTTATCCATATATCCGATGGTTTATAGAAATGTATGGTAAGTGGATCTATGTTCTTTTGTATGTTACAGGAGAGTTATACCCCATGATAGTGTTTACCTTGCTTTTTTGGCATTTGGCAAATAAAATTACTGCTCCAGATGAAGCGGCTAAATTTTATCCTTTAATTGGTGTGATTGGACATACTAATATGCTATGTTGTAAATACGTTGTGCCGTTTTTATCTAACCCAAATAACTTTGGAATTACATTATCAGGTGACCCTGGTGAAATAGTTTATAAATCACTTTTGATTGGAGCTTTTGGGATAGGGCTTTTGGTTTTAGCAATACATTACTATATAGATAAAACAATTGTACAAGATACTCAGTTTGTAGCCAGAGTAGCTAATGAGCCTTTGAAGCTTTCGTTGAAAGAAAGTTTTAGGGTCATAGTCAAATCCAAATATCTAGCCTTAATTTCAATTCTCACAATTTCTTACAGCATGTCAATCAATCTGATAGAAGGTCTTTGGATGTCTAAAGCCAAAGAATTATATTCAAACTCAGCAGATTTGATTTATTATCAAACTAATGTCTTGTTTTATACGGGATGTATGACTATATTCATAAGTATTATAGCCAACTTTAGTATTAGGCGACTTGGTTGGATGGCATCAGCTTTATGTGCGCCAATTGCAATTCTAATTGGTGGCTCATTGTTCTACTCAGCTGTTTTTTTACAAGACTATTTGTACTTAATAGGAATAACTTCTGCACTTAGCTTTGTTGTTTTGATGGGAGGAATACAAAATATAGTAGGGAAAGGTACCAAATATTCATTATTTGATGATACTAAAGAAATGGCTTATATTCCACTAAATAAAGAACTCAAAACCAAAGGCAAGGCGGCTGTAGATATCATAGGTGGAAAAATTGGAAAATCTTCGGGGGCTATAATTCAATTCATATTTTTTAGCTTATTTCCATATGCATCTTTTGTTGATATTTCTGGATATCTGTTTATCATGTTTATAGCCGTTTGTATGTTCTGGATTAGTGCAGTGGTTCTTTTATCCAAAGAATATCGCAAGCTCCTAGAGGTTAAAGAAGTTTGAATATTTATTAGCTTTTAGAATTTTATTAAGCAGCTATTTGATGGCTTAACTTTAGTTTTTAGAAGTTTAAAAAACGATTATTGAAGACTTAACTTTAGTTTTTTAGAGCCTTGAATAGTAATTGAGCAGTCAAAAAAATTTAAAGATAAATTAGGAGTGAAATGGATTATTGAATAGTCAAAAAAATTTAATGATGTAAGGAAATATAGTTAATATCTTTAATTGACTCATATACATAAATTAAGTGTGTCATAAAATCTACTCAATATAAATTAATAATATTTGAAGATATTGACTTTTTAGATTTTAGATACATAAATTGGCTGTAAATTATACTTGAAATTTTGCTTTACAACAACGAAATCATTTCATTTTTTCTCGAAATTAAATATTTAATTTTAATCTTAGAAAAGCTTGGAAAACACAAAATAGTTTTGTTATAATGTGTTTTGAAAAAACTAATTTTACCAAAATGATGAAAAAAAATTTTTTACCTTATGCATTTATGCTGTTAGCAACATGCTCTAACTTACCTCAATTTGTACATGCCTCTTCTATAAAAGAAAGTAGTAAATTGGAGAATGTAGACACTAACTCCCTAGATGATAATAAATTTAATGATGTTACTGGTAGCACTACTGTCACTGATGCTGATGATGTTGCTGAAGATGTTGTTAATCAGGCACCAAACACAACTCAGCCTAAGAAGCCCGCTGTTCAATTTAATGAAATTAAGCACCCTTCACATAATGATCAAAAGAATCATAAAAATGAGCAACATACTTTACACATACAAATTACAACCCCAAAAGGTTCATATGGAGATAAAGTTGCTTCTGCTTTTATGGATGAAGTTAAAAAATCTTCTGGAAACAAATTGAACTTTGAAGTTCATTATGGCGCAGCATTAGGCGGCAAGATAGAAGATATGTGGGATCAACTAGAAGAAGGGGGTTTAGCTAATATTATTTGGGTTTCAGCTCCTTATTGCCATAAACTTAAATCCATGGAACCAATAGGTGATGCTGGAATGATAGCTAGTAGTGCGGTTGATTTAAACAAAGCCTTAGTAAAATACTATAAAACCATAAAAGACGCAGACGAATTTAAGAATGTTAAGGTTTTGATGGTTCATGGTGAGGCAGGAACTACTTTACACTTTAAAGATGCAGACAAATATCATAATTTTAAAGATTTTAAAGGTGCCACTATTAGAACCTCTAGTAAGATGATGAATAGTTTATTTGTTAATCAATTTGGAATGAATCCAATGTTTTTGACAGCTAAAGATTTGTATGAAAAATTACGTTATCATGGTATGCCAGCAGCTATGGCTCCATATGAATTGTTGAAAACAATGCACGCTGATGAGTTCTTAACGGAGCATTTAGTAATGCCAATGTATTCCACAACATTTGTTTTAGCTATGAATAAAGATTCATATAACAAATTATCCCCTGATTTAAAACAAGCTATAGATTCTGTAGCCATGAATGCAAAATTTGGTACTAAGCTCGGAAAAATGGTTGACCAAGCAGAGACAGATGCTATGTGCGCACTTAGAATGGCTGAACATAATTTTTATACTTTAGATCAGGAAGGTAATTTTATCAAAATGAATTTACCAAAGTTAGATCAAGCCAAGGTTAATGAATATAAAGCTCAAAAAATTAAGGCAGATGCTGGTGACAAAAAGGCTTATAAAAAATCTGAAGCTTTAAAAAACGAATTTTTAGCTGAAATTCTTACTGAAAGACAAAAACAAATAAAGATGATTTTAAGCAATTCCAGTCCTTTAACTAGTGATTTTAACGGCGCGACAGTAAGATTGGAGCATCATACTAATTTAAGAAACTTATTAAACTATGATGTTGAAGCTAGGTGATCTTTAATTCTCATATGATATATAGTTTAAGAAAAGATTTTGCATATTATAAACTTTAATACAAAAGTTGTTTTTCAATATGTTGAAAAATTCCCACAAAAATAATAAAAAATATTAGTATCTGATTAAGTTGATATTTGGTTGATATTTTATAGTTATTCCATTAATAGATAATTTTTTTAAGTGCTTTCTATAAGGTAAACCTTAAGAAAATTTGTTTGCAATGAAAAAATTTGTTTTTCAATTTAGGTGGTGTATAATTTTGTGTCTTAACAGTTAGCTGTATATTAGCAGTTGAAATTAGGATTGAGTACTTGTATTAATTAGGTTTAAAGATATCTATTTACAACCTGGAATTAAAAAATTCAATTTTTTAAAGTCTAATGTGAAGCAGATATCTAAAAAAAATTTAGCCTTGTGAGTAGTTTAAAATGCCCTATAAGTTATTAACAACTTAACTTGTAAGTAGTTTAAAATATGACATAAATTGTTTAAAAACTTAAAAAGTATTACAAAATTAACTTTGCACAAAACAAATATTTATGAAAATGAATAATTCTGTAAAGCTTGGTGATGAGACCAAGGTTGTATCAAGAACGCCTAAATTCTTATTGATGTTGGCGTTTGTAGAAATGTGGGAAAGGTTCAGTTACTATGGAATGAGAGTTCTTTTGACACTGTATCTAATAAATTTTATGAAGATGCAAGATAGCATTGCTTATAGTACTTACGCAGTATTTGGTACTTTTTCTTATGTTGGTTGCGTACTTTTTGGATATCTATCAGACAAATTTTTAGGAGCCAGAAATACGGTGACAATTGGAGCATTAATTATGTTAATTGGTCATGCTTTGATGGCAGTTAGTCATTTAGATGGTTATGCAAACACGGTTTTTTTAGCCCTTTCTTTAATTTGCATAGGAACCAGTGCATTTAAGGGAAATATCACCAATATATTGGGCTTATGTTACAATCAAAACCCTGGATACAACAAAGACGCCGGTTACACCATGTTTTATGTGGCAGTAAATGTTGGATCTTTTTTTGCTGCTTTAATTTGTGGTCATTTAGGGCAAAGTCCTGATTATGGTTGGGGTTGGGGATTTGGTCTAGCCGCCGTTGGAATGTTAATTGGTTTAATCTTTTTAAAATCATTTGAGTATATATTGGGCAATGCTGGTGAAATGCCAGAAGAATATAGACCTAGAAAAATGCAAATCTTGATTAGTTTTTTCTTTGGTATATTGGGATTATCATATGTATTTTCTTACGTGCTTGTTTATGCAGATGCAGTCAAGCAATCAGGAATCTTGGATATCTTGTTGATTTCCATAATAATTGGATACATGATCCAGTTTTTTAAAGATGTAGAGTATAGAAAAAATAGTCTTCTTATGTTTATAATTGCTTTTTTTACTGGAGCATTTTATGTTTTAGAGATGCAACTTGGTGGTTTATTGAAAGTATTTATAGATAGAAATGTAAATTTAACTTTTAATTTGTTTAATTGGAGAGAGTGGTCACTTATGTCTTCACAAATTGAATCAATAAATCCAGCTACAGTGATGATTTTTGGCTTTATTTTAAGCTTGTCTAAGATGAAGGATAATGAAAATAGTTTTTATAGATTTTTGTTTGGTTTATTATGCATCCCATTATGCTTCTTAATTCTTTACATGGGTTGTGTGGCGCATGTGGATGGCTTGGTGCCTTTCGCTTATGTACTATGGGCATTTATAATTATGTCCGTTGGTGAAACTTTCATAGGACCTATGGGTCAGTCACAAGTTTCCAAGTTATCTAATCCAAGTAGAAGAGGAATGAGCTTTGCGTTCTTTATGTTCTTCTTGGGCGCGTCTAACTCTGTAGGAGGAACCGTAGCTAAGTATTTTGCAGTTGATACTACAGAAGTGGCTAATAAACTATTTACTCTAAATGTATATAAAGAGGGCTTTATCAACATAATAATCTGGAATTTGGCTTTATGTGGAGTATTCTTACTGCTGATTCCTTTTTTAAGAAGCACATATAGACAAATAATGTCTAATACATCTAGTAATGCCTAATAATATCTGATGGCTTTATCAACATAATAATCTGGAATTTAGCTGTGGAGATCAATTAACTCTTTGGCCGTGGAATCGAGAGGGATCATGAGATCTGTGGCTGGGATAACTTGACTCTTTGACTGGAGGCTCAAGAAGGATAACTTGACTCCAACTAATATAAATATAATGTCTAATATCGATTTCAATTTTGAGAAAGATGCTGTGGGTCACAATAAAGGCTTTGCACTTTACTCCATATCACAATCCATGTCCCAAGAGGCTTGTTTAATATATCCTATGATCTTAATATCGAACTAATTACACCAACATATTTTAAACAATAAAACTGCTTATCAGGTGTCAAAATAACAAACGTTTATCTAATCGTGACCAATATATTTTGATCAATAAAGTTACTTGTAATATAATTGTGTAGTTAATTAATATTAGTGAATTATGGGTTTTTTCTCAAAATTGTTTAATGGAAATAATGCTCAAAAAACTGAAGAAATAACTAAATTGCAGAAGCAAGTTAATGAGCTTAACGCTATGGTAAAAGTATTAAAAGAAAAAAATCAAAACTTAGCTAATTTGTGTCATAAAATGTTTTCTGAAGGAATAGATGCAATGAACGAGTCGACTAAAAAAGAAGAAACAATAGGAGTGCAAAATGACATTATAAAATATCTAAATGAGGTTGTAGAGTACACAAAAAAAGATATATCTAAATCATCATCTATTGAAACCAATTATCCTGATAATCCTAAACTTATTGAAATCAGCGGTGATACTGATGTATACACATTAGATAATATTTAAGTAACTTTTAAGCTTCTGATTAAATTTTTATATATTAGATTCAGATTCATAATAGTATATTTACTAATATTCAATTTATAATTGAATATTATTCAATTAAATGTATTTATGCAATCAACTGATACAGTAGATAATAAAAATATCATCAAAGATGATATAAAAAAAATTGATGAAGCATTATTAAAAAAAATAGCGCTGATAAGTAAAGATATGCTTAATAATGATTCATGGTATCCTGATAAAGCAACAACAGCTCAAAAAAATCAAGAGATTTTAAAAATTTCAAAAACTCAATATGGCAATTTAAGAGAATTTATAACAAACATGTCATTAAAGGAAGAAACTTTTCTTCTGTCATATATAAAAAAACAAGAGGAAAAAATTGAAAAATTTATTAATTTGTTTGATAATTTTATAACACAAGCCAATGAAGATAAACCTGACAAAGAGAAAGGAAAGCTTTGTGCAGCACTTGGAAATTCTATAAGAAGTTTTAAATCAGAACTTGATGAACAAATCAATAGCTTTGATTCTAATTTAGAAAAAGAGCGAGAAGATATAAAACATAGGGAAGAAAATGAGCCAGAGGGAATTAACCAGGCGCAGACAGAGGCAAATAAAGAAGGAGGGCTTGATTTTGATAGCACAGAAGTTAATCTTACTCAGCGCAATGTAAATACAGAAGATATAAATCCGGAATACTCAAAGGAATATAACGAGCATAAAGAGGACTATTCCAAAAATCTAAAAAGCAGCTGGTATCAACTTGGGGCGTTTAATTATGAAAAAATATTTAAAGATGCAGAGCCTCAAAAGATAGAATTTACCACACCACCTGATACAGATAATAGTATCAACAAGAATGTAGCAAAAGAAGCAACCATAACTCTACCGGACAACGGCACTACGCCAAGAAACAGCACTGGGCCAAACAACGGCCGAACTCTCAAAGTTCAAATTAGTAAAGATGGTAATCTGTTAATTAATGTGGGGAATGATCCATCAATTTTAAATAAATACTGCATCAATATCAAAATACCAGTTAAAAACAAAGATGGTAAAGTTGTTACGCGCCTTGAGATTGCTATTCTGAATGGCAAGGCTGTAATGCGCTCACCCGACCCTTCAAAAGTTACAACAAAAGATGGTAAAGCGTATTATAATAATTGCCCAATCGGGCTTAGTGAAGAGGTCTTTCATTCTCTAGCCGCTGCTACAAAGATGACTAAAGACGCCCATAAGGATCATCAAATGCATAAAAAAGCTGTAGGCCACACCCAGGCTGCATTTTATGCTATGTCCCAAGAAGCCAAAGGTAACAAAGTAGATAGAGGCGTTAAAGAAGCCTTTGAGCAACATCCTATTATGGGACCTTTAACTAAAAAAAATCATGATAATTGCCTAGCGAAAGCACAAGATCAGAGGCAGTCGCGTTCACAGTGACTAACGCTTAGCTGATGAGATCAGTAGAGTTATACAATAAAATTAAGACTAAAATGTATAAAAATCTTAAATAATTTGTAAAATTGCAAAAGCTGATACTAAATTGTTTTCATCGGACAAACTAAGTAATACTTGAATAGATTGCTTAACCTCTGCTTCAATGCTTCTATTTTTTTCAGTAAAGCTATTTCTAGAGCGATCTAAAAATTCATGAACCCTTTTACTTAAACGTACTATTGGTTTGCCCAAGGAATCATGCCTAATATCTATGTCATTAAAGTTACATTGAGTAGAAATTCCAGTTCCTATAGCCTTCAAGATTGCCTCCTTGCTCGCAAACTTCTTTGCTAAAAACCTAGCTTGCTGACTTAGGTCAATTTGTTGTTTAAACTCCAGCAACTCGTGCGCTGTCAGCAATTTATTGGCAAATCGAACACCATATTTATCATGAACTTTTTTAATTCTATCTATCAATAGAATATCCGTTCCAATTCCTAAAATCATAAATTAAATACTTGAATTAAGACTATTAAATACCCCAATTATTCTAAAAAGCTCATTAACCGTTATAAATCACACAATGCCTCATCATCTAAATGCTCCGTAATCATACCAAAAAGCTCACCTGGATGCCTCTAAAGATCATACATCGCACCCAAATCATATCAAAAAGACTTGTTTAGAGCCTAAAAATTGCATCAACGCGCTCCAGTTAACTAGTCCAAGGTCATAATGCTCAGCATGCATAGCAAAAAGCTCACCTGGATGCCTCTAAAGATCATACATCGCACCCAAATCATATCAAAAAGACTTGTTTAGAGCCTAAAAATTGCATCAACGCGCCCCAGTTATACCAGTCCAGGGTCATAAATCACATAATGCTCAGCATACATATCAAAAAGACTCTGCGCCACGCCCAAATCATACTAAAAAGATCATCCAACACCTCTCGTAATTACACCAAGTCGTTTAATACTTCCTTTTCATCTCGAAAATTTAAGGTTTGTTTTTCAATTATTTTCATTATTTCAGTTGAAATATCCAAATCATTAGATACAAAAGCTAAATGCTCCTTGTATAAAACCAAATCTAAACTTTCCCTAGTTGATACAATTTTTATTGCTTCTGAGATTGCTGTCTTGATAACCTTAAGATTATGAGCTCTAATGCTACTGAGTTTAGATTTTACTTCTTGAAGAAGAAGCTGATATTCAGTTACTTTATCATTGTATATTTTGGCACTTTGCTGAATTTCATCCTGAGAAACATTAGTTTTATTTGCCCCGATCTTGTATTCATTCTTCAATTGAGATTCTAAATTAGTTAACTTAGCCTCAGCTTTTCGTAAAGTATCTTCTAATCTGAGGTTCATGTTTTTAATGTATGTCAAGTTAGTAAGGATGTAATCTAAATCTATCACACCTATTTTAGCCCTACTTGAAGAAACGTTAATTGTTGGTGTATCTAAAGACCGAAACTTAGAACTTATTTGGTCGAAATTATAGCCGAATACACAATAAGTAGTCATTGCACAATAAGTGCTTACAATATAAACAATTTTTTTCATATCAAATTAAACATTAAATCTAAAATGCACAATATCTCCATCCTGCATTACATAATCTTTACCCTGTAATTTCATTTTACCATTTGCTTTGGCGCCCTGTTCACCATATTGGATGTAATCATCATAAGATATTACCTCAGCCCTAATAAAACCTTTTTCAAAATCTGTGTGTATGAGACCTGCTGCAGCTGGAGCTAGAGTCCCTTTCTTAAATTGCCAACTTCTAGCTTCCTTTTCTCCAATAGTATAAAAAGTTTGTAAACCCAAAGCTTCTTGACATGCATTAGCAATTCTTGATAAACCAGATGCTTTAATGCCTAATTGATTCATATATTCTTCTGCTTCTTGTGGTTCTTCAATATTAGCTATCATTTCCTCCACATTGGCTGATACCAAAATAACATCGTTAGAATATTCTTTAATAGACTCAGACCAAGCATTTCCAGTAGACAAACAGTCTTCTGAAACATTGGCAACGTAAATTATTGGTTTAGACGTTAAAAGACCAAACTTTTTCATATTGGACATTTTAATTTCATTAAATTTGATACAAATCATTTCGTCTGCTAATAATGTATTCTTACATTCATTTAGTATCTCCAGATCTTCAATTGTTTCTGCATTCTTTGATATGCGTGCTTTTTTCTCTGAGGATGTAATTTTTTTCTGAACTGACTCTAAGTCAGCTAATTTTAGTTCAGTGTTTATGATCTCAATATCATACTTAGGATCTACTTTACCGTGAACATGTAAAATATTTTTATCATCAAAGCATCGTACCAACTGAACTATAACGTTTACATTTCTTATATTACTTAAGAATTGATTTCCAAGTCCTTCACCCTTACTTGCGCCTTCTACTAAACCAGCAATATCTACAAACTCTATGTAAGAAGTGATAATTTTTTGAGATTTAGCGATTTTAGCCAAATTTTGTAATCTTTCATCATATATGTGAGCAATGCCAATATTAGGCTCTATCGTACAGAAAGGATAATTAGCTGCTTGAGCTATAGAAGTCTTAGTTAAAGCATTAAACAAAGTTGACTTACCAACATTTGGTAGTCCCACTATTCCACAATACATTATTATAATCTTTTAGTTATTTAGATAAGTATAAACTTGAATTGCGAGATATCAAGTTAAAATTTTACCTTAATTCAAGCATGTTAGTATTTTGTTCCAAGCATGTGACTCTAGGCTTTATAAAAGATTCTTAATATTGACATTATCTTGATATTATAAAATTTTTTTACTATAAGTTGACATGTTTTTCTTCTAAAACTTGCTTTTTGATCATATTTTTTAATATACCATCATTGGATTGTATAAGAACTTTCTATTGAATTATCAATCCAAGAATCATCATTGGACTGTATAAAAACTTTATAAGAACTTTCTATTGACTTATCAATCCAAGAATCATCATTTCTATGATTTTATCCATAGCTTGCTTTTTATGCAATATTTGATGTAATGTAGAAATTGAATTATCTACGAATCATCATTTCTATGATTTTATCCATATTATAAAAACCATTAGGTTTATCTAATAACACTTCTGCTATAGTAAGACTTGCTTTAGCATAAGTATCTATGCTTTTTGAGCTATGTTTTATTTCAATAACTTCATTTGGATTATCAAAAGTAACACTGTGGGAACCAATATGGTCACTAAATCTCACTGAACTAGAAGTCAATCTGTCTTGATCTTCTATTAACTTACCTAACATTTTAGCTGTGCCAGATGGAGCATCTTTTTTACTTTTATGATGAACATCTGTAATTAAAATATCATTTACTATTCCTAAATTTTTGTAAAACTCTTGAATCTCTTTCATTAATTTCTTCACTAAGTGAATTCCAAAACTCATATTTGCACAATAAAAAACTCTATTGCTTTTTGCGAGAGTGTATATTTTATGCTTGTAATCTTCTGGATCTTTGGCACCAGTTACCCCCAGTATTATTACCTTATCTTTCATTTCTATGAAATTATCTATCCCTTCGGCACTAGAAAAATCTATTAAAACGTTGGCTTGATTAATTAATTCTGCTTCTGATGCTCCATTACTTGATTTCATGACAACTCCAGAACTGGATCTTGTATTTGCATTAACCTCAGAATTAACTTTGTATTTAGTAGGTATGCTAAGAACCTGGATTTCGTGTGTTTTAATAGCCGCATAATAAACGCGTAACCCAACTCTACCATCAATACCTTGTATATATAATTTCATGTTTTTAATGTATCTTTACATTAATTATAAAGCATTTTCTCCTGAAAACTGGAATCAATTGGATCTTTCAATGAAATATTTTATTTTTAGATACATTGAAGTTTTAACTTGTTGTATACATTGAAGATTTACTACTTTATATTTGAGTGAATTAGAGATTTGCTCCGTTGTATTTGCACTATATATTGAAGGTCTACTCAGTCTAATCCAAGATTTGCTCCGTTATATTTGCACTATATATTGAAGATTTGTCTTCTCTATATATTATAAAAAGTTGATTAAAGACTTAACATTTTATATCTGCCTTATACATTGAAGATTTACTCCGGCTGATCCACTGATGGGCTTGCGTCATAACTTCCCTTTCCACTTAAATGGATATCACTGTGAGCTTGCGACTCATCTAAAGATATATGCATATCTTTATTTTCTTCATTGTTTAAATTAATTGAGTTAGATACATCACCCCCAAATACTATGTTCTTTTCATCTTTTTGTCCAATGAAGTTCAAATTATTTTTATTTTGTGCTTGTGCTTCATCTAAAGTTATATATAGATCTTTATATTCTGCTCCAAATACTATGTTCTTTTCATCTTTTTGTCCAATGAAGTTCAAATTAGCTTGAGTTTTAGATTCAGCTTCAATTAACTGAAAGTTATTTTGATCATTATTTAAATTAATTGGCATATTAATAATGTTATTTTTTTGTATTGATTTATATTTTTCAGAAAATATTTCTTGTTTTATATATTTCTCATAATCATCTACCATACTTACACTTGCGCTAAGCGTTTCATCATTATCATTATATTTAATATTTTCATAGATCGAAAAACTTGTATTACTAGCATCTTCAAACTTAATTTTATAAGAATTACAAAACTTAAGGTCAAGCTTAATCGTATAAGTATTAGGGGTCGTATAAATATTAGGCATTTTAAAGTCAAATTTTATTTGATTTATAGAATTAATATCTTGTTCTTGCATAATAATTTGTTAATTTAATTTGTTTTGATTATATGATATCATCAACTTTCATTATATGTGGATTTTAATATCTAATCAATCACAGTGTTTCATATAATGTGTTATTTTTATGACACGCATAGTACAATGATATAAATCCAATATACTTTTAAATAAAGTTAAAAATTTGTGAAATCAAGATTCAAGTTTAATAAGCTTAATCGTAAGCCACATGAGCATGTGAAGCTCTGGAAAATAATGCCAAATCTAGTTACTTTAATTGCACTATGCTTGGGAGTTACCTCAATCATCTTTGCGATAAAAAAAGATTGGCAAACTGCGATTCTATTAATCTTTTTTGCTGGATTATTGGATGGTGTTGATGGAAGGTTAGCAAGATTTCTATCAACCAGCTCTCCATTTGGGGCGGAGCTAGATTCATTGTGTGATTTTGTAAACTTTGGTATCGCGCCAGGGCTACTAAATTATTTTTGGATTATCAATTTAAAAGAAGCAGAAGGATCTAAAGTTACCTGGTGCCTCAGTTTAATTTATTGCGCTTGTATGGCAATACGTTTAGCTAGATTTAACACATCTCAAGATACTAATTTTAGTAAAAAATTCTTTTTAGGAGTTCCGGCCCCCTGCTGTGCCATATTAATTCTTTCACCAATCGCATTTAATATTGATACAGAAATCTTTTCTGAGGCAAACATATGGATTTATCAATCCTACACATTATTAATAAGCTTCTTGTGTAGCAGTACCATTCCAACATTTTCTATAAAATCTATAGCAATCAAACAAAAGTATCTAAAATTCTTTTTGTTTTTGCTGATGTGTCTTTTTGGCTTAGTTTTAATTAATGTTTGGTTAACTTTTTCTATATTTAGCTTGATATATTTAGCCACAATTCCAATTAGTTGGTATAAAGGATTCATGATGCAAAAAGAGTTAAACTTAAATCAAGATAATACTTAACTAACATGATGACTAATGTTAATCCTGATGTATCTTTAAGGCCAAAAGTTTTTGAAGATTTTATTGGACAAAAAAATTTGATTGATAATCTAAAAATTTTTTGTGAAGCAGCGCAGGCAAGAAAAGAGCCTATAGATCATATTTTGTTTTATGGTCCACCCGGCCTTGGTAAAACCACCTTAGCTTTAATGATTTCTAATAGAATGGAAGTTAATTTGAAAATAACTTCGGGCCCTACGTTATCTAAAATTGCTGATATTAACGCTCTACTTACTAATTTAAAACCAGGGGATGTTTTATTTATCGATGAAATACACCGTATGCCTATATCAATTGAAGAGGTTTTGTATACTGCTATGGAGGATTTTGCTATTGATATTCTTTTTGGCGAAGGCAATAATGCCAAAACTGTTAGAATAAAGCTTCCTAAATTTACTTTAATAGGCGCAACAACACGAATGGGACTAATCAGCGCCCCTTTGCGCGATAGATTTGGAATTAGTATGAGATTAGAATTTTATTCACTTGATGATTTGGATATTATTGTGAGAATGATTGCTGCCAAGCATGGACTGTTAATGCAAGATGAAGGAATTAGAGAAATTTCTTTAAGAAGTCGACAAACTCCCAGAATAGCTATTAAAATTTTTAAGCGCGTAAGAGATTACGTCTATGCTAAAAAACCAAATTTTCAAAATGAGGTTATAGAACGTATTTTTATAATTGAGGCATTTGAACAAATGAAAATAGATCAATATGGACTTAGTGACCACGACAGACTATATTTAAATTTTATTTCTGATAACTACTTGGAAAAACCCGTTGGTATAGAAACTATTGCAAGCGGTATTATGGAAAAAAAAGATACTATAGAGGATATGATTGAGCCATATCTAATTCAAATAGGATTCATTAATAGGACCCCTAGAGGACGTATTTTAACCCAAAAAGCTTTGGAGCATTTGAATCTACTTCCTATAATAGAAACTCCAGTAGATGTGCCTTAACTAAAAGCATGCCCATAACACAGTCTCTTCAGGAGATTAAAAGCATTTGAATCTATTGTACTCACATAACACAGTCTCTTCAGTAGATGTGTCTTAACTAAAAGCATTTGAATCTAGTGACTCAATGAAGTTTTTAGATTTAAGTGCCACAAACAAGTTTTTAATGTTATAAAAAAATTCTTAAATAGCCCACAAGGAAATGTGTACTGATTCATAAAGCTTTGTACATTTGAATATATTGCCGCAATGAAGTTTTTAGACTTGAATATCAGATTCAAGAATTAATCTCTGCTATTTGAATGAGAATTTAAAGATCAATGTCGAAGAAAGTATCTCAAGTTTTTTCAATTGTATGTTTATATATTTTAAATTCATATATAGACAAATTATTGTAAGTTATATTGAGTTAAAACTTGACTGTATAACAAAAATATCCACTTGAATTACTTAAAATATTTATTTAGTTCTATTCAATTCAAAATAAACTCACAATACTTCTATTAATCTCCACTTGCATTACTTAAAATATTTATTTAGTTCTATTAAGTTCAAAATAAACTCACAATATTTCTATTAATCTCCGCTCATTTCGTCTCCACTCATTTCGTTTGTTTTGCCAGAAACATCTAGCTGTGGATCTTGTTGTGAATTTTCTATATCTTGCGCA
>JAYWHH010000016.1:0-43281 GCA_043777815.1 Rickettsiaceae bacterium | reverse complement strand
AGTAGTACCAGTAGTACCAGTAGTACCAGTAGTACCAGTAGTACCAGTAGTACCAGTAGTACCAGTAGTACCAGTAGTACCAGTAGTACCAGTTCCTTTGTCTAGACTTCCATATGATGCAATTGCTGTCTTACTAACTATAGATTGACTACCGCGTATCCATACACTACTATCTTTATCTAATAAAAATAGAGCTGCATAATCATTATTACTAGCAAATGCCACGCTAGTAATTAGAGACATAATTTTGGTACTCAAGCTAGTAGTGGAAGCGAATTTTACATCTATATCAACTCTCTTACAGTTGACTAAATAAGGTGATACCTTTTTAATATCAACCAAGTCACCATCATTCAATTTAATTTTACCAGATGAGAAAGCAGACTTATTGTCACCGGTGAAGTTAGCTATGTCCACCACACTCATGTTAGTAAAGCACCTTGATGATATAGCGAGCATGTCCAAGCTCTCAGATACATTACTATCGTGCACTGGACCATGATTTAGAGCAATATAAATATACTTATCATCTACCTGAGATATACCTGTAGTATTTTCTGGAATGTAGTACAGTATACCTGTATGATTTGAACTTGGGTCTGCCAGAGTTCCATCAGTTCCGGCAATAGCAGTAGCATCAAATATGTCTATAGTATCTGAATCATCAAAAGTAGAAACTTGAGATCCACCTAAGCTTACTAATCCTAAGCCTATCATAGGAGGCAATGAACCAAGGCCAGTTCTTCCTGTAAGTTTTATATTAGCAGTACTTTCATTTGGATAAGTTACCTTTATGGCGCCTGATGAGCTTGATCTAGTTATGCCTTGATTCTTGGCCATTATCACAGCCATCTCTTTGACATCTGCTTGAATCATTGGGAACATTACATGTTCAATTAAACCTTTTAACCTAGTCGCTTGATCACTTGTGATGTTGATTTTAGCATGAACACTAGACGAAAATAACATGATGCTCATGACTGGAAAAAATAATAAACACTTTAATAAGTTCCATTTAATACGCATAGATCTATTTTTAGAAATTACTTTCTTTTTAGATACATCTTGGGAAGAAAGATATAATTTGTATTTTTGAATGCAATTTTTCATATTAGCAAATCCTATTGAGAGGATTAGAAATACTTTATTTATTAATATATTTAGATTTGTTGATTTTATTTGAAATCTATAAAAGTTCATATGAAAAACATAGATATATGTATAATGATTTATTATACTTTCTTCATATAAAAAATATAGAAGAAGAAACTAGAATTACCTGGAATAAAGTAAATTTTTACTTAATTTAACACATAATAGTTTAAGTTAGTAACATAAACTACTCATTGATTTTAAAATATGTTTTGCGTGATATGCAAACAAAAAATAATAATGAGATGTAGATAAAAAATAGTAAGAAGTTTTAAGATTTATAAGGCGCAAGAGTAACCTTATAATGAACTTGCTTTTTTAATATTCTTTATGATAATAGTCCTAGAATATAGTCCTGTAATAAAGAATATGTTTTTGTTTTTGTATCTCAAAAATTATACAAAAATTTTTTTTGCTTCTTTAAGTGAACGTATGCATAATAAAAATATGCACAATATTCAAAAAGAATATTAGAAAGTAAAGCCTACTGAAAGTTTTACTTCTCCATAAATTACAGATGGTATTGTTTTCTCAACATCTGTTACTTTATTTGTTTGAATTGCTGTTCCTTTGTGAACCACGGTATCATTTACTGCTAAAAGAGCATATTTTTTTTCTCCAGCACCAGCTCCTTGACCCGGTTCTGCTGCAGCTGCGTAAAATCTCGCTTCAGGAAGATCTGCAAAATCTGCTGGTGTAACTGCAGTAGCGCCATCTAGTTCTGCTGCTGTACCATGTAAAGTCTTAACCTTATATGTATTTTCTGAATTAGTCAAAGTAACATTGCTAAACTTTGGTTTCACTTCTGAAAAGTATGAAACACCAGCCTGTAAATTAACATCAACAAATTCTGTTAATTTGAATACAAATCCAACGTTTAGTGCGCCATTATACAAATAACAATGTGCAGTTTCATCACTAGTCATTGAACCTTTCAATGCATGAGAAAAGTTATCTGTAGTAGTAGCATTATCAGATACTAAATCATAAGTACCACTCATTGTGTATTTAGTTGCAAGAAGCTTAAGACCAGCTCCAAAACGAATTTCAAAACTATCATTTATTGCGTAACCTGCGTTCAAAACTAGTCCACCGCCATAGCCCATCTTTTGCTCAATAATGAACTTATTATTAGCAGCTCCATTAGCAGTTTTATATTTATTGGTTGCTACTTCTAAGTTTAAAGCACCAGAATTTAGTTTCCCACCTTTTACATCAACTGATTGACCGTCTGCAATTTCAGCTGTCATTTTATAACCAGACATGAAGTTACCTTCAATTCCAGCAGATAATGCAAATCCACCTTCAAGACCTGCTGATATAATATCGTAGTTTACACTAACAAATCCTATGATTGGATTTTCTATAGTTAATTTGTTATTTTTAGCTGTGTCCCCATCAGTAGAGGCTGTTAATGAAGATTTGGAAGAACTGTCATTATTATCTTCTGTTGAAGTAGCTGTAGCGCTCTTTTTTGTTTGCTCAGGGAAAAAAGGCATAAGATCTATGTCTTTTAATTCTGTTTTCATTAAGTTAGTAAATAACATTCCACCACCAGCTCTTATTGAAATCCCCATTTGATCTTCTGAAGCAGCGAAAGCTTGAGTTGCACAACTCAAAGCTAATACTCCACATACTATTGCTTTTACGTAAGAAAATTTTTTATTAATCATATAGATAAAAATATATTTAATACTTGCTCTCAACTTAGAGTAAGGTAAGCTAAAAAATTTTTAATGAAAAATTCAGTAAAAATTTGTAGCTATCTTTTCTTTTGAATGTAACTAAGCCACATTAGAGCAATTAAAATAATCATAATACATAAATTAGTTTTTTCAAATTAGAGGCACCTGTCTTACTACAAAAAAAGTAAAATATCTGTCTACAACTTCATTTTAGTGATCTTTTTAACACAAAAAATTGTGACCATGGTTTATTTATCCTAATTTTTATAATTATTCAAATTATATTATTTTTCTAATAAAAAACTGAAATATGTTTTTGAGATGACTTTTAAAGATTTTTAATTAAATGAAATTCACAGTGGCTTTACTGTCAAGTCATTATATTGTTTTGATAACTTTGATAACCAATGATACATCTATATCATATTTTTGTGCAAAAAAACAAAATCAATTGATTTTTTTACCATATTTTAATCAAAAATACCTTAGAAAGATATTTATTATGTTCAATAACTGAACGGTTATATACAATACAGTAAACGCATATTTTAATATTATTGGCAAACAAATAATCGAATTGACGCATGGCTAGTTTAGTTGTTTTTTTATATCTTGAAGTATTTTTTCTATATCTTTTTAAAATACATTTAAAGCTTTAATATAGCCAAAAAAATAGTTAATGGCCAAAATAAGTCAATAGCCAAAATAGTTAAATAAGAAAGTCTTTGTTTAGTTGTATCAACAAATCAAAGCTTTGTTTAGTAATCCTAATTAAAGAACAGATAAAATAATATGGATAATAATAATGAAAATGATGCCGCTAGTAATCAGGCTGAAAGTTCTGGTAATGATTCACAAAATAATGGCAATGATAGACAATCACCATACAATAATGATATAAAAAACAATTCTGCTCAGCCCACAATGCAAGTAGGAAGTGACTCAAGTAAACAAAAGAATGATCCCTTAAAAAATGAATCGACCAAGATTCAACAAGCAAAAAAAGATTTTAAGAAAGCAGTTGTTGATGGCTTGAATCCTAAATCAGCCATATTCAATTTGACAATAAGCATCATGAAGTGGTTAGTAAAATTACTAGTATCGCAATCTTTTTGGATCCTGTGCATAGTGTCATTTTTAATATTTTGTATTACATTGATCCAAATTGTCTCAGGTGATAGATGTTATGTAACTAATATTCCACAGCACCTAAGCTATACTGCAACACCTAGAGATTTAAGTTCATGGTTAGACACTGAATTTAAAGCCACATCTTCCAACAATCTTGAGATGGAAATAAGTGGAACAATTTCTCTATCTCGCTCAATTAAAATTGAAGATAGTGAATTTAAAAACAATATACCTAATTTTTTTGCAGACTATAAAGACGCAGATTTTAGTGTTGGAAATAGTCATAAAAATGGCACTATTTGGAATAGCAACTTAGATTTGATAAATGGATTTTTAGTTAATGAAGGTGATGAGGTGGAAATACTTGTGCCTACAGAAGATGAACCATCACTAGAATGCAAAACAAAAGACAGCTTTACTTCTAAGTGTAATACTTACACACCATTCGTATCTAGAACTTTAGAATGTAAATGTTTCCATCCAGGTACAGATTTTACTCTTGCCGCAAAACAATCAAGACAAGAATATCAAATCTTAAATTCTACATCCAGTTGGATTCAAGACAATCCAATTTTTCTAGATATAATGGCAACACAACCAGGTGATCAAGGTCGTGGGCAGATTTTTGATAGAATTTTTAATAAAACTATCAACGGAATCAATTTCACGCTTCTTAGAGAAAGCTTCATAGATAAAAATAATTTTTTTGCTTATAACTTGAGCTCTGAGGATATATTTATCCCTGAAATTCCTACAAATACGATAAATAAATTATCTAATATTAATCCTAGACCACATTTCCTCAATGGCAATATATCACAAAATATAGGAATTTCAAACCTTGATCCTAATGTAAATATGCAAAATGGTGGAATGTTTTTTGTTGACTACAATAAAAAATTTGAATCTAAAAACTTTAATAGTGAAAATATGAGGAGGTTATTGTTAAGTCAACATTTGAGAACGTTATATGATATGTACAAAAAAGACACTGAAAAATATGAAGAAAATTTATTAAACGAATTAACTCGTATGATTAATTTAGATCAAAAAATTAATATACCATATATTATATTTTCTCCTTTTAATGTTAAATTTGTAGCTATAAATGGTAAAAATTTTGCAAAAGGATTAAAAAGTAAACTGCAGTTTTTAATTGCATTGGATGAAAAGCTATATGGGGGGAGAGGATGGCAGGAGTTTGGAAAAAAAAATTATCAATCAATTGCATATAGCTTTAATCTAGTTGCAGAAAACATTAATCAAATTACTAAAGTTATAGATAATAATAAGGAATATTTTGCTCCTAACAATTGCCCAGAAGCAGCAATGAAAAAAGCCAGTTTCAAATTTCATAAAAATAATCAAGAGGCTTATAAGTACCTTTGTCCCATGTCTAAAGAAACATATGGAGGATCGGATATAGATCTTAAAAATAAACCAACCTGGCTAAATAAAGGCATTGGTCTTGAATATCGCTTGGTAGATATAGAAGACATATTTAAAAGTGATGATAAAATTGATTTTAAAAAAATAAAAGAAAAATCCGAGACCATTAAGCCTGAGTATGTAACGAACATTATAGAATCTGAGGAAGCTTTAATAGATGGAAAAATATATAAAGTTTATAAGAAAAAATTTTCTAATATAAAATCCAGTATATTGAGTTTCAACTTACTAAAATCAGAATTTAGTACTATGGTAAATGGTGGATATACAATACGCGTAAGACATAATAATTTAATTACACAAAAAGGAAAATCAATATCATCCGGATATCTTTTGGACAAAGATAATCGCATCATAGATCTTAATGGTAAGAAAATTGGTGAAATAAGAGTAGCTTTTAGTGAAAAGAAGCCTGATGACAATTTTGATGGACAAGCTATAAATTTTAACAACGAAGGCTCTGCTTTCATTAGAATGGAAGAGGGTAAAAAATTATGGTTAAAAATGATACATTATGGAAAAGAAACTATTGATTTGTCTAGTGGTCAATATAAATTCAAAGGAAAGACTAGTACAGTCAATTTCTCATTTGATTTTAAGAAAATAATTGATTTTTTTGAAAGAAATATTCAAGATAAAGCTAAGGAATACTTAACGGGAGAAATTTTCAAAAGTAAACAACTGGGCGGTGGAAACATATTATTCACCGCGATTTCATTTTGCTTAGTTTTATATATTATTTTTTATGGAATTCAATTTGGCTCTGGTTCAACAAATATTTCAGTAAATGATTTTTTGATTAGAATGTCTAAATTATTATTGGTTCTAGGCCTGTCTAATCAATACACTATTAATTTTTTACATGAATCTTTAGTGCCATTTCTTGGTAGTTTTTATGAAATTATAATATCAGATAGCTCAATCCAAGTAGGCTTGATATTTGATTGGTTAAACAGAGTTGGCGGTATTGATGCTTTATTAATTAAAATTAGCGCCATGTTTATGGTTTTTGGCCTAGGAACTTTATCTTCTATAGCAGTATTAGGGTGCGTGATGTTTCTTATATTTTTTACTTGTCAAGTAACAGCTGGTATCATAATATCAAAGTTAAATTTACTGATTTTAATCAGTTTTGCACCAATATTTATAGTCTTAATGTTATTTGAAAAAACTAAGGAATTGTCTTTAAATTGGGTTAAATACATTTTAGCTTATACCATGGAGCCGATAATTGTAATGATTTCAATTAGTTTTATTTTTCCTTTGGCGATATATTATCTAATTGATATTTTGGGATTTAGTCCATGTTTTAAGGTAATAAGTCTTGTTAATTTATTAGTATTCAGATTACCAATACGAGGAATAGGCATATGGGGATATTCAACAGATGATGGTGTTATGAATAAAATGTTAGAGGGCTTGCCTTTTGCACCACCTCCTTTTTTATATGATAGTAATCTTTATTTTTTAGCAAAAATTTCCTCTCTTTTAGGCTTGATTATATCAACATTTCTATTAATAAAAGTATATAATCTTGCAATTGAAATTTCACAAAAGCTTTTCAGCGTCAATTCATCCGATGTTCAAAAATTAATTGCTGATGATAAAGGCGAAAATTTTAACGATAATATTAAAGGTTTAGGCAATAATGTTAAAGCAACTTATCAAACTACCAGTAATTCAATTTCTAGGGCAGGTAGTTTAATCAACATGATCATTGGACGTGGTACTAAATCTGACAAAAATAAAGATGAAAAGTCAGAAGATAATGATGCAGAGATAAAAATCAAGGATGATAATCTAGATAATTTAAATCAGAGTAGAGATATTATTGATTAAATAAATATTAAAGAAAATGTATGAAATTGAAGAAAATGAAATAACAAGCTTTTTTTATACTATTTTTTAGGACAAATAAAAAGCCATGCTTTATCTTCAATTTATTTCCTAAATACACTAAATTGTTTTTAATGTAGATAAATTTGATATTTATCTAAGTCAATAGACAGCAATAGCCACAGCAATTTTAGAGCTTATAATTGTTTTTTATCCTCATACGACATAATGAATGTATTGATTCAAAGCTTGATTAAGTCTACAAGTAGGAATTTAAAAATTCCTGAATCCAAGTTAGTTAATTGGATTCTTATGTCCATGTTAATTTTTTTAATTTTCTTTAATCAAAATATTACGCGCGGATTAAAAGACAGTTTATTGGTGTCATATGTAGGTGCTGAAATAATTGGATTTGTAAAAATGTTTGTTGAAATACCCTTAGGACTTTTATTTACATTGATATATACCAAGCTTTACAATCATTTCACTTCGCACAAAATATTCATTGTTACCGTCATATTGTTTATATTGTATTTTGGGTGTTTCGGGTTTTTATTATTTGAAAATAGAAATTGTATGGAATTATCTAATGAATATTTAGAATCATTAGCTTCATTATATCCTAGGCTTAAATGGATGCTTGTTTTGTGTAAAAACTGGGTAATAGTCTTATTTTATGTTATGTCTGAAATGTGGCCAGTAATTATTTGTTTATTTTTTTGGCAACTAGCAAGCAATATTACCTCTACAAAAGAGGCCTTTACATCATATCCGTTATTTAGTTTAATGGGACAAACCAGTTTAATAGTTTCTGGTTTTTTATTAAATAGTATTCATTTACCAGTAGAATCTTTAATAAAAATTCTAATATCAATAGTAATTTTTAATGGATTGTTAATTATTTGTTTGTATACTCTTATAGTATCTATAGAAGTAAATAAATCTAAAAACTTAGATGCTGTATTAAGTTTAGGCATAGTTGATAGTTTTAAACTGATTATAAAATCTCGTTATTTGATTATGATCGCAGTAATTTGTATGTCATATCATATTTGTATTAATTTAATAGAGTCAGTTTGGTTTTTTAAAGTTCGTCAAGCATATCCAAACTCTGAGCAGTTTATTATGTATCACGGTTATGTTTTATATCTTACTGGCATTTTTACTTTAGTTTTAGGCACTTTTAGTCAAAAGATAATATCAAAATATGGATGGAGATTAGGCGCTGCTATGACCCCAATAATGCTTTTGATTACAGGTGCAAGTTTTTTTATCTCAGTATTATTCAAAAAAATCTTTAGCTTAGAGTCTTTGACTGTAATTGGAGGATTTCAAAATATTGTTGGAAGGGGAACTAAATATGCATTATATGATGCTACTAAAGAAATGTTATATATTGATTTAGATCAAGAGCTTAGAATTAAAGGTAAAGCTGCTGTGGATGTAGCAGGAGTTAAATTAGGTAGATTTATAAGTGTATTAATACAAATTATGTTTTTTACCATTTGGCCAAACGCTACCTACGATACAATTTGTGTGCCAATAATGATTGTTTATGTATTGATTTGTATCGTTTGGATTAAGGCTGTATTTAAGTTATCAAAAATTAATTTTGTTTAATATTATTATTTAAATCTAATAAATTTTATGAAAGAGCTCAGGAAAACATTATGATTTTTGCAGTTAAGGTGTTATATATTATAATAATATCCTAACAACATAATGTCTTCACAAATAGTAGTTACCATTGAAATGGGAACTTATAGATTATCTGGTGTAATAATGGATTGCTCAAGATCCAAACATAAACTTTTGGCAAGGGCGGTCGCTCCATCTTTTGGTATTAAATGCGGGGTAATTAAGAATGCGCGAAGTTTTTCAAAGTCTATTTTTCAGCTTATTACTAAGCTAGAAAATAATTCTAATCAACCAATAAAAAAAGTTAATTTATCTATTAGTGGCTGCTCCATTCGATCGTTTTATGTATTACGCAAATTTGATCTAAATTCAAGTAGTGGGGAGTTAACCAAAGAAGACATAAAATTTTTTACTTCAGAATGTCTCCAAACTTTTTATATGCCTGACTTAGAGATTTTAGAATACTACCCAATTGAATTTATATTAGATGGCAGATTAGTTGATAAGCCTATAGGTATGATAGGTAAAGAGTTAATGATAAGACTTCATATAATAGGTTGTGAAAAAGCTGCTTTAGATAATTTGGTCTACAATTTAAGTCAATCGCACTTATCTATACAAAAAATATTACCCTCGCTTTTAGTAAGTGGGTATAGTTTTTTAAGTCCTGAAGAAATGAAAAATGGTACTTTAATTATTGACTTAGGCGAATCTACTACTACTATTGGATTCTTTTTAGATGGCAACTTGATATATATTAAGTCTTTAGATATAGGCGTTTCAATTATTACTGAAAATATATTTAATGGCCTTGGAATGGCTTCTTTGGAAGAAGCTAGAGTTCTTCAAACCAAACATGCAGAGGCGGCTGATATGAGTCTCACTAATGGAGAGGAGTTAATATATATTAACTCAGATCAAGCTGTAACAAATAAAGAGTTATCTGAATTAGTTATTAATGGACTAGATTTAATTTTTAGAGAAGTCTTGAATGATATACAAGAAAATTTAATACATTCTTTAATTCAAAGAGTATATTTAATCGGTGGAGGTGCAAATATAATGTATATTAATCAATATGTAGCAGATATTACAAATTTAAATGTAAAAGAAATTCATTATGATAACAAGTCTATTCTTAGAGAAGTGCCCGCTCAAGATGTATTGGCATTCTTGCCTCATTATGGCTTTGTTAAGTACCTTACGGAGCATGAAAAAAATAGCTCTTTAAATTCTAAGGGCAAAAGTCTTAATAGCTTTATAAGTAAAATTTTTAGTATATTTGGAGAAAATTAAAATTTCAATATTAAGAATTAACAAGTGCTTTAAATAAACTCTTGGTTTTATCCCTTAAATCTATTAATGCAGATTCTGTTTGGTTATCTTTAGTCAACACATGCACTAATATGTATTTTTCACAAGCGCGAATAGTAAAAGTTCCTGGAGTAAGACTTATATAAACACTCATAAGTATGATTTCATAAATAGATAAATCTGATACATCTATATATAATTCAGCAATGTTTATTTGATTCGTGAGTAAATTTTTAGCAGTAGTTACCGTAGATAATATAATATCCTTTAACATAATTGTTAAATACACTAAAAGCTTACACAAAAATACCAAAATTACGCAAATGAATCCTAAATTTTTCATAAAATATTATTTCTTTTGAAAATCTTACACAAAAATATAAATAAAAAATAGTAGATTTTTATAATTTTTCACCAGGTTATATCGTGAAGCAATTATGCAGGTTGATTAAATGATCATTCGGGTTGATTAAATGCAAAATTTAATAATATTTTAAAGATTTTTTAGACAAAATCAATTTAATGCAAAGTAGATACGATACTTATAAACAACTTATAGTTGTTTTTTTGTAAGTTTAATTTACAACAGCATATCTATAAAATACATACTATACAAACATAGAGTGATATAATCACTATACATATCAAAGTGTTACTTAATTAAATTTAGATATATTTTATGAAAAAATTAAATAGCGTAGATAAAGCTATAAATATTGATATAGGAAATTCTACAGTTCCTATATTCAGCAATTTTCTAGGAAATTTAGAGCTAAAAATAGAAAATATAAGTGCTAACGAAATTAGAACTGACTTAATTCAAAGCTTTTTTGCACCTCACAAAAATATAAAAAAAAAGTTTATTCAACTCAACAAAGAGATTTTCACATTTTTAGTTAAAGATATTTATAATAGTTCAATTGAACTTAAAAACAGCTTGTGTGAAAATAGTTCTACCGCAGTTGTGTGTTTAAAGTTAGATAATTGTAAAATATTAGTAAAATTTCTTAATCTTAATGATGAAAGTAATCTAAATTTACAAATCTTTTTAGAAATAAAATCTGATCTAGTGTTGCAAAATTGTGCAATTTATGATGCCACTTCTAATACTTTTTATTGCACTAAAGATACTTCATCTGATTGGCTACATGATCTCTTTAATATCAAACTTTTACATTTTAAAGTAACCATTCTTGATTCAAAAGAAATATCTCAAAATATTAAAATTTTAGGAAGAGATAAAAATAGGGATAATGATAATGATTTTTTGTCATTTCTAATTGGTCTTATTATGATGGAAATTCTAGCATCTTCAATTGCAAGAGCGGACATAGTAGATTCTAAAATATCAGATTCAGAAGAAGTCTTAGATTTAAAACTTAAAAATAGTTTCAAGACAGATCTTAATAATGAAATATTATCTAAATCAGATATTTTACTGCAAGTTGATAAATTAAGCAATTTGCGTGGAATTGATGTTCAGAAAGAACTTAGAGATTTATTAAAGCCTTATGAGTGCAATGAAAAAAGAGAAGGGTTTTTAGATTTTACTTTTGCTTTTAAGCAAAATAATAAAGAATTAAAATTCAATTCCAAAGTTGAATCATTTTTTTATTCACCGATTACAAAATCTGATATGGATGCCAATGATTCTCTTAAGCCCATTACGCAAGGTTATCACAGCAAACTGAGTATTGATTTTGATGCTAGTAAATTTGCAGCTGATATTGATGGAATATCGAAAAACATAATTTCTGAATTTGGCGAATACAAAAACAATGATTATTTTGTTAACTTTAATGAAACGAAGTCTCTTGTACCAATTGCTCATCAAGAAATTTCCTTAATAATAGAAGGGATCTACGTAATTACTAAAGAGCCTATCCCAATTGCTCATCAAGAAATTTCCTCAGTAGAAGAAACGTTTTATTATGAAACCTTAAAATCAATTGAGCCTCAATTTATTGAACAAATTTCAACAAATATTTTTGTAACAACTAACATTCAACCAATAACAATTGAGCAAAAAATTGATACTTGGACTTTGAATATTATGCCTACTTTTGCGATCGATCCATTATTAATAGAAAAACATGAGAAAGCACATGCAATTACTATTGAAAAACATTTTCCAATTGCTTATCAAGAAATGTCTTCAATAGAAGAAACAGTCGCAACTACTAAAGAGCTTGATATAAACATCAGAGAACAAGCGAAAAATGATATAAGTTTTGACAAAATATCATTTGATTCATATGACGGTGATGGCGGTGATAATAACGCAGGTTATTTAGGTGACGATGAAAATGATGTAAAAAATGAATTAAAAAGTAGCGCTAGATATGATCATAAAGATCTTGAATCAAGTCATGATAATCAAAAACAAGATAAAGTAAATGATTTAAAGATAAGTACCATAATTAATGATGATGAGAATTACTTCAAGATTGATGATTATGATCATGGCTTAAAAACACCAGTTCGTAATGATAAGAATTCTAATTCATGCTCTACTAATGTAACAGATCGCAAGAATTTTAACTCAGGCTCTACTAATGCAACAACTCGTAAGGATTCTAACTCATGCTCCACTAATGCAACAACTCGTAAGAATTCTAACTCATGCTCCACTAATGCAACAACTCGTAAGAATTCTAATCCAAGCACCCTTATTCGCAAGGATTCTAATTCAAGCAATAACGATTCGGATAGTGAGGATAAAAATAAAAATGACCAAGGCTTCCCTGCAAAAAACCTTTCATCAATATTTGAAGCACCTAAAGCATTGGAAGAATCTATAAATAGCTCTGTAATACTTAACGCGTCTTCTGATTTAACAAATTCTAAAGAAGAAAAAGATAACTTTAACATATCCTCAGAGGAAAAAGTGGAAGAAAAATTTGCAATTGAGAATAAAGAAATAGTTAAAATATTGGAAGAGTGTAGCTTTAAGAAAAGTTCTCCACTAAATCAATTAGTATATGGTATCAACTATTCATTTACAAAAGCAGAAACGCTTAAGCCTAAATCAGAAGTAGATAAAATTGATATTGAAAAACATATATCGAATTCTGATGAGAGCTGTGATCAAATAATCTTTGAAAATAAAAACACAGATATTATAAAAAATTCGTCAACTATTAATGCAGGAAGTCTTAATATATTTATCAATAAGAATATTAAATTTACAAGTAATAATGTTGCGAGTAATGAATTGGTTAGATATGAAAACTCTCCTATTTCACTTCCGTATAAAACAAAAAATAATGAATATTCAGGAAATATTCAGAAGTTTGGTGCATCAGGGTTTAATAAATATTCTGGTATCACAGAAATTGGAGGGCGTTCTTCAAAACTCATTAAACAAACGTTTAAATCTGCAACTTTTAAAAATACTAACAATATTTTTGCAAACTTATTAAAACCTGGGGACAAAATTATTTTTAATTCAGTGGAAGGTGAAATATCTATTCAACCTAAACTTTCAACAGAGGGAGAAATGTTTATAATCAAGATAGGCGAATTGCCAGAAAACATTAAAAAATCTTTGCTTTCATTGGTGAAATCTATTAAATTACCAGAAAACATTAAAAAATCTTTGCTTTCATTTATGAAAAACAATAAACTTGGCAAAGAAACATTATCACTAGAAGAATATTCCAAAAATTCTTTAATGAAAAACAAAGCACCTGGTCAGGAAACATTAGAATTAGAAAAACATTCTAATAATTCCTTAAAAGCATTGAGTAACATAGCATTAGAATGGATAAAAAAAGATTCTAAATCACATGGTGGTTACTCCATAACATTTGATAATAATAAATCAAATGGTGGTTACGCCATGCCAAATGCTGAAAATGATAGCACAAGCCGTGTCTATACAATAAAACTAATTGAAAAAAACAAAGCGATTGAACATAAATCAGAAGTGCATTATAAAACTGAAAATTACAAAGCAATTGAATATAAACCATTGCAATCAGATATCAATTCTTCAGTATCATCTACTACTAACTTGCCTATATCCCAAGCATTGGAACTTACTGATGTTGATAATAAAAAATCATTAAATTTTCACACAAACAAGCCTGCTAATAAGACATTAGAAATTGGAGCATTAACTCATAAAGAAATAAGCGAATTGATTTCTGACATTGATAATAAAAAACATAATGTTTCATTATATGGGCAATTAGAAATAAATGAGTCAAAAAACATTCAATCGAAAAACATTTCAGATTTGAAACCAATTAAATCTAATCCAAATTTAGATAATCTCCCAAAAAAATCAGACACAGTTCCTAGTCCTGAAGAAACAAAAGTATTGAAGTTGTATGATCAATTTCAATTTGAGTATAGTAAAGAATATGGTAGAACATTAAGTAGAGAAGAAATAGAGAAAATTATTCCTAATATTAAATGTATTCAGGGTAAATATAATGAGAAAACTTTTCAGATATTTGAACTAAAATGTACTTCACAAAATCTTAATAGAGCAATATTACTTTATAAGTATATAAATATATCAAATAATTTAATATTAAAAATAATATATGAGCTTGTCGTAAAAAAGCTTTGTGAAAAAGATATTGAAATACTAAAAGTGTGTAATGTGCTTAATGACATGGATTGTTCAAAGGAAAAAAAAGTTGTTGATAATTCTCTAATTCTTGACTCGCATATTATTGAGCCATATTCAATACGTTTAATTGATGATGAGTTTGCTCGACTTAACAATAACCATATAGCAAGGAATGAATTTATTAATGAAAGTATTGATATAGAAGAACAAATCTTAGAAAGAAAAAATAAAGCATTAAAAGAAAAAGAAGAGCTGATAATTTTTAGATTTAAGACGGAATTAAGCAAAGAATTTAGTAATTTAAACGAAATTCCTGACATTGACTCTACTGAAATAGAATTTAAAAATAATGATTTCGTGATAAGAAGAGAAAAGCATGAAGAAGAAGCAAATCTTAATAAAGCCCTTATACTTATCAGCACAAAAGTAAAAACAAATACAAGATGTATTATTAGTGAAAAGCCAAAGAATAGATTTGATGGGCCACAAATATGGAAAACGGTAAATGCTATTAAAAAGAATACATCTGATAAGCAAAAAATATGTAAAGCGCTAAACAATACAGCTGATTTAAAAGATTTTGTTAAAGCGCCTTTCTCATCTCTTAAGTCAATAATTGAAAAAACTACAAATCATATTAAAGCTGAAGATAAGGCTATGTCAATTCATATTAAAGCTGAAGATAAGGCTATGTTAATTTTTAAGGCCTGTGCAAATCAATCTATTTATAAGTACAGTATTGGATTTTCTGACTTACAAAAATCTTTTATAAGTAAGAATCAGAAATATTATTCTTACTTAGAGAAGATGAACAAAAATCTTAATGTTAATAAAAAAGAGCTTAATAAGAAAGAAAAATTTAATCAAGAAACAATATTACCGCTGATAAATAAAATGAAAATACATCAGAAAGTAATTACAGATGAACAAAATAAAAAAGAACTATGGTTGAATTCTTTCAATTCAACATCAAAAAAAATTACAACATCAGAAAAAATTAAAAAAGCGAAAAATGCTATATTTGATATTAAAAAAAATATTATAAATATATTAGAAGAAGAGAAAAAATGTAAAGAAAATATTTGTTTAGAACAAAATAAAATAGAAGATTTAGAACATAAATTATCTTTAGCATGTGAAATATATTGTAAATTAAGTGCTGTAAAGAGTCATGCGCCAAATTTAACAAATCGAGCTTTTGTTGATAAAGAAGTTTTTAATCTTTTTTTAGAAAAAATGATCCCTGATAATTCTAATGATTATGCTGATATGATACATATAGCATTAAAGCCTGAATATGAAATGAGATGCAATATTGAAGAAAATAAATACCTTGATGATGATTCATATGAAGGTTTTGATGCAATATATGGTGAACTTTTGTCTTATGATAGTGAATATAATGCAGAATAGATTGTAAAAAATATTGAAGTATATTTAGCGTGAGATAGTACAGCTAATTCATAAAATTAGCACTAGTCTACAAGAAAAGATACGTTAAGCAAACACAGGGCGGTTAGGTTATTCAACGTTAAAAGTTAGGTTATGCAAGCAAAGCGGCTATGTCACTCAAAGTGTAAAATCTAAACAAGCAAATGCAAATGACTCTATCATATTAAAAGTAAGCTAAGCAAACAAAGCAACTGAAGGTGATTCTAATATCTATTCAACGTTTATTACTTTATGCATCTGTATTCTTATTTATTCAACGTTAAAAGCTAGATTAGGCAAACAGGGCGGCTAGGTCACTCAAAATGTAAAATCTAAACAAACGAATGCAAGTGACTCTAAATCTATTCAACATTTATTACTTTATGCATTTGTATTCCTAGCCTTAGGTTATACTTGGAGGCTAGTTTTATCGCTAAATCTAAATTAGCTTTATTCTTTAACGCATCGTACTCATCCATCGGCTGTAAGAAGATGTCTGAATTGGTTATTTTTTCATATATTTTACCCTTACCACTTTCGCTCAATTTTTTTTCATCCAATCTTTCTTTTAGCCAAATCGGAATATCTGTATACCCTTTATGTGTTTCAGAAATAAGCAATTTCAATCCTTCAGCGCGAGCCAATATTTCTGGATGAGGTTTGGAATATATGAAAGATTCTTGATAATTTATTACTGAATTAGATTCAGAAACCTTAGGTTCAGTTATTTTATTTAGAGATTCTTGATAATTGACTTCTAAATTAGATTCCGAATTAGATTCCGCAACATTAGATTCCACAACATTAGGCTCAGAAACCTTAGGTTCAGCAACTTTAGGCTCAGTTATTTCATTTATAGAAGCATGCTTTGTTATATTTTGATTCATAAATTTAGTATTTTTCAAAATCACTTTGGGCGAACAAACGATATGAATTCGTGGATCCAAAGCTCTCCAAAGCAGCCCGTTAGTTTCAATTTGTATATTGAATCCTAAGCTAAGTAATTTATTACATAATGGACTTATGTTTTGTCTAAAAGGCTCTCCCCCTGTGATAACAATCAAATAATGCTTTTTTATAATTTTATCCCAATCTTCTTTGTGCGAAGCATCCATTTTTTCAAAACAGATATCAATTATTTGATTTATTTCCATGTATTCAAATTCATCAAATTCAGTGTCACAAAATTTACATGCTAAATTGCATCCACCAAGTCTTATGAAAAGAGCGGGCATGCCAGCGAATGGACCCTCGCCCTGAATTGTGAAAAAAATGTTTACTATCCCAATTTGATTTCTATTTTCTAGACCTAATATTTTGTTATTACCAAACATTTTAATTTATAAAGCATTCTAATTTATGAAGTATGATATAATTAGTCTTTTACATTTTATCAGTAAATACATGGTAGGAAGCATAATTTTCAATGTGCTGCTTATTTGTTGCTTGTTGTTTGCAGCAGCTATCTTTTCAGCAATTGAAACAGGATTTACTGCTTATCCAATCGCTAGAGTATATAAAATATCAGAGTCAGAAAAAGCAAAAAAAATATATCGTCTGATAAAAAATAAGGATACTGTTATAAGTACTTTTTTAATATTATACAGCATCATTAATACAATTACCACAATCATAGCCACTAGTTTCTTTATTGAATTATATGGTCCAAATTTAGGTACCATTATTGCTAGCTTGGTTATGACAATTTTGATTGTCACATTTGCAGAGGTGATTCCAAAAGCTATTTCAGTTGCTAAAAATGAACTTGTTGTTGAGAGTACTTATTGGCTTGCAGATTATATGGTGTGGGTATTTACTCCCTTAAATTATCTTTTAAGCATTGCTTTAAAGATATTTTGCTTTATTTTTAGAATAGATTTAACATTAAAAGTTTCTCCTGCAGATGAAATGAAAAGCATGATTCATTATCATCATCATGAAGGATATGTATATAAAGAGGATAAAGATATGTTAGACGGAGTGCTGGACCTTAGTAGTATTCATGTGGTAGATATAATGATTCATCGCAGTCAAATGACTAGTGTCAATATTGATTTACCAATTAATGAAATAATTAAAAAAGCTCTTAATAGTAATTTTAGCAATCTACCGGTCTGGAAGGTCACTAAGGATAATATTATTGGTGTTTTAGACGTAAAACAACTAATTAAGCATATATTTAACAATGCACAAACTATCACCAATGTATCTAAATACATAAAAGAGCCATACTATATACCATCTAGCGTAACCTTAAACGTTCAATTACGAGAGTTTAAACAAAATAATCACAAAATTGGATTTGTTTTAGATGAATATGGAGATATACAAGGCTTAGTTACTATCTTTGATATAGTAGAAGAGATTACAGGGTTATTACATACCCAACATCAACAAATCATAAAAAAGTCTTCAAATTTGTTTCTAATTGATGGTAGCACTACTATTAGAGATATCAATAGAGATTTAGATTGGAATTTGTCTGAAAAGTCCGTGAACACAATTGGCGGCTTTATCATACATCATTTAAAACGTCTTCCCGATCAAAATGAAGTTTTTTATCTCAATGAAAATTTAAAGATTACAATTAAAAAAAGATATAACAATAAAATAAAGTTAATTGAAGCCAAAATCATATCTGAAGATACTAACTAGATGTTTCTTGCACATGATATTTGCTTAAAATGCTAAAGCTTTATTCATTATTCAGCATTCATTTTTAGATTAAAAAATTTCATATTGAGAAAATACTATTGCTCATTCATTTTTATCTCAGATAATATACCACTAATGAAACTAATATTGCGTAAAATATCTTCATAATTTTGAGCTTCTATAGCTTGTTTTAGATCAAATAAGCAGTCTTGCAATCTTTTATTATTCTTTAAATGCATAAAATTTTTAAGCATCATCAATTTCTCGATATCAGATATTAATAATCTTGCCTTAATTGTATCTTCAGCTAAATGCTTAGCTGCTGTATCCTGATGATGATATTGAATTGAAGATTTAATTTCATTTATAACATTAATATTTTTAAACGGCTCGTATCTAAATAATTGCTTCATTATGTTGTTAACTTCAGCTGTTACGAGCAAGTTTGCATCAATATCTAAACTAAAACTTATATCAATGCGTAAAGTGCCTGGTTTAGCTTTAGGTATATCGATCTCAAAAACTCCTAAAGATTTGCAAAATGCTACTAAATCGCGTTCCCCCTCAAGGATATTAATTCTTACTTTAGTTTGTTGTTCAGAATAATTGGTAAAAGTTTTTTTAATAACAATTGGTAGTTGCGCATTTCTTTCGATAATCTTCCCTACCATTCCTCCCATAATTTCTATTCCAAGAGATAGCGGCGCAACTTGAAAAAGTTTAATTTTAGAATATCCATGCTTTATGGCCCCCAATGACACTGTGGTTTCTGGATTTGTTAAAGTATATATTGAAGCATCTGGTATTAGATTTTCTATAGTCTCAGTAATGCCTGCTATTTTACTTGCTCGCCCTGCAAAAACTATGCTATCTATCTTTTTTTGACTACCATGCGTCTTAATCATGAGATTTAAAAAATTTTTTAAAATATTTATTAAGCTATGTTTAAAGTTTTCAATAATGTTATCGAATTCTGTTTTTGTTATTTCAATTATTAGAGAAGGTTCATTTGGCCCGAGTGCAATGTCATAAAATTGGACAAAATCTTTTTTTTCATCAGAAATATACTCTTTTATTTTTCTCCCTAGTAAAATCAAGGCTTGATTTGAGTTTTTTAGATTTTTATCTTTTAAATTGTCTAAATCTTTTGAATCTGCTAAACCTTTTGAATCTTCTGACTTATCCAAATCTTCTAAACCTTTTGAATCTTCTAAATCTTTCGAATTGTCTAAACCTTTTGAATCTTCTAAAGTAACTTTTCTAATATGATAATTTAATCTTGTGCCATATTTTTTTACTAAATATTTCGCAATCAAAATATCTATATCATCTCCGCCTATATATCTATTACCATCATTGCCTAAAACTCTATATACATTATTTTTCATTTGAATTAATGAAAGGTCGTATGTACCAGCGCCCAGATCAAACACTAAGCAAATTCCGTCTTTCAAATCATGAGCATATATTGCAGCTACAGGCTCTGGTATAACTTTTATAACTTTAAATCCTGCTTTCTCAGCACATAATCTTAATTGTGCTTTGGTTAGCTCATCAAAATATACTGGGGCTGTAAGGATTGCTTCAAAATCAAATTCCTTGTGCCTGCTTATTTGTTTTTTGTGGCTGATATTAATTTCTTGTGTTTCATTTTGAAATTTAGACTCAAGTTCATTTTGAAATTTAGACTCAAGTTCATTTGAATTTTTACAATTGTTGGCAACAATTAGATCTTCAGATATATTTTTTGAAAATTGTTTAATGAGTTTAGATTTAAATTCTGAAAAAATAAAAGTTACTAAATCCAAATTTGAAATTATTTTATTGGCGTTGAGCTTAAAAAAGATTTCTGGATTGTTAGTATTATATGCTAAGGCATTATCATGTATCATAAAATCAAAAAAGTACTCCAGATTTGTATTTTTTAAATTAGCAAGGCCAAGTGTTCTTTTTATAGATCTAATGTTTATAAGAGAATGTTTTATTTGATTTTGCTGATCAAGGGTCATGAAATTATTTTCATCAATAGTAATGATTGTTGGAAATTCCATAAATTTTAAATCATTCGTTATGAAATTTTCTTCATGCACAATACTTTCTAGCAAATTCGCTTGAGGATTGCTGTATCCAATTACTGACTTGGAAGTTCCAAAATCTATACTAAGTAGAATTTTTTTTGAAGGCTCATTTATCTGAATTGCATCCATAGATTTGTAAGTATTTTACTTCATTCTAATAGGTTATTAAGAATTTTTATAACAAATCTCATATGAAGTTATTTAAATAATTCATTATCATAGAGACATAACTTATTTAGTATGCAGCTGTTAATTCAAAAGCAGTTGCTTATGGTATTGCTTTTAGAAAAGGGGTATGATAAAATTAATACTATAAAGTGGGGGATGTAGCTCAGTGGTAGAGCATCTGCTTTGCACGCAGAGGGTCGGGGGTTCAATTCCCTTCATCTCCACCTTTATTCATATTGAAATGTTTTCTTATGCTAAACGTAGACCCTGACGTCCTTTCTAGAATAATACGATCACTCCAAAGCATCATAAGTCAAAGAGAAGAATTAAAAAAGGAAGAGAAAGAATTATATGAAGAAGCTAAAAAAAATGATTTAAATACTGCTGCTTTAAAAGAAATAATTAAATTTTTATCTTCAGATCATCGTAATCGCGAAAAAAGAGAAGAGGATTCAGCAACATTTGAACTTTATATAGATGTTTTAAAAAATCAAGGTTGGAAAAGCTTATAGATAAATTACTACCATAATTTATCTATTTGATTCATCATTTTTATAAATTTGTAAGTACAGTTTTTGTAAATACATCGCTTGACAAATTTACTTGAAATACTACCTTAAAGTAATATACTTTTAACAAAAAATCTTAAAAAACTTTACTTTTTATTAAAAATCATAACTTTTGCTATTTTTGAATTGTTAAAATTCAATTCCAAATGATGCTCCAACTCCAACGCCATTTAATAGTGGCTCTGTAATAGATGCAATTGGGAACAATAACATTTTAAAACCTAAATTAAAATTATTATTTACTTTGTAGCCAACTTTTATGCTAATTGGTATTTCAAATCCTAGTTTAGTTATTACAGAATTGGCCTGTTTTTGTGATTCAAATTGTTGGATTATATATTCTTTTGCTTTTTCAATAGTTAAATTGTTTTTTACTATGTATTCATAAATATCATCAGAAGTAATTTTATGATTGAAGTTAATTTTTAGAATTTATTATAAATTATAACGTCAAATATTATGTAGACCATATTTTTCGTTGCCCAACTTCTAACGTCAAAAACTTAGCTTCATCAATATTTAATTTTTGTAATGATGTTGATAGGTCATCTAAAGCTTGACCATAAGAATCATCTGCTAAAGGAAAAACATCATAATGAGATCCAATTGCATATTCACTCTTCAAATCTTTAAATGCCAGAACTGCTTCATGGGGATCCATATGAACATCCTGCATAAAAAATCTCGGCAAATAAGCTCCAATTGGAATTAAACTTAAAAATATCTTTGGATATTTGTCGCCAATAGATTTAAACATATCTGAATCATATCCAGAGTCTCCTATAAAGCAAATTTGACGTTTAATGCCATCAAGCTCTGATTCTATTATAAAAGTTCCCCAAAGGGCGTGATTTTTGTCCCACAGCGTTCGAGCTGACCAGTGCTGAGCTGGCTCTAAATAAATATTTATATCTTTTTTAATGTGCTTAGAGTCGGAATTAATATCTGTATATTCTTTGATGAAATTGATATTTTTATCCTTATCATCGGTTAACATATTGTTATTTTCAATTCCTGAATCTAAATTACTTGAAGTTTCTAAATTTGGTACGGACAACATTCTATCATCGCTTGCAATTTCTACAATATCCAAATCATCATTAACATCAATATTGTTATTTTTTGATTTCAAGCTAACATTCTCATACCAATTTAATTCAATTACATCAGCGTCTTTTATATGTTTTTTGATTACTTTTGCGTTGCCTATTGGAACAATAATCTTTGGCTTAAATAATTTATGAAGTTTAATTAATGTTGGAATGTCCAAGTGATCATAATGATTATGACTGATGATGATTATATCAATTGGCGGTAGATTCTCCATCTTAACACCAGGGGACTTTATTCGCTTGGGCCCAATCCAACTAAAAGGACTTGCTCGTTCTGACCACATTGGATCAGTTAAAATATTGAAACCATTTATTTGTATTAAAAAAGTAACATGACCAACATAACTGACATGCAATCCTTTTGTAACGCATTGCAATGGAACTAAATTATCATCAATTAATTGATTCTCAGCAGGCCAGGTCTTTTTTGTTTTGGATTGATACAGAAGTTTCCATTTGATTACATTAAAGAAAGTATGTAACTTGATATCTTTAAGATTTTTAAATATTCCCATTAAAATAATTGATATAGTTTACTGCATTTATAGCACAATTTGTGTCTATATTTAAATCTAACACTATCTATTTCGAAGTTCATATATGATTTATTGATGAAAATTGTAATATTGTTTTATGATATTTAATTTAAAAATTTTTTAAACTTTTTCATTAAGACAATATATCAAATTGACTTAACTCATTCAACTTTAGATATTAATAAGCTAGAGTATTCAATACTAATACTAATTTCACATAAAATTCTTCATCATGGACAAAAGCTTGGAATTATCTCCAAAAAGTTGTTTCACCATTTTTTCCATATCAAAATATTGCTTCAACAATATGTTGACCTCTTCTACTTTATGACCAGATCCCTTAGATATTCTCAATCTTCTTGATCCATTTAATATTTTCGGATTCATTCTTTCTTTTTTAGTCATGGATTGCATGATTATCATATGCCTGCTCAATGAATCATCATTTACATGAGAGCTCATTTCTTTTAATTTATTCATACCTGGTAAAAATCCCAACATAGAAGCTAGACCTCCAAATTTTCTAATCGATTTAACTAAAATCATGTAATCTTCAAGTGAAAATTTTCCTTTCATCATTCGTTGAGAGATTTTTTCAGCATCTTTTTCATCTATATTAGACTTCATTTTTTCAGCTAGGGTTAATATATCACCCATATCCATAATTCTAGATACTATTCTATCTGGCTTAAAAGTTTCAATGTCGGAAACTTTTTCTCCTTGGCATAAAAATTTGATTGGTACATTTAGCGCATCTTTTACACTAATTGCACTTCCACCTTTAGCATCGGAATCAATTCGAGTCATAATTAGACCAGTAATTTTTATATTTTCTGCAAAAGATTTGGACATTTTAACAGCCGACTGTCCAATAAGGGCATCTACAACTAACAAAGTTTCATCTGGAGCAGATATATCATATATTGTTTTCAACTCCTCCATCATTTCTTCATCAATTGTAAGACGACCTGCAGTATCTAAGATAATAATATTATGAGGTTCTTTTAGTGCGCGTTTACATATTTGAATAGGATTTTCCTCCGATATTATTTTTAAGCTTTCAACGCCTAGTTGATTAGCTAAAGTTTCTAACTGCATTTGTGCTGCCGGTCTATATGTATCTAAAGAAGCTAACAAAATTGAATTATTCTTCCTGTCCAGATTTTTTATATAATTTGCCAATTTAGCCGTAGCAGAAGTTTTGCCACTTCCCTGTAATCCTATCATTAGTATAATATTTTTCTTGTTCTGTAAAGTTAATGGAATATTTGGAGAATCTAATAACTTTAGCAATTCATCATGAACTATCTTAGTCATCATCTTTTTAGCTGTAAAATCTTTCCAGACTTTTTCTCCTATCGCTTTTTCTTTTATATTATTAATGAATTTTTTTATTGTAGACAAATGCACATCGGCTTCCAATAAAGAAACTTTAAGTTCGCGCATCGCTGACTCAAATTGCTCTTCGGTAATTTGAGATGAAAAGAATTTGTCAAAGACGGAACTAAGTCCACCACGTAGTTTGTCAAACATATGTCTAGTGTTTTTAGTTTTATTTTAATCTAATCGCTTAGTCTATCCTAATCAGATATGCGAATCTAGATCCATTGCTTTGCCAGTTTCTACCACTTCATCATTTATCATTTCACCAGCCTGCGCATTTGTATTCGTATTGATTATGTCGCTAGCATGTTCATTTGCACTCTCTTCAGCTGTGTTTTTTGCTTTAGGGTATATTGATTTACCTTCATGGATATCCTCTGAATCAGAATTATTTTCTTTGTGTGTTTTTAATTTATTTTCAGATATCAGAAAACTTTTAGATGAAAAATTATTATCTTTTGTCGAGAATTTTTTACAAGCTTGAAATTCATATTTAGCCATTGATTCAGTGGCTATATTTTCTAGCTCTTTTTTTATTTTTTTTGGTATAAGTGTATTGATGTCTTTCTCAGATTGAAATCCCGTTAATTGAACTAAAAAATTCTTTTTTATTTTTGAAGCGCATAAATACTTGCCTTCGTTTTTTAATTGATGATAATCAAAATCAAGTTCTTTTATATTTAAAACATCATTTTCTAAATATATCAACTCAATTTTTGTATCTTTAGATATTGGTATTTGTAAAAAACAACCTGATTCTTTTGAGTTTAAAGATGGAGTTAAATTTTGTTCTGTAATTTTTATTACAAATGATTTATTGTTAATAGGTAAACCTGATTTAATTTGTAATTCAATAAACGCAGCTTGTTTGAATATTAAAGTTGTTGTAGTAAAAAAGCGACATACAATATTTAAATTAGCATTTTCTGGATATATGTTAATATTAGATAATTCTTTTAATCTTTCAGATTCTATATAAAAAGCGCCGGTTCTGTATGGCATATCTTTCATTGCGTCTTCTTTAAATTCTACATAAAAATTTTTATATATGTAATTAGTAGGCTCGAGAGAGATTGTTTTCTCAAGTATCATTTCTATAGTTTTCAAACTGCCTAACTTACTAATCTGATTTTCTAAAAAAGGAAAAGAAACTTTTATATTTTGAGAAAAATTTGCTATGGTTTTTATATCTACAGCATTATTATTTAAAAATATCTCTATATCTTTAATAGAAATATTTTGATTTTTAGTTTTGAAAAATTCATTTGTGATATTGCTACTTAAAGCCTTTTTTATTACAAATTTTTGCTTTGTAGAATCTAGAACCTTAGATTTGTTTTCTTGCGTCATGGATAATTTATCCTTGACATACACTTTATTAATTTTTTTTGGGTATGAAGATAGTAAAAAAAATTATTCATAAATTTAAATATTTGATATTTACTCAATTATACTATACGCAATAATATATACATAAAAATCAAATAAAAAATTATTTATACATCTTAAATGCACAACATTTAATTTTCATCAAAGATCTTTGGATTGTCCATTAAGTTCTTTCTAACTTGAACATGTAAAAAAAGATGTATTTTACGTTCCCAAATTTTCTGAAGCTCTAATCTGGCATTTTCACCAATCTTTTTAATTTTATTACCCTTGTGGCCTATTATGATTTTTTTATGAGACTCAGATAGGACTTTAATTACCTGCCAAATCTTCATTTCATTATTATTTTCTTCTATATTTTCAGTTTTGACAATGATATTGTATGGCACCTCTTCATGAGCTTCAAGCAATATTTTTTCCCTAGTTAATTCTTCCGCTAAAAATCTAAATGGAAGTGTTGTTATTTCATCTTCTGAATGAAGCCATCCTTCGTGTATTGCAAAAGTTTTTAATTTATCGAGCAAACTTTCATATTTACCAAATAATCCTGAAATGGGATACAAATCCATTTTCAAATCATTTTTCAAATCATTATTGTCCTGATTATTGATTGAGCTTTCCTCTAAGTTGCTTTGCTGAGTCTCACAATCGGTATTTTGTTTATCATCTTGTTGATTAATTGTATTTTCATTTTTTGTCTGCTTGTCATTACTTATCTGATCATTAATTTGATCATTATTCATTTTAACTTCTTGGTGATTAACTAATTTAGGCTCTTGGTGATTAATTAATTCATGCTCTTGGTGATTAACCAATTCGGATTCTTTATCACTGAAGCTATGACCATTGAGCTTGTTTAGATCAGTTATTTTGCTATCTATAATTTTGTTTGAGTCAATTATTTGCCCATCTATAATTTGACTATTAATTAGTTCAACTAGTTGATTATATTTTAAAAGTGTTTTAGGGTCATCTAAATTGTCACATTTATTGATTGCAACTATAAAATCTTTGTTTATTTTAGTTAGATGTTTTAAAATTTTAATGTGCTCTGCATCAAATCCTTTATAAACATCCAGCAATAACAAAACTACATCAGCATTTCTTATAGAGGACCAGGCTATTTTTACTATAAATTTATCTACATCTCTCTTAGCATCAAAAATACCAGGAGTATCCATAAAAATGAATTGTATATTGCCTATAGTGGCTATGCCTTTTATGATGTTTCTAGTAGTTTGACTTTTATGAGTTACAATTGAGAGTTTATGTCCTAAAACGCTATTAAGAAAAGTTGATTTACCAACGTTAGGACGTCCTATAATTGCTATGTTAGCATGCTTCATGTAGAATTGATTAAATTTAAATACGTAACATTTTATCAGAATGATTGAAGTTTTAGAAAAAATTAAAGATAGGTTAACAAATGTTTTAAAGACAACTTATGTTGATGTTATAGATAAAAGTCCTTTACATGCAGGTCATTACGAAAATCAAACCAATTTACCTAGTCACTTACATATAATTATTGCTTCACCAATATTAAATGAAGTTTCTAAAGTTGATGCTCATAGAAAAATATATGATCAATTAAAAGATGAATTCGCACAAGGTCTTCATGCCGTATCAATTGAAATAAAATCATCATAAATTATGATGAAATTTTATATAGTCACTGCGTGTCCAGAAGCATTTCCTGGCGTATTAGGCACTTCACTTATAGGCAAAGCACTAAATAAGATTTGGACATATGAATTAATAGATTTGCATGATTTTGGAATTGGAAAACATAAAAAAATAGATGATGCACCTTACGGGGGTGGCCCTGGCTTGGTATTGCGAGCAGATGTGGTTGGAGCGGCCATTGATTCTGTTTTAACCAGAACTAATATTGATGCAGGATACTATATGTCACCTAAGGGTATATTGATGAATCAATTCATAGTAAAAGCCATAGTGTCTCAAGAAAATATTTTGTTGGTTTGTGGTAGGTTTGAGGGTATTGACGAACGTATCGTAAAAAGGTACAATTTAATAGAGATTAGTATTGGAGAGTACGTCTTGTCTAATGGAGATTTGGCTGCAGCTGTCCTGATGGATTCTGTGATTAGACTATTACCATGTGTGATAGGTAATCAAAAATCTTATCAAGAGGAATCATTTTATGAAGATTATTCTCATGATTATTCAGTCTATACCAGACCGGAAATTTATCATGGTATATCTATTCCACCAGTTTTAAAATCTGGCAATCATAAAATGATAAAAAAATGGAGACAAGAATCTAAGATACAAAAATTAACTAATATACAGATATAATATGTTTTTTGAAAATATTTCTTCTATAGAACAAACATCTGAAGCGCAACAACAATCATCAGATGAGCAAATTATTGATCAAGCGGAATTTTCAACCCCGTTAACTTCTAATAAAGAAGACAATAAATTATCATTAGGTCAAATTGTATTTCAATTTGAAAAAGATTTTTTAGCTGTGCGCGGTAAGTCAATTGCTTCTCCGGAATTTAATCCTGGAGATACTGTTAAAGTTTCTGAAAAGATTGGAGTTAGATTGCAATCGTTTTCAGGCGTAGTAATAAAGATTACTAATAGAAGCTCAAGAAGTACTTTTACAGTAAGAAAAACTGGAAATGATAAAATAGAAAAAACTTTCAGTATTTACAGCCCTCACATAATTGAAGTAAAAGTTCTAAGACATGGCTTAGTTAGAAGAGCTAAGCTTTATTACTTACGTAACTTATCTGGTAAAAAAGCGAGAATCAAAGAAAAACTATACGGCATAAAGTAACTTTATATTTTTACTATAAGGCCATTTTTTGCTACTTATACAAGATTAATAATCTATATTTTTTAGAATAGAAAATAGAAAAAAGTACTTATTATTGAAATTAATTGTAAGAAAACGCATTTCAGCAAAATTTTTTTGCTAAAAACTTCAAAGTATATATTTCTTAAAACAAAATAAAGTAAAAAACTTTTTTAGGGCAATTTTATATTATCATATTCTGATTCTGGATTAGTTTTATTTAATTTTAAAATAGAAAACTTTATACAGAAACGCAATCAAGATTTTTAGTATTAAATCTTCTCACTATTGTATTTACAAAAGATTGTTTTTTAATTTTTTGCTTTTTAGTAAGCTTGCTTTCTTTGGTAATATATTCACTTTTTAATTTTGCTAATAGCTTAGTTTCTTTGCTTAAATATTCTATAGTAACTTTGACTATACCGTGATGTTGAAATCCTAATGCCTTCGCAGCTGTCTCCGAAACATCTATTGCTCTATTGTGATTATCTTTTTTTGGAAAAGGTCCTCGATCAGTTACAGTCAATATGATGGATTTATTGTTTTCAGCATTAGTAACTTTTACAACTGAGCCTATGGGCAATGTTCGATGAGCACAGGTAAGATTTTTGCTATTAAAATAGTCTCCACTGGCGGTAATTTTACCATGAAAACGTTTTCCGTACCAAGAAGCTAAAGCAGTTTCTTTATAACAACTAACATCTCTTACGGTTTGATATTTTTTTGAATTGATTTTGTATGTTCTGCCCAAATTAAACTCCCCTGCACTAGTGTGTAACACTGTGCTTGGATCATGTTTACGTGGTGGGATGCGATGCTTGGTACAAGAAGTTAATAATCCAAAAAATAAAATGAGAGCTACGTTTTGTGAAATAAACTTAAACGTATTTATTGAACGATGAATCAATGCTAATGTGTATTCTGTTTATATTTTGTGACGAAAGTCAAATCGTATATATAATACCTCAAAATGTAAATAAAAAGCTTCAATTTAGCTTTTCTACCTAAATTAGTACTCAAAAATTCTATTTTTGTAGATTTATTACAATAAAATGCAAGTTAAAACAGATATTTTTCGTGAAATTTTTAACAAGTTATTAGAATATATTAAGTAATTAATGCTAAATATCTATAAAAATAAATTTCTATATAGCTGATTCTTTAAAATGAAAACATATTTTTTAGTTTCATTAAAATTTAAAGATGAACTTCTTAGATTATATCTGTTTAAAGAAATTTACTAACTCAAGATAACTGGTATAATCTAGATTATGAGCTAAAACTTTGAATATGAAATTTAGTGATACTCTAAACAAAATACTAGACAAGTATGCAGTTCTTGCTAAAGAATTAGAAAAGGGCCACGATATATTAAATTACATTGAAGTTTCCAAAGAACATTCTAAATTAGAAGAAACAGTTATATTGATAACAAAATATCAAAATAAGATACGAGAAATGGAGCATCTCAAATTTATTTGTGAAAATCCTTGCGAAGATAGAGAATTGGTTAGTATGGCGGAAGACGAGTACTTAAATATAAAAGATTTAGTTCCAAGTATTGAAAAAGAAATTAAACTAAGTCTCTTGCCAAAGGATATAAATGATGATAAAAATGCTATTTTGGAAATAAGAGCTGGCACTGGGGGTGAAGAGGCAGCATTATTTGCTGGAGTTTTACTTAATATGTATCAACGATATGCTGAAAAGCGTAAATGGAAGTTTGAAATTTTGAGCTTATCTGAAACTGGAATTGGGGGCATAAAAGAAGTCATTAACTTAGTTAGCGGTCGCGGTGTATTCGCAAGAATGAAATTTGAATCAGGTGTGCATAGGGTGCAAAGAATACCCAAGACTGAAGTCAATGGAAGGATACATACTTCTGCTGCTACTATAGCGGTTTTACCAGAGATAGAAGAGGTGGAAGTAAACATAGATGAGAAAGATTTACAAATAGACACTTATAGAGCTTCCGGCGCCGGAGGTCAGCATGTAAACACAACTGATTCTGCGGTGAGAATTACACATTTACCAACAGGAATAGTGGTAACGCAGCAGGATGAAAGATCCCAGCATAAAAATAAAGCAAGGGCTATGAAAATTTTGCTAGCTAAAATATACGACTTAGAAACATCTAAACGACATACAGAACTTTCATCTCAAAGAAAAGCTCAAGTAGGATCGGGCGATAGGTCAGAAAGAATAAGAACATATAATTTTCCCCAAGGTCGAGTAACAGATCATAGAATTAATTTTACTGTGTATAATATTTCAAATATTGTAGATGAGGGCAATTTGGATGAAATTGTAGAAAGATTAATTCATCATGATGAGACTGAAAAATTGAGCATCTTTAAAGACTAAATCTGATAAAACTTATTGTAGATATTTCTCATATATTAAAAATTTAATGTTTTCAAAAATTAAAATACTTTCACGAATTCTAGCTACAGGCCTATTGCTATTTAATATTCCTATATTTGGAACTACGCTTGTAGCGAAGCATAGTTTAATTACCAAAACTACAAAAAGCAAAGATAAAATTATTAATCAAGTGATTGATCCTATATCTAAATATCAAAATCAAGACATCTTTGAAAGAATATCTAAATACTTTAAAGATTTACCTGATGTGATTATGTTATTTGAACAAACTAGTCGCGATTCAAGAGCAGACGGGGCATTACTAATTAGTAAAAAGTTTGGTTTACGATGCAATTATTTTGCACCATACCCATTGAATATGGTGATATATAAATCTAATGTATCAGTATATGATTACTCATTGGAATCTTTAATTAAAGATAAGATAGAGCATAATTTTTGGGATTTCCTCATTACCGGATCATTAGATTCAAAAATTGAAGTTAGCGATATTATAATTGATAAAAAATCAGAATCAGTTACTCTTTCTAAAAAAGATGTTTTCACTGTAAAGATTACTTTCAATATTGAGCCATATAAGTTATCTACAATTGAAATTATGAATGAAAATATTTCATTAATACTGAAGTCTATAAGACCAATAACTAAAGTTAATAAAAATCTATTTATTATGCGAGATCCAAAAATTTTTGGGAAGCTTAATCGATATTCCTTGAAAGATCTAGAAAAAAACTTCATTTATGATGATGTGAGCAAGTAAAGTAGATAACTTATTTAGTATGATTTTTAATCATTAGAAACTAAATTCTACTCCAGCATTAAAGGTGTGGGTAGTTTCGGTTTTAGTTTCATTGGTGCTAGGTGAATTCTTACCATCGCCAATGTTATATACTACATTAGGATTGATGTTAGCCATGTAACCACCTTTAATCTTAACAGATCCTACATTTACACTAGCACTTAAGCCGACTAATCCTCTAAAGAAAGACTTAGAAGTAGTTGTACTTTGGGCCCCTAGATCATCAATTAAGAATGTACCTTTGCCGTCCGTGATATCACTTTTTAAATCAATGCTTGCTCCAATCATAGGAGTGATGCTAAAATCTCCCTTTTTAACTGTTAAGCTAGCCATCGCTAAAACAGGTACAGACAACATGTTAGTTTCACTATATTTCAAATTTTCAAGAGGACCTCCTCCATTTAACTGGAAGGCATCTATCCAACCTTTGCGTACCCCTATTTGTCCATAAATACCAAAGCTAATAGAATCTTTACCACCTATTTCGCCACTTAAAGCTGCTACATACTGAGCATATAAACATCCTTCTAATTTGGTACCACTATAGTCTCCTTTTACTTTAACTGTTTGTCCAAGTTTAGTGGCACTACTTGCAATTTTGATATCTTCTATAGTTCCAGATATTTTAGTTGCAGTAAATTTACCTCCAACCAATAGAAGATTTTTATTGCTTTCAATTCCAACAAATCCAACATCTACACCAAATTCAGGCATAGTCATTTTATTAGTTTTGTCAGAACTTCCATTATATGTAACATCTAGAGATGCATACTTAATATTAATGCCTAACCTTACTCTATTAATTTGAGCCTTCAATCCTCCTGATATAGCTTTTATATTAGCTTTCCTTGCATCCGTATCTTTAAAGCCGCCCATTATATTAATTCCAAACTTACCAAATTTAAAGTTCATAGAATCTCTACCTGAATCTGAGGCAGAAGAAACTATATTGCCTCTTTCATTATTATCGCCATCTACAGCCTCATTACTAGCTACAACTAGAGACTCGAAATTCTCTGCCGAATCTATAGCTTCTGAACTATTAGAAATGTTATCAGCAAAAGTCTCTAAAGTATCTTTTGTGCTTTGATTGATATTATTAGGATTTGATTCATTGTTTGCTGAGTTTGATTTATACGCAAAGAAGTTTTGTAAAAATTTAACTCTAGAGTCTACGTTGTAATTTTCATCTAGATTTTTTAATAAAAGTGCCTCAGAATTACTCAACTCTGATTCATTTTTGCCTCTTAAGATCTTTATTTCTTCATTTATTGCTTTAGCAAGATCTTCAGATATATTTGCACTATTTTTGGTAGAAATCCAATCGTTAGACATTAAATTTGAAATCTCAATTAGATTTTTAAGATCAGCTGCATCAGATTTTGTAATAATGTCTTTGATTAGATTGTCGTTAGCTGCTTCAGTAGCTGCTTCAGTTTTGGCATGATCAACTGAAAACGATACAAAAGTATAGTTTTGTTCTAGGATCATAGTTCCATAATTTTTATATGGGCTATTAATAGCGAAAGGAACTATCAATTTAGTTAAATCTCCAGCTGCAACGCAGATTTTTAAATCTTGTAATGTACTTTGTAAGTTAGATTTTATACTTTGTCCCAATAAAACTAACCCTAAATTTCCACCTGAAATTGTTGTTGGGCCTGATATTAAAGGACTGGTTGTATCAGTAGAATTGGTTTCTCCATCTTTTAATATAATCATGTTGTTTTTGCCTGAACTTCCAATAAATTTAATGTTTGTTCCTTGAATGTGGTCACTCTTTCCAAGCGCAATTACGCTATTTTCAAAAGTGATATCATCAATATCATTGTTGCTGTAATGGCTTATATGAGAATCCTTTATATCAATTTGGTCAGACTTCATATTAGTGAGCTGTACGCCATTATTTACATCAAATTTATCTTTCAACATATCTTCTCCAAGTTTGCTTAAAGTAATTGTTTGATAGCTTGTCGGCTCTGCAGGAAGCATGCTGATAGAAATATTTGTATTACTTCCATTTAAACCAGATATTGTTAATGTTGAATTATTATCAAATGGCATAAATCTTCCAACTTCCAACCTGGCATCTGAATTAGAAAGGTCATAATCAAAATCCTTGACTTTCACTGCATCTATAGCAAGTTTACTTTTACCTCTAAATTTTACTTCTTGATCACTTTCTATCATATTAAAATCTGTTTCTAAAGTGTTATCACGATTTAGAAGATTGATCTCCATATTTGTTAGCGTTGTAGTTGCATTACTTGTAAGTGTTTTAATTTTTACCTTCTTAGCATCATTATTTAATTGAGTAATTTTTTTAATATTTTGTATAGCAGGTGAACTTATACTTATCTCTGAGTCAGTTCCAAGTGCTAAATTTTTAATTTTGGTTCGAGCTGAAATCGTGGCTAAAACATTAGTTAGACTCACAGTAGAGTTTCCAAAATTTAAATCATCCAAATTTATTGCAGTGGTATTTTTGGTTTTAGGCGAAAGGCTCAATGTACACTTATTTCCATTGTCATCCAAGTCTGCAATTTTAAAATTATTATTATCTAATGCTACTTGATTGAAATCAAATTCAAAATTTATTGGCCCATCAACTAAACTACCCGTTCCTATTTTAAACATATTTGTACTTTGAACATCTCCAATTTTTAAAGTTTTGATACTTGAATCGAACTTAACAGCAGATGCAACAAGATCTATTTTATTTATACTGAAATCCTTTGAAGTACTAGGTGTGGATTTTAATGTAACAACAGAAATCTGACCACCATCTCTAATGTGGTCAGCATTAGCAGCAATTACATTCTTAATTCCTCTAGGTGCGGTTTTAATAATACCTAAATTAGTGCCAGAATATTGCAATTCTATAGTCTTATTCATAATAGCGCTAGCACCATCGCCTGAGGTATCTTGTAAGGATATATTTAATTTATCAAAATCAGTTTTGATTTCATCAATCTTTAATTTTGCAGTTTCGCCGGTTGCTATTTGAGATATATCAAAAATAGAATTAATTGCACCATTTCCAGCGTTCTGGGTTTGTATATATAAACTTAGATTGTTTACTAAATTAGTGCTACTAGGCTGCAAAACAAATACATTAGTGCTTGATGAGATTTTTACTGTAGAAGTATCTATGACTATTTCACCACTTGTTAAAGTTCCCTTTTTAGGCTCCTCAATGGTTATTTTACTATCCTTTGAACCGCCCAATGTTAATACATTTTTAAGTTTGAAATCCGTAATGTTTGTTTTAGCTATAGGGCTGATGATTATATGTGCATTTTTGGCGCTGGCAATATTCAAGCCATTTTCACCTCCTGTATTATTTTGAATAAATGGAATGTATGAAACAGTTTTAGATCCCGCAGTAAATTCTTGTTTACTCGAATCGTAACCATTGCCAATCAAGTTTGGTAAATCAAGGTTAGTACTTGATGCAGCATCTTTGATATGATGAGTAATTTTTGATTCAGATAATGTAAGAGATGCATTGGTAACTGAAGTCTCAAACAAATTAACTGTTTTTGGATTATTTTTAATAGTAAAATCTAAATTATCTGCTTTATTATCTACCACAGAAGATTTAAAAGCAGTAAAACTATAGTTATTAAATTGACTGTTTCCTGTGAAGTCTAATATTAAGTTAGCATTTTTAGTTTCCGTACTAGTAGCGGCTCCTATGGCCTTGATGTTTAGTAAAGCTACATTTAATCCTGTTGCTGCCGCGTCAGCTGAGCTGGATAAATTAAACGTTAACTTAGTTTTATTATCTTTATCAATACCATTTAACTTTAATTCGTTAGTAGCATTGTTAAGTGAAAAATTATGCCCATTTAAATCAGCATTAAAGGTTATATCGGCCCCATTGAAAGATATAGCGCCAGTATCTTTTATGTTGCCTATTGTTAAATTGTTGCCACTGCTAAGAGTAAAGTCTGCTACAGTAAACAAGTCAGTATCTTGACTTAGCTTTAAGTCATATTTACCTTTGACGCCCTGATCAAAAGTTATTTCATTTTTTGCAATAATATTGGCTTGTACATTATCAGCTGTAAATGTAAAGTCAGTATTTTTGAGATCAATCTTATCGTCAACAGCTAGAAATTGACCAGTTAAACTTTTTTTAGTTAAATTAAGTTTGTTAGTTGTTTGAGAATAATCAGGAATAGAAGAAACTAATCTTTTGATCACCAACATAGCTTCAGTTACATCAATAAAATCTTGTGTAATAGATATTTCTCCATTTTTCAATATAACTGGAGCATCTCTTAAATTTGAACTTGCAGAATCATAATTATTGCTTGCAAGTGAAGTTTTGTCCATACTATAGCCGCCATCTACTGTTATTGCTTTAGACATGATGACATCCTTATTAGTACCTGCATTTGGTTTTATTGTGACGTTTGCATTATTTTGAATCATTATACTATCGAAAAGTAACTTAGCAGCTCCCTGATTTAAGTAAAGACCCTCAACTGCAAAGTTAGTATCTGATATGATATCTTTGTCATTCTTACCATCAAAAACTAAAGCGGCCTTAGTGTCTGTTGTAGCATTAATTGCGGTTACAAAATTATTAATACCAATAGTTTTAGTGTCTGTTACAGCCCCAGCAGCTCCAGCGCTATTAGGTCTTAAAACAAGCTCTAAAATATTATTACCATTAGCTGCAAATGCTGTGGTCGTTGTGCCAAATTGATTATCATTAAATGCAATCTTTATATTGCTTGTGTTAGCAATATCTGTATCAAGAATATTTTTATTTAGGAATAAATTAGCTGTGAATGTTTTATTTTGTATACCTTGTAAAGCAGCAACTAAAGTGCCATCTACGTTATACTGAGTTGGGTCAATAGCATATGTAATTGCAATATCATCAAGAGATGAAGCTATTGGGTTTCCAAATACATAATTGTTTGCAGTATTTTCTTTAGCTGATAAATGAATATATCTATCTTGAGCATTTGCAATGCTGCTTAAAGTGGATAGCGCCTTTATATCACTACTGCTTCCAAGATAAGCATGAACATTATCATTTTTCCCAAATTGTAGTGCATCGACATTAAGACTTTGAGTATATCCTACGTATAAATTATCAACTGACTCATAACTGCCATTGGTTCCAGCTACAACAGTACCTTTAAACTTATTTTGCCTATTGCCATCTGCAGCTATAGTGGAAAACTTACCTGTATATATAATTCTTTTTGAGCCTGTAATTGCAGTATCCAATGTATAACTAGTAATAATTGTTGGAGTGACTGGGGTGGTGTTTGCGAAAAGTGTGTTCTTCTCAACAATGTACATACTTGGTTTAATATGATTTTTAAAAAATTCATTAGTACTGTTTTCATCAAGTAGTGAATAGTCGGTAATATCATGTCTTATAACAATAGGAGTATCATTGTTCGTATATGTATTATCATATCCAGAAACATCAACTGTGTCTTGTCCTACCATTTTGAGATATAGATTCAAATTCTTCACATTGATACCATTGAATTCATATGAAGTAGTAGTATCTACACCTAAAATAGTAGCATTTTCTAAATATCCTCCGGTCGTTATAGCTTCACCATATGCCTGACAATTTGTGAATACTAAATTTCCAATTGGATTCTCAAAAGTTGATGCTACTTTATTACCAGTAGTATTACTAAAGGACTTTAAAGTATTGATTTTCTTAGTTTCTGTCGTAATTATAGCAGTAGGATTTTTATCTTTGGAACCAACAAGATTTAAATCTAATGATAAGTCATGACTAACATAATTTGCATCCAATTCTACATTCTGAACGCCCAATAATAGTGTTCCGTTACCAGATAATTCTATCTTACCAAACGGTTCTAGTTGAAAAGTCGTACTATTCTGATGATCAGACTTTAATTCTTTGATTTTATAAATTAAATTTTTTCCAGTTGCGCTATCGATTTTGAATGCTGTATATTCACCAGTATTAGAGTTAATATCTGCGCCTAAAGTAGCAACTTTATATGCTTTACCATCAACAGGTATATCAAATAGAAATGTGCTGATATTAGGATTAGTTAATGCTTTTTCTATATCATCATTTAATTCAAACGTAGTTATAGATCTTTTTTTAAGATTTATAGAATTTATAAAACTATTATTTAAACCAATAACGTTTTTAAACTCATTATTGGTGTTGGTACCAGTGTAAAATTTAATAATGGCCGTATTATTGATGAATGTATTTGAGATATTTGAATTATTTAAACTTATATTACTAGATGCAGTGTTGTTAAATTTAACATCGTTAAAAAATCCATCTACAGCACCAATTTTTGCGTCAACTAATACTAGGGATACATTATCGCTTACCTCAAGAGATTTTGCATTACCTAGTCTATAATCTCCAGATAAGTTATATGTAGTTGAATTGGTCGACGTTGCTGGGTTCATAAGTTTCAAATTTATGTTAGGAGCCGGTGTACCCAACTTGTTAAATAAACCTCCTTTGAAAATGTTGACACTGTTCCCAAGATCAGTTGGAAATATAATTATCTCTTTAATTTTTGCATCATCTACTTTTAATTTACCAACAATTGTATTTGTCTTATCAGTAAATTCTAAATTAACTGATGCTGTTTGGCCTGTTGCATTACCAGCTGTTAAGTTAATATCTCCTGCAGTTTCAAGTACTGTAACTCCAGACTGGTCTACATAACTTCCTGTATATATGTCTTTAACTACAACTTTTGCATCATCAGTAGCAAAATCTAAATTAACTGTTTTAAATCCATGACTCTTGCCTGATAGATCTGCTGTACCTAAATTTGGAAGTTTTGCTGAGAAATTATAGAAAACATCATTAGTAGATTTTCCTATTAGGTTACCAATATTTTTGACTGTTACAACATTATCTGCAATACTTGGCACCATTGTTCCTAAATTTGACAAGTCAAACAATGGCAATGCTAGACCTGCAGTTGTCTTTTCTCTTATTGCTTCAATTCCACCATTTACCATTCTGTGATATGGGGTCTTAAAAGTTTTGCCTGTAGCAGCAGATCTTTTAATAGCAGCATAAGATAATGCATTTCCAGTTGTAGCATAAATTGCATTATTGAAAGTGACATCTCCCGCTGAAGTTTGAGCAATTGTCACGCCTGATACATCTACGTGATCGTAAGTGTGAGAACCAAGCAACTCAATTTTGTTTAACTGATTTTCTGTTGGGACTTTTGGCTTAATTATTAAAGCCGGCACTGTCAATTCTGTACCAGATATAATAATACTAGAAAGATCAGCTGAATTAGAAACAGATTTGCCACTTATTGTAATATCAAGCCCTGCTTCTTGGTCATCTGCAAAAAAGTAAGTTGCATTAGGGAGGGGTGGTGTCGTACCAGAGCCAACAAGAGCGGTACTATAAAATGCAAGTTTTGCTACTGGATTTGTGTAGCCGGCTTTAATGCTAGCCGAAAATAGAGTACTGGAGTCGCCTACGTTAATTTTATTACCAAACATATCTACTCTAACAGTATTCATTGATGAATCAATGTTCTGTTCAGGTTTAGTAATATAACCATCTAGAATAAGGCTGCCACTGATCTTAGCTGTTCCTTCGTAGCTAGGAATGGCAGTATCATTATTACCAATAACAAAATTCATGTTATTTAAATCGCTAATAGGGCCTTTGATTGTAAGATTCTTTATACCAACTTGAACATTACTCGTACCATCGTTAAAAATGCCAAATGAACCTACTGAATTTGCTTTTACGTCTAAAGTCAGGTTTTCCATAACTGCGCCTTTATCAGCTAAATCATAATTAAAGCTTGTTGGAAATTGATCACCATATTTAACAGTTGTATTTTTGTCAAGTGTAATACCGGCGTTTGCTTTAACTGCAAATTTAGCAAATGTGTAGTTTCCAAAGTCGTATTTAGCCATTAAATCTATACCTCCACTGTCTTTTATTACTCCACTCAGTTCATTGCCAGCATTATCATAAGATTTAGATAAATCAAACATGTTATCTTTAGTATCTAGAGGAGCCTTCGTCAATTCTAATATTGTTGAAGTAGCATTAAAAGCTATCGCGCTAGTGGTGCCTAGAGTGTTACCACCATTATTTGGAAGTATAACGCCTCCAACAGTAATTTTGTCTGGTGACACAGTATCAAGTGTCATTTTAACCGCTGTTCTAGCTTTGCTCTCAAGCGTTGCTGTGCCTGATGTGTTGTTAAAGATACCAAGCCCAACTTTATCTACATTTAGATTTTTTAGATAATATGTATCACCCCCTGCGCTTGCTGCAATATCAAAATCCACTATAGAATTAGGAATGCCAGAGAAATAATAATAACAAGTTGGGGAGAAGTGGATATTATTTATTACTGCGCTTTGTAATTTGATTTCTCCTCCGACAATATTTGCAGTAGTAATATTTCTTGTTGCAGTACTAAAATTTAGTCGATCTACCTCAAGCGATGTTTCAGGGGTTGTAGCAAGCAAGCTGAAAGCTTGACTATCTGCTCCAAAAATGATTACTTGATCATCAGCTGTATTTCCTTGTAACTTTAAAGCTCTTGCATGAGCTGCATAAGGAGTATCAGTTTTTGATTTTTCTAATGCTACATTAAAAATTGGCGTGCCTGCACCACCTTTAAAAGCAGAGCTTGACTTCAAGCTAAAAGCATCACCAGCATTCACTAATCTTATGCTAGATAAGTTTCCAAATTCAGAAGTAAAGGTAGCGCCATTTAAAGCTAAATTAAAAGTGGAACTGGCAATACCGCTCCCGCTAGAAAGTACTAAATCAACTAATAATTCTGACGCACTTTTTTGTCCTTGTATACTTATAGGGGTAGAAATGGCATTTGAATCTGTTATTGTAAGTATATTGCTTCCTGCGGTTTTAGCTGTAAAATAACTCGTCTTATAAAGAGTAAGAGGAGAGCTTAATACCACATCTATACCCACATCACCCTGTAATTGATAATTCGTACTTGGATAGCTCATAGGTATGGTAATACTACTACCTGATGTGATTGTATTTGCACTATTAGTTTTATAGTCACTTGCGGCATTTATACTTTCTGTCTCACCAAACGTTAAGTTGGAACCAGATAAGCTTGAAAAGGTTAATAAGCTACTTAATAAAGTTATTTGTCTCAATCTTTTAAATCTATTGGTTGAATTTTTAGACATAAATTGTTTTTTAAGAAAATTGTACATATCAGCAATTATGAGATGCGTTTACAAAAATCTCAATCAAACCTTAAGCATTATATAAAATTTACATAATGTGGGGTTTAAAAAGCACAAAATTAATACAACTGTTAGTAGATTTTAAATTTCAATCTATTTCTGAGCTTAAATTTAATTTAAGATATTTTTAAAACGGCTTTTATACTTGAAGCATGCGTTTACGCTAATCATTGTGCATTATTTGATTGTTGAATTTCCAATAATTGATTCACAAATTTTAAAGCAATTGAATACTTGAGAGTAAATTTATTAGCATAATCTTGTGTCTAATTTAATTAGCTATTTTCACAAAATTAGCACTAGCGAACTATTACGAATCTTGGTTTTATAGCTGTAATTTTATGCGCAACACACAATAGAATTCTTATATACAATAAACAATGGAATTGGCTAAATATGATAACATTAAGGTATTGATAGGTTATGTTGCTGCGTGCAATAAACTATGGAATTGGCTAAATATGATAACATTAAGGTATTGATAGGTTATGTTGTTGAGCATCAATCAACAAACTAATCTAGTAAAAAACAAATAAGTTTAGGAGAGTTTATGACCAGGCCCAACTCATCAGGTTTAATACTAGCCATTGAGTCTAGTTGCGACGAAACAGCAGTATGTATAATGAGAAATTATGAGGTTTTGTCTCATAAAATATATTCCCAAGTTAATGAGCATAAAAAGTTCAATGGTGTAGTGCCCCAAATCGCTTCTGATTTACATATGAAGCATTTAAAACAATTGATCGAGGAATGTTTAATTGAAGCCAAGTGTGATTTGAAAGAAATTGATGGTTTTGCTGCTACTATGGGGCCAGGGTTGATTAACAGCTTAATGATAGGGGGCGTATACGCCAAAATGCTTGCTGGGATGTGTAATAAACCTTTTATTGCGATAAATCATCTAGAGGCACATGTTTTAAGTCCCTTAATATCGAATCCAGAAATTGAAATGCCATATCTTATGTTGCTGATTTCTGGTGGACATTCACAATTTGTAATTGCTAAAGGAATTGGGAACTATGAAGTATTAGGCTCAACTGTTGATGATGCAGTGGGGGAATGTTTTGATAAGGTTGCTAGGTTGCTCGGCTTTTCTTACCCGGGAGGGCCTGAAATTGAAAAAATTGCTCAATATGGAGATAAAAATAAATTTGTTTTTCCAATTGCTATGAAAGATAATACCTGCAATATGTCATTTTCGGGAATCAAAACATTTACAATGAATTTAGTAAATCAATTGAATAAATCTGGGGCAATTGTGAAAAGTTCATTAATGCCTGAATCTTCATCAATTGTGGAGAGTTCAATAATACCCGAACCTTCGTTGAGCTTAAACAATTTATCAATGCCAGAACCTTCATCAATTGTGGAAAGCTCAATAATATCCGAACCCTCGTCAAGTTTAAGCGGGTCTTCAATGCCCGAACCCTCGTCAAGATTAATAAGTTCAAAAATACCAACAGAAATGCTCGCAGACTTAGCAGCGTCTTTTCAAAAAGGAATTGGGGATAATTTGTCATATAAACTAAATATAGCTTTGAAAAAGTATATAAGCTTGGGATATAATAACCGACAATTTGTTATTGCTGGGGGCGTGGCTGCTAATCAGTACTTAGTGTCACAACTTGGTTCATTGGCTAAAACATATGGTTTCTCAACCTATTCACCCCCCTTATATTTATGTACCGATAATGGAATTATGGTTTGTTATGCGGCTTCTAAATATTATGAATATGGCATAAATCATAATTTAAACTTCTCTCCTAAATCTAAATGGAGTTTAAGTAGCTTGCCTCATATAACTTAAATAATTGTAGCAGTAGCAGTAGCAGTAGCAGTAGCAGTAGCAGTAGCAGTAGCAGTAGCAGTAGCAGTAGCAGTAGCAGTAGCAGTAGCAGTAGCAGTAG
>JAYWHH010000015.1:0-6437 GCA_043777815.1 Rickettsiaceae bacterium | reverse complement strand
TGTTTTCCAAATTTTTACTTTGAGTTTATCACTAGTGTTATTCCATAGTTTTGCATGAATAGCCTCCTCACCTTTATTTGCGAATATTTCGAGTACAGGTTTTTTTATATAAACAAGTGAAAAAGAATATACTTTATCGATTAATTCTTTTGCTTCAGGCGCACGTGCCCAGTCTAAAAATATAGTTCGTGCATTACTAGCTTTAGTGCTATTTTTCAACCATGTTATCAATAAGGAGGACTTAAAGACAGACTTATCAGAACAAGATTCATAAACCTCCTTCATTTGCTCAACAAGTTTCTCAGGAGTTAGTTCATGATTAACTTTACTTAGTTCTTCAGGCGTACAATTTTTTAAAATATTCGTAATTTCATCACAAAGTTTATTAAATTTATCACAACCTTTGTTCAAATTTTTTATGTTAATATATGTCTTTTCATCATAGAGTTGTTGTAAGTTGCGACTCATATCGTGCAAACCCTTGTCCGCTTCTAATCCATAAAAAATCTCTATAAAATCTTCTAATTGCTTGTTCGTATCTTGCTCTGAACAAAGATTCAGTATTTCTATACAGCTCTCATATTTTTTTTGTGAGTTGAAAATAGAAAATAATTCTGCTTTTTTCTTTAAAGATATTGATTGTAAGATGCATTGTCGCACATTTGAATAAAAATTGCCCCACTCTTTCGAAACCTGTTCAATATTTGAAATATCAATTATCTGTTTTTCAATAAGAGTAGAATTTGAAATATCAATTATCTGTTTTTCAATAAGAGTAGAATTTGAAATATTAAATAGCTTTTTTTCAATATCAGAATTTGAAATATTAATTATCTGTTTTTCAATAGCAACGGGCTTCAGAACAGATTCTGTTTCTCTAATAGTGATGGGTTCTATTTCAGTCACGTACTTTTTATATGAACAGTTATTATAGTAAGCGAATTGTGCCGCTACATTCTCTTGCTCTTTATATAAATTTTCAGCTATTTCTGTTGTTTTACTCTTCATCCCTTCATCGAAAGAATACTCGGCGATTTTTACTATTGCATTCTCTTGCGCTTTATTTGATGAAATTTTACTCTTCTTATTCTTTTTTTTCATAATTATATTATAATACTTAATAAATAATATATCACATTATTTATAAAAATGTTTTATTTAAATTATGTTCATTGATATTTTTTCAAGTTTTTTATATGTATAAATATATACATCATATGTTTATTGATATTTTTTCAAGTTTTTTATATGTATAAATATATACATCAAAAGCATTTTGCTTTTATAAAAAGTAAAGCTCTTAGGGGCACTTTCATAATTTTTTGTAATACTTTTAAATCATGGATACTATACAGTAAAGTGCTGGAACTGTAAGAGTTTTTTGACATCAATGTTTTATTCGTAGTCCTCGTTTTGCTTTCTATATAAAAGATAGAAATTTTGAGGAATTAGGCTGATTTCTAATTAGAATCTGGCACTTCATTTGCTCCTAATATTAAATTTGGGCTAAAATTCTCATCTATATCAGCGCTATGCATAGTATTTATAATATCAATGTTGCTATTATTGCACTCAATATGCTGCGACATATCATACCCAACAAGCTTCATGTGACTTTTTTGTTTGTATGTTTGACATTCTTTGGTCGCTACGCTATATAAATCTTTATTTATACAAGGAAGGCAATGATAAGGAAGGCAATTATAAGGAGTGTAATAACCAGGAATGTAATAAATAGTATTATGCACAGGAAAATGCTCAATTTTAGTTGTAATATCAACTTTATTATCGTGCTCATTGTTTATATTATCATTAGTAAACTTAAATAACTCAGAATTAACTTTTAATGGAGTCTTAGAGTTTAATGCAGTCTTAAGTGTTAATGCAGTCTTAGAGCTTGATGGAACTAACTCATGCTTTGCAATATTTATATAATTTGTTTCATTATCACTAATTTTACACATACTTTCATTTTGATCATTTAGACTACTTTCTTTTCTACATGAGTTCTTAAATTCATTTTTTTGACGTCCATCTTCTAGCTTCTGATCTTTATTTTCCAACCTATCACTTTTTAATTTCTGAGTCTCATTTTCTGAGTCACTATCTATGAATGAACCCTCAATTCCAAATATATTTTTAAATTTTTTTAGCTGACCTTCGAATTGCTGAATCAAATCCTTACTGTCTAATTGCTCAATCTCATCCTCCACACTATCATTATTGTCTAATTGCTTAATCTTATTCTTTAATTTCTGACCAATATTTTTTACTATTCCAAATATATTTTTAATTTTTTTTATCTGACCTTCGAATTGCTGAATCAAATCCTTACTTTCTAATTGCTCAATCTCATCCTCCACAATATCATTATTGTCTAATTGCTCAATCTCATCCTTTAATTTAGGGACATTGTTTGATTGATTTGATTGAATTCCAAGATCACTTTTGCTATCTGCAAAATATGCGTCATCCCATGGTATATCTTCAACATTTTTAGATTCTGAAACATTTTTAGATTCTGAAACGAAACTCGTTAGAACCTTTGCGAGATTTTTTGGTGACAAATGTTTAAAAGCCTTTAAAGATTTAGGATCTGTTGCTAATGATGGAATAGAAGAAATTTTTGCTTCTTCAAGTGGATATTCTAAGAAATATGGTTCTGCTAAATCAAACTTCAAAATACATTTGTGTTCTGTTTGTAATGATGGAATAAAAGGAACTTTTGCTTCTTTAAATGGAGATTCTAAGAAATCGGGTTTTGTTTGTACTGATAGAATAGAAGAAATTTTTGCTTCTTCAAGTATAGATTCTGAGAAATATGGCGCTATTGAAAAATGCATAAAACCGTGAATCTTTAGACCGTGAGCCTTTAGATCCTGAGTTCTTATCAGCCATGCCCTCTGTTCTATTGAAAGAACTGGAGAGTCCATAGTGGCCTGAGTCCTTACCAGCCATTCTCTATCCTCTATTGAAAGAGTTGGAAAATGTATAAGACCGTGAGTCTTTAGACCGTAAGTCTTTAGCAGCCATGTTTCCTCTTCCATTGAAATAACAGGTTTTAATTCTTTTATAGGATCTAATGGCAAATAAATATGGTCGTGAGTCTTTGGCACCCATTGGAGATTTTTTATTGAAAATTTTTGATACTTTTGAATCAATTGTTTTTCTTTTAAAAGAGAATTTTTTATAATATCTGTGAAATCTACATTTGATAACTTTTCAAGAAAGCAATATAAAGTAGCTTTGCTATTTGAAATAGTGCTGATAAACTTTGCTTGAAGATCAGGTTCAGCTAGATCAAAATATTTGACCTGATTATCTGGATTTAATGTTTTCCAAATTGCTATTTTGATATTATAACTAGTACTATTCCATAGTTTTGCATGAATAATCTCCTCACTGTCATTTTCAAATATTTTGAGTATAAGTTGTTTTGTTCCAGAATACGCAATAGAATATGCCATATTGATTAATTCTTTTGCTTCAGGTGCATATAGCCAATCTAAAAATATAGTTTTTACAGTACTTATTGTAAGGCCATCTTTTAACCAGTTTATAAAAACTAAAGGATTGTCAATAGAAAATTTATAAAACGGGCTCATTTTCTCAAAAAGTTCATCATGAATTAATTCGTCATAAGCTTGCATTAGTTCTTCAAGTGTACAATCTTGCAAAATATCCTCAATTTTATAACAATCAAGTGATGTATCATACATCTCTTTATTAAAAAGAGCTTGCATCATTTCATCCGTATTTTGGAAATTCTTTTTCGTTTCTGATATATAAAAAGCCCTCATAAAATATTCTAATTCACCTTCCTTTAAACAAAATTTCATTATTTCTATACAGCTCTTATATTTTTTTTGTGAATTAAATATAGAAAATAATTCTGCTTTTTGCTGTGAAGATAGTAATTGTAAGATGTTTTTTTGGTTATTTTGGAAAAGACTATCCCACTCTTCCGACACATCTTCAATATTTAAAATATCAAATCGCTTTTCTTTAATAACAACAGAACTCAGAGCAAATTCAGCCTTTGTTTCTAATGATGTAATAAGAGAAATTTTTGCTTCTTCAAGTGTAGATTTTGAGAATTCGGGCCCTACTGTTACTGATTTAATAACAGAAATTTTTGCTTCTTCAAGTTTTGCTTCTGATAATTCGTGCTCTACTAGAGTAGATTTTAAAGTGTGATGCGCTAGAATCTCTTCATAATCTTCTTCTGACAAATATTTCATATCGTAGGCGAACTTTGAGAACTTTGCTATTGATGAATAGCTAAGAGAGGAATCCTTTAGAGCCTCTACGAGACTTTCCTTTGGCAAATACTTTGGCAAATACATAAAAAAGCAAGTTATTTCATCTTCATCTGCAGCTGGATCATTCATAATAGTTTTGAAAAACTTTATTTTAAGCTCAGGTTTAGCTTTATAAAAATATTCTATCTTCTTATCTTTATCTAATGTTTTCCAAACTTTTTTCTTATGTTTATCAGTCATGTTATTCCATTGGTCTTCATCACTACTGTTCTTATTTTTATCACTACTGTTCTTATTTTTATCTTCTAATATTTCAAGTAAAGGTTTTTTTATATAAGCGGGTGAAATAGAATATGCTTTATCGATTAATTCTTTTGCTTCAGGCGCACGTGCCCAGTCTAAAAATATAGTTTGTGCAGTACTAGCTTTAGTGCTATTTTTTAACCATGTTATAAATAAGTAGGACTTCAAGACAGACTTATCAGAACAAGATTCATAAACCTGGTTCATTTTTTTAACAAGGTTCTTAGGAGTTAGCTCATGATGAACTTTACTTAGTTCTTCGCGCGTACAATCTTTTAAAATATTCGTAATTTGAGCCACATTGGATATGTTAATATATGTCTTTTCATTATAGAGTTGCTTTAGAGCGTGATTCATATTGGGTAAACCCTTGTCCGCTTCTAATCCATAAAAAAGCTCTATAAAATCTTCTAATTGCTTGTCTGTATCTTGCTCTGAACAAAGATTCAGTATTTCTATACAGCTCTCATATTTCTTTTGTGAATTCAGAATAGAAAATAATTCTACTGTTTTCATTAAAGATAGTAATTGTAAGATGTTTTTTTGCTCATTTTGTAAAAAACTATCCCACTTTTCCGATATTTCTTTAATATCTGAAATATCAAATCGATTTTCTTTAACAACAGCAGAACTCATAGAAAATTCGGGGTTTGTTTCTAATGTTGGAATAGAAGGAATTTTTACTTTTTCAAGTGTAGATTCTAAAAATTTTTCTATATTAGAGACGTTCTTTAAGATCTTTGCTTTATCTTCTTCTGACAAATAGTCTACTATATCCTCTGGGCTATCTTCTGACAACTGGTTTGTAAGCTCTGCTTGAACTGCTGATAACTGTTTTAGAGCGGAAGTCAACTTGAATATATGTGCGCGATTATCTTCTAGCCACTGGTTTGGATCCTCTGCGCGAACTTCTGACAACTGGTCTAAAGTGGAGGCGAACTCTAAGATATCTGCGCGATTCTCTGACCACTGGTCTAAAGTGGAGGCGAACTCTAAGATATCTGCGCGATATTCTTTTGGCAAATGTTTAAAAGTGCAATCCTTTAGAGCCTCTGCACGATCTTCTTTTTTTGACAGATGTTGAAGAAAGTAACTTATTTCATATTTAGTCGCCTCATTCATAATAGTTTTGAAAAACTTTATTTTAAGTTCAGGCGTAGCTGCTTTAGAATATTTGATTTTATTATCTGTAGTTAATGTTTTCCAAACTTTTACTTTGAGCTCATCATCAGTACTATTCCATATTTCTGCATGAATAGCATTCTTATCTTTATTTGCTAATCTTTTAACAAGATGAATAGTACTATCATCTTTATTTTCGAATATTTCGAGTATATTACATTTTATTTCAAAAGTTGAAATAGAATACAATATATTGATTAATTTTTTTGCTTCAGGCGCACGTGCCCAGTCTAAAAACATAGTTTCCATAACGTTAGTTGTATGTCTATCTTGCAACCATTTCATAAATGAAGAGGAATCATGTGCACAAGACTCATAAACTAAGTTCATTTGTTCAACAAGGTTCTCATGAGTTAGTTCATGATTAACTTTACTTAATTCTTCACGCGTACAATTTTTTAAAATATTCGTAACCATTTCAGGCCAATCAACTGAGTTGCAATACACCCCTGTATTATAATGAAGTTCTTTTAGCGATTTATTCATATTGTATAAAATCTTGTCCCCTTCTAATTGATAAAAGTGCCTCATAAGATCCTCTAATTCTTTTTGACCTGATTTATCTTGCCCTAAACAAAGATTCAGTATTTCTATACAGCTCTCATATTTTTTTTGTGAATTGAGAATAGAAAATAATTCTGCTTTTTTCTCTGAAGATAGTAATTGTAAGATGTTTTTTTGCTCATTTTG
>JAYWHH010000014.1:0-6515 GCA_043777815.1 Rickettsiaceae bacterium | reverse complement strand
TACGAGTAGCAAGTTCAAACATTTTACTCCACCACTTATTATTTGTTGAAAAGAAACTATTTCAGTAGTTTTATTGGTCGTATTATTCAATGATTGTTTAAGTGTTTGTACGATGTTTTTATTATCTGTTTTTTCGATTATTTCATTGCGTAAATCATCAAAGATATTATTAAGAAGATCTGAGACCGCACCTTCATTTTCTCTCTTATATTCTTTCTTATCATTAGCATTTTTATAACCTTTTATTAAGGTTAATAATTTTTCTACTCTATTGTCTTTATCAAAGATAGACTTTACAATCTCTTTCATGTCAATACCGGTCTCATTTTTTATAATGAAGCATATAGGTTTTATTAGATGTGAATAGAAAGTCTTTTTCGATATTGTTTTATTTGAAAAAGCAAAAATTGTATTTATATCAAAACTACTATTTGGTTCAAAAAACAGACGCAATGATAATTTAAAAACAGATATGTAGTTTCTATCAATAAAAAGATATTTCTCATTTTCATTTTCATATATAACTAAATTTTTCGAATTATTTTTCTCATCAAATGATGTTTTTTTATTTAGTATCTTTTTTACTATTGCTTTATTTTGCTTTATTTTGCTTTCTGGCTTTAGCGTTTTTAGTCCTTCTACAGATGCATTAAATTTAGTTTTTGAAATGCCAACTTGTTTGAAAGAAGCTTTATTTGGTGACTCATCATCATCTTCATTAACGTCAAATTCATTCTCTACATCATTTTCGTCAAAATCATTTTTTATATCATTTTCTTCTACAGACATATGGTTTTCAGCAGCATTTTTTTTAACTCTTAATTTATTTTTTCCACCACGCCTATTCAAAAATATTTCTTCTAGAGCAATCTCCTCTGCATCATTTGAAATATTTAAATTACTCTCATCATCTCTAATAATGAATAATATTGAAATGTAGGATCCAGATGGCTGAGTTATTATTTTTAAATTTGCACATTCTTTATTTTGCAAATCTTTTGCTAGCTTATCTATTGAATCTTGACCAACTTTTAAACGAATTACATCAAAGATTTTTTCAATATATTCAAAAATTTCTTCTTGATTATCATCTCTACTTTTTTCATCTCTGACTGTGTTTAATAAATCAACTAATCTACTGAAAAGAACTTTAAAAGATTTATTATTGTCTAATAAATCCCCAATAATATCTTCTGTTATTTCTAGGCCATTCTTTATGATAAAACTAATCGATTTAAAAAGGTGCTTTTCAATTGTTGAAGCTAATATCTTTATCTTGAATCCGCTTCTTTTTATTACAGTTATTACTTGCTTTTTGTTTATTTTGTCTAACTTCTTTAATTTAAAGAAGTAATCAATGGTCATTTTAAAGATAACCAGGCTGTTATGGGTCATTTTCAATATATTATCTAATGTATTATCTTTAGGCTCAGGTTTTATAGGACAATAACTAAGTAAATCAGTCAAATTAATTGCAGAGAAATTTCTATACTTATTTTCTACCTCTGATGTTTGTGGCATCTTCTTAACAAGAAGTATCTTAGTTTGTTTTCGGCTATTATAACCATGCTTTATAACTAAACCTTCACACGCTTCTTTACGTAAGTCATCTTTTAATCTTTTCACTTTGCCTTCATCCACTTTTGCACGAAGAAGTTCAAATAAATTTTCAAATTCCTTTACACAAATATCGCTTAATTCACTTTTTTCTTCTTTCTCAGTCGATATTTTTGCTTTTTCTAGATTTTTGATTAATTTATTTATTCCTCTTGTAATATCTTTATTATCTAACATTTCTTGTGTATCAATTTTCAAACCATTTTCGATAATAAACATCATGGGATTAATTATATGATTCATAACATAAGTTTCAACTTTTACGATCTTATCTAAGAAAGAATCTATATTGAATTGAAAGTCAGTTTCATTCACTTGAAAAAAATGTGACATACATACTTTAAACATACGTACATAATCACGCTCAATATACAAAGAATCACCTTGGTCACCCTGTTCACCTTGTTCATATTGTTCACCCTGTTTACCTTGTTCACCCTGTTCACCTTGTTCACCATTATCTTTTAAATAGTGATTAATCGTTTTTTTATCAACCATGGTTGCTGCAGCTTTCTTTCTATTGCCAGACTTTCTGATTTCAGGCTCTACATTGTCAAACGACTTTCTGATTTCAGGCTCTACATTGTCAGACCCTTCAATATACAAAGAATCATCAGAATCAGCTGTCACTTTTTTGTCCTTAACACGACTATTGTTCTTCTTTTTATTAACCATAGATTGATTTTTAGAAGAATTTTCAGCGAAAGCAACCTTCTTTTTTATTGTTTGTTTTGCGCTTCTAATCTGTGATATTTGATTTTTATAAGGCGCCTCATCAACAACATCATTATAGTCTTCATCAAAAAGCACATGCCTCTTTCCTAAAACTTCAGCATCATTATTTTTAGAAATCTTAGATTTTTTATTATCAATTTCATTATCATCAGATTTTTTGTTTTGTTCATTATTTTCAGCTTCAAAATCATTTTTACTAGATTGATATTCACTAATTTCATATCCTAAATAAATTTCATCATCATTCTTAGAAACCTTATTTTTAGAAATCTTAGATTTTTTATTATCAATTTCATTATCAATTGCTTTTATATCTTCTACATAAATTTTTTCATCTTTATCAATTGCTTTTATATCTTCTACATAAATTTTTTCATCTTTATGTGATGTTTTTATAAATGTAACAATATTGGCTTGAGGATTTTCAGGATTTTCATCTAATAATGGCACAGCTACCCTTGGTTCATCATGGACTTTGACATAGACTTCGCCATTGTTACAAAATTCATTTTCATTTTCATTTTCATTTTCACTTTCATTCAAATCATAATTATTAATATCTTCGTATTGTCTACTTTCATTATAGTAATTATGGTTTCCAGAATCATTTTGTATATTTTTACTATAGTAATTATGGTTTCCAGAATTATTTAAAATTTCATTATCAACATCTTTGTTTTGCGCGTTTTCATTAACGTCAAATTCATTCTCTACATCATTTTCGTTCACATAAGCTTCATCTTTGTTTTGCGCGTCTTCATTATTTACATCATTTTCGTCAAAATCATTTTTTATATCATTTTCGTCCACATAAGCTTCATCTTTGTTTTGCGCGTTTTCATTGACGTCAAATTCATTCTCTACATCATTTTCTGTATCATGTTCGTCTACAGAAATATGGTCTTCAGAAATATGTTTTTCAGCAGCATTTTTTTTAACTCTTAATTTATTTTTTCTACCACGCCTATTCAAAAATATTTCTTCTAGACCAATCTCCTCTGCATCATTTGAAATATTTAAATTACTCTCATAATCTATATTGATGAGGAGCATTACAGTAGAGTCTTTAATTGATTCAACCATTATTTTTAAATTTGCACATTTTTTATTCTGTAAACTTTTTTGCAGCTTATTTATTGAATCTTGACCAACTATTTTAGTAACTTTTAAACGAATTACATCAAAGATCTGTTCAATATATTCAAAAATTTCTTCTTGATACTCATCTCTACTTTTTTTATCTTTGACTGTGTTTAATAAATCAACTAATCTACTGAAAAGAGCTTTAAAAGATTTATTACTTTCTAATAAATTCTCAATAATATCTTCTGTTATTTTTAGGCCATTCTTTATGATAAAACTGATCGAATTGAAAAAATGATTTTTAACTGTTTTATTTGATATATTTTCCTCTAACCTGCTGCTTTTTATTGCATTTATTATCCATATTTTGTTTATTTCATCTTTTTGATGTAATTTAAAAAAGTAAGCAATGGTCATTTTAAAGATAATCAGGCTGCGACCAGATATTGTTAATATGTCATCTTTAGAATCAGGTTTTATAGGACGATAACTAAGTAAATCAGTCAAATTAACTGAAGATAAATTCTTATACTTGTTTTCTGATTCTGACATTTTTTTGACAAGAAATATCTCAGTTTGATTTTTTCCATTATGCTCTGCTATCTTATAAAGATGTTTTATAGCTAAGCCCCCACATTCTTCTTTTTTAGATAGGCTCTTTTTTAATCTTTCTATTTGCTCTTCACTAACCTGTGTGCGAAGAATGACAAATAAGTTTTTAAATTCCTTTACACAAATGTCGTTTAATTCACTTTTTTCTTCTTTCTCAGTCGATACTTTTGCTTTTTTTAGATTTTTTATTAATTCATTTATACTTTGTTTAATATCTTTATTATTTAAAATTTTTTCTCTATCAATTTTCAAACCATTTTCGATAATAAACATCATGAAGTCAAGTATATGTTTTTTAACATATGTTTGAGCTTTGTACTTGCTGCCCAAGAAAAGATCTATATTGAATTGAAAATGAGTTTCATTTAATTGAAAAAAATGTGACATACATATTTTAAACATACGCACATAATTACGCTCAATATACAAAGAATCATCTTGTTCACCCTGTTCACCTTGTTCGCCATGTTCATATTGATCACCTTGGTCACCATTATTTTTTGAGTGGTGATTAATCGTTTTTTTATCAATCATAGTTGCCGCAGCCTTCTTTATATTACCAGACTTTCTATTGCCATACTTTCCGATGTCAGGCTCTACATTGTCAGACTTTTCAATATACAAAGAATCACCTTGGTCACCCTGCTCATATTGGTCACCATTATCTTTTGAGTAGTGATTAATCGTTTTTTTATCAATCATAGTTGTTGGAGCCTTTTTTCTATTACCAGACTTTCCTATGCCAGGCTCTACATTGCCAGACCCTTCAGTATACAAAGATTCATCAGAATCAGCTGTCACTTTTTTGGCTTTAACGTGACCACTGTTTTGTCTTTCATCAGAATCAGCTGTCACTTTTTTGGCTTTAACGTGACCACTGTTTTGTCTTTCATCAACCATAGTTGCTGCAGCTTTCTTTCTATTACCAGACTTTCTGATGTCAGGCTCTACATTATCAAACGACTTTCCGATGCCAGGCTCTACATTGTCAAACGACTTTCCGATATCAGGCTCTACATTGTCAAACGACTTTCCGATGCCAGGCTCTACATTGCCAGACCCTTCAGTATACAAAGATTCATCAGAATCATCATCAGCTGTCACTTTTTTGGCTTTAACGTGACCACTGTTTTGTCTTTCATCAACTTTAGATTGATTTTTAGAAGAATTTTCAACGAAAGTGACCTTCTTTTTTATGGTTTTTGCAACTGTGCTTTCAATCTGTGATATTTGATTTTTATAAGGCGCCTCATCAACAACATCATTATAGTCTTCATTAAAAAGCGCATGCCTCTTTCCTAAAATTTCATCTCTCGGATCATCGTCTTTAGCAGCTAGGTCATTTGATATCTTTGCATTTTTCTTTATTTTGTTTTCTTTTTCGACTTCTATTTTCAAAATCCTATTTATTTTATCTAGATCTCTTCTACTTGTATTTTTATCTAGATCTCTTCTACTTGTATTTGAAGCATTTTTGCTGCTACGTAAACCACCTGGTAATGATTTATTTTTATTAGGTGTTTTTTGATTGGAAGATTTGGAGTCTTTAAAATCTTGAGGTCTTTGCATAATTTCACCATCCTTATCATTATAAGAATTCATGGATTCCATTTGCATCTTTCCACGCTCCATCTGCTTCTTTCCGCGCTCCACCTGTTGGGGCTCCATATCAGATTCCATTTGTTCGGGCTCTATAAAATCTTCTATTTGTTCGGACTCCATATCAGATTTCATTTGTTGGGGCTCCATAAAATCTTCTGCGTTATATTCTAAGATTTTGCCTACTCTTAAACATTTGATAATATATTTAGTGTTTGCTTTTATAAAAATTTTGGGCTCTTCTTCTATTAGAATTAAAAGTTTTTGGCAAATAATCTCTACGCAAAGTTGTTTTTGATTTAATTTTTTAATGTAAGGATAATGTTTAATATAATCATCAATGTCTTTCTCACTTACAAATATGCTTGGGAAACTAAATACATGATTCAAGAACTTTTCAGCTTGTTCTTGCGGTGCATTTTGATTTATTTCCAATGCAAATCTTAACAGTATCTTGATTGGTTCAGAATCAATATGAGATATTTGTTTTTCTTGATTTATATTAGTTTTCATACATATATAACATGTTATTGAGATATTATATCAAATTTATTAACTTTTTTAAATTAAAGTTGATTAAAGTCCACATCAAAATATGATTATTTGATATTTGGGTAATAGATATTATCTTAATTTGTATTTATGTAAAACTAAATTTTTATTTAAACTTAATATAAAGCCAAATAAAAGATTAACTTTTGCTACCATTTTTATAAAAATACTAATTGTTAATGTAGACAAGCTCTATACTTTTGAAGTATGATGTTAAATCAATTACTTCATTAAGTACCGTTCCGCATACAGCAACAGTGCTGAAATAACTATCTTCAATTACTTTAACTACCTTCAATTACGTCAATAAATGCTTC
>JAYWHH010000013.1:0-18714 GCA_043777815.1 Rickettsiaceae bacterium | reverse complement strand
TTTGTATAAAAAACTCTTGTTAGTCAAATATATAAATGATGGAACATTAGGCGACGGTACAATTAGCATAAAAATATTTTTCTATGTATGAATCTTTTGTGTACAAAATTATAAATGATTTAGAAATTTATGACAAAAATCTATTTTTTTATAGTCCGATGTTACATTTAAAATTTTTAATAACATAATTGTAATATTTCGACTGTATAAAATAAGACATCATTTTGCTTTATATAATATACATAATGTGTATCTTTTAACTCAAAATATTGATGTTTTTATGATAAAAGTTACAAAAAAGAAACTATTATACAATAGTTGTTATTAAAAGTCAAAAATAATTAAAAAACTTTTGTTTATTTATAAAATATGGTATAATTAATTTATATTAATTAATAAATTTTAACATGAAAAAGACTTTATCGCTTTTAATCATAAAACTCATCTTCACAACCCATTTTTTTTCCTCAGTAGTTCATGCAAATTCTACCTCCATAGATAATGATATGGAGCAAGTAGAAGAAGAAAAAACATATACTAAAACTCAAAACGTAGAACCGGGTAAATTCTGTACTGTTTTCGGAAGCTGTCATTAATATAATTGATTAGATTAATCTAAAACTTTTATATCAAAACCAAAAACCAATATAACGTCACTTTTATATCAAAACTAATATAGCGTTATATTTACAACTTACACTAAAATTTAACATTTTAATTTTTTAAAATAAATTAATTAGTCTTAGTTTTTTGCGTCTTAAGGACATCAACTTACACAAATTAATCACATTTATACTTTTATGTTTTTTAACTCAAATAATGATATTTTACAAAATGATTTAGAAACATTGGGTTTAGAAAACGTAATCATGCCAACTATTGGTACAGAAAATATTGATGAAGAAATCAACCCTATTAATGAAGAATTCACTCGCATTGATGAAGAAGTGGCGCCTATTAATAATATTAATCATGAAGAAGTGGCACCTATTAATGAAGAAGTAGCTCATATTGATGAAGAAGTGGCACCTATTGATAATATTAATCATGAAGAAGTGGCGCCTATTGATAATATTAATCATGAAGAAGTGGCACCTATTAATGGAGAAAGTGCTCTTTTAGAAAGTTTGAACAATCAGGATGTGGATAATGCGGTAGATAATACAATTGATAAAATTTTTTTACAAAGTTTTTTAGACTCTCAAGGCAACCAAGTAAATTCTCAAGATAACCAAGTAGATTCTCAAAGTAATCGAGCAGACTCTCAAGGTAGCCAAGTAGATGCTAGTTTTAAAAGAATAGAAGATATAAAAAATGTGCAAAATGAAAATATCAATCAAGATTTTGATCGAAATTCAATTATTAAACCCACTGAAGCCTCTTTTCAATGTTCAAATATATCAAACGCTTATGGTTTTGTATCTATAAAAGACTCTAAAAAAAATGAAATAGAGGCTATAAATCTAACAAATAAACAAAATGAACAAAGTGAACAAAATGTTTCTAGTTTTGTTTGTATAGATAATAGCAATAATAGTCAACTTGATATTAGTCAAAAATCAAAAACTTCAAATTCAAAAAATGATAGTTGGGTCAGGCCAGATATTAATAAAACAAGCTCTGGCGAAATTCACACAAATACATTGTGGAAAAATGACAATAAAAATCATATAATGACCAAGAAAACCAAAATTTTATCTAAATCTTTTGAATTGGTTGATAATCACAAAAATGAGTTAAATTATCAAAAAAAGTTAGCAAATAAAAGCTTTAATGATCATAATATTCACCAAACTAATTATCTTGATAATCAAGATACGCATATACATAGAGCAATAAGAATTAACTCTATTACCAGTATTCATAAAAGTGAAATTCAAAATGACATTCAAAATGACATTCAAAATAATCAAAATTATCCCATAGTATTAAATGATACTAACGATATAAATTTATCTAATAAAGCAAAAGATATAACCTTAGAATCAAAAATAATCAAAATTGAAAATTTCACGACTTGGGTTATAGAATCAAAAATAATCAAAATTGAAAATTTCACGACTGGGATTATAGAATCAAAAATAATCAAAAATGACAATTTTACACCTAAAGATACAGATTGTGAATTAGAATCGCCTTCATCATTAAATTTTTCTGAACAAGATTCTTCGATTTGTGATTATAGTTTGAATGATTCAGGAGTATCTTCTTTGAAAAATTTACTTATAGATGAGGAGATCGAAGATATGATTAATGATGATGTGAATTTGTATCCTAAGACTATTGAAAATTTAAAATATGGGTCATCTGATTCTGATATTGACGAAATTAGATCATGTTCCGCTAAAATAGAATTTTTAGTTTTAGAGCGTCCACATACAACAGATCAATTCTCTTATCGAATTGCTTTATGTGGTAGTTATGTTGATAAGGAGTTATGTAATATTATGCCTAAAGTTCAAAAGTCATTTGAAGAATTTAATTCTCACTCTAAAGAAAAAATATTTAACAAATCAGAGCCTATGAATTCTCAAACTTCAGAGCCTATGAATTCTCAAATTTCAGAGCCTATGAATTCTCAAACTTCAGAGCCTATGAATTCTCAAACTTCAGAGCCTATGAATTCTCAAACTTATGAAAAAAATAATGAGGACAATAATTCAGAAATGTCTATAAGCGACTTGATCAGCCAGCTTTCTTTTCAAAGTGAAACAGTTGTGGAAAAAAAACTTTACCAGCCTGAATATAATTCCATGAAGCAAATAAATAATTCAATGAAAGATATGAAAGAAAAAAGCTTTTTTTGTTTAGAATTTCAACATATTTCTGCAGTTATACAAGAAAAACAAAAAATAAATGAAGAGCAAGAAGTTGAAAAAGAAAATGAGAAACAGGGTGCCGAAAAAATAAATGAAACACAAGAAAGTAAATCTACAGAACAAGTGAAGTCTATTGAAGTAGATATTGATAACCATGTTACATCTGTTGCATCTAATAATATTGAATCCAATGATCGACATGTTGCATCCAATGAAGATCATGTTGTTAAATCTATTGAATCCAATGATGACCATGTTACATCTATTGCATCTAATAATATTGAATCCAATGATCGCCATGTTTCGTCTAATGCAGATCATGTTGCATCTAATGCAGATCATATTGTTGAATCCATTGATAATCATACTGCATCTAATATATATAACCATGTTGCATCTAATGCAGATCATATTTCGTCTAATGCAGATCATATTGCATCTAATGAAGTCGATATGTCAAATCTAAGTGACGAACAAGAAAAACAATATATTATTAAAAGCAGCATTAATCATGCTACATCTAATAAAGATACGCATCATATTATGAGTAAAGAAAAGTCTGTGATTCGTAATGAAATATTTGGCGAAAATATAAAACTCTTTTATAAAGCAATAAATAACAATCAATCTTATATATATCAAAATTTATCTAAAAATAGCGATACGGATTATATTGCAATAATGAAGTCATTTTTTATTTTGAAAAACTCGACTACAAAAGAAGTAGGTACTAAAAATCTTACATTGAATAATATAAACAATAATGTTAATTTTATCTTTACACCATCGGCTTTTTCTAACAATATATCAGCCCAATATTTAGTCTTATTATTCAGTGATATAAAAATAATTCAAATCGACAAGCCTATAATTGAAATCAATAAATCTCACGAAGCTTCTATGTTTCCTGTAAAATTAAGTGAATTTACAAGTTCTTACATACCATATACAGCAACAGAGTTGCTAAAAGTTTATCCTGAGGACCAAATAAAAACCTACATATCAAAGCAATCTTCTGTAGAATTACAAGGCAATACAAAGCATTCATCTTATGATTTTTATGAATCTAAGACAAAATTTTCTGAAGTAAATGTCCTACGTTCGCCCGCATCACTAAAATTAGCAGCGCCTAATATCACTAACATGGACTTAACATTTTATATAATGTACGAAAAATTTCGCAGACGTTATATGCAAACGTTATATTAGTAATATAATACATTTAACTTAATTTAAAATTTAAAAAAGTATTCTGAAAATATTAGATTAATTAATAACTAATCTAATATAAAGTAACAAAAATTAAGTTAATGCAAAACAAGTTCTACTTCTTAGAAGATTTTTTGTCAGGGTGCTTAGTAAATCTTCTAGTTAGTGAGAATTCGCCTAATTTGCATCCTATCATATCTTCAGTTGGAGTTACTGAAATAAAGGTTTTACCATTATGAACTAAGAACGTTAATCCAAGAAAAGTACCGTCTATAGTAGATCTTCTGCAGTAAGTACGTATTGCAGCTATTGAACCGCTTGCTTTGGCTTTAGCGATCTGTTTTTCTAGACATTCGTCCAAATGATAACCTTTTTTCTGCGATCTTGCCATATCTTTTTAATTTAAACTGTTTACATATTAGATTATATATTGAATTTAACATATTTCAATTACTTCAACTTAAGTTAGCATCAAATAAATCTGATTAAGTTGTGGCTTCGATGCGCTTGAAGGTTATATAATTTATCTAAAGTCTATTAATAATATGTCTGTAGTAAGGAACCATTCAGAGTTACATCTAGGAAAAAACATCTTTAGCCCTAGAGAGTACGCTCCAAAAATTTTACAAATTATTCCTAGAGTCAAATTTGACCATTATGGAATGGAAATCTGGAATTTATATGAACTATTTTGGTTAAATTATGATATTCCTGTGGCCGCAAGAGGAGTTTTATATATTGATCGTAGCTCTGAATTCATCGTTGAGTCTAAATCATTAAAATTATATTTAAATTCCCTAAATAATTTTGATACACATGCAGAAAATACTGAAAAAAGCAGAGCTATAATTCATCAAATTATATTGAATGACTTATCCAAATTATTAGGTGATAAAGTTAAACTTTCTATCTTAAATTTAGAAAAACCAAAACTATTAGCGGAACCACTTGGTATCTCGTTAGACGAAAATTGCGGTTTAAGTGCTGATAATTTCATAGACGAAAATTACGGTTTAAGTGCTGATAACTCCATTAATAATTCTACAATAATACAACCTGGCTTTATAAATGATACTAAGCAAAGTGTAGATATTAAGCAAAATTATGAATCAATAGATCAGTGTGAAAATACAAAAAAATTTAAACAAATATTACAAAAACATTTTGTTGATTATATAACAAAAGTATTTGGTCATCAGCCTAACTGTATTTTATATTCCAATCTATCTAAGTCAAACTGCCCAGTTACAAATCAACCTGATTTTGCAACCATAATCATTGCATCAGATCAAAATATAAAATCATCTCAACTTAAACAAATTTGGGATCATATAATTTCCCAGCGTGATACAAACAAATTTCACGAAACTTGCGCAGATGAACTATTTCATCTTGTAAATTCAATTCTTTTACAATCCAATCCTACATCATTTCAAAAACTTTTAGTTTGTGCACACTATCTTCGCAGAGGTGGAATTGATATTTGTCCATATAGATCCAATTTTGAAATAGATACATTGGAAACAGTATATTTTGTCAGACAGTAACTTGTACATTGGAAACAATATATAAAGTATATTTGTGCCACATAAGTCAAGTTGCTTAATTAGGAAATATATCAAAGAAGATTAAAATCAAATAAAGATGTTTTGGAGAGTGCATTATATATAGAAAATGCTTGCTTAAAAAATTTGCAAGTCAGTTAAAAGACATTACAATTGAAATATAGCTATCTAGCTCTCATGATAAATATTGACAAAAAAGTTCTTATAAAAATTATTAAATATGAGATAAAAGCTTGGATAAATTCAAAAGCTTTGTTTTATATTGCTAGTTTATTTTTTTTTAATGCTGTTGTTCTAAGTTTAGTGATAACACATCCCATTATTTTTTTGATTAATCTAACGGTTATTAGCTTGATGAGCCTTATGATTTCTGAATTTAATCCAAAGCATCATAAATATTTGTTTATAAGTTTAAAAACTTACGATTTTATTTTATTGAAATTTATAAGTTGCTTTTGTTTACTTATGCTTATGATGATATTTCATCCAATATTTACGATTTTAATGAACTTAGAAACAAGTCAAAGTTTAATACTGCTATTATGTTCAATGACCGCATTGCCCTTGTTATCAAGCTTAAATACTTTAATATCTATCATTAAAATTTTTAAAATAAAACAATATCACTTTTTGATGATATTGCTGTTTCCTATTTTGATGCCTTTATTACTAATAAGCTATAGTCTGTTAAATAAGTTTGAATTTTTCATATTAATAGTAGCCATAGGTATCGTTTTAATAAAAACATTAGCTATTTTGATTCTGAGTCATTTTGTTATGAATCTTAAATAAAAATGTCAAATATAATAGATTATGAGTATGGAATGTTTTTATTAGTTAAAGCAGTGATCTCTAGCTAATTTTATTTTAAATAATTTTTAGTTCCTTGGATCGTGAGTCTACACAATGAGTGTAAATAATGAGTGTAGACTTGGATTATCAATAAAAATGCGATTCTATTTATAAAATTTAATAGTATTATTAAAATGAATATTTTTACTAATGAAAAAATTAATTTTTCTACAACGCAGGCAGCAGTAACTAGAATTCAAACTATATTAAGTAAGTATATTTCTGTTGCATATAAGTTAAGAATTAGTGTTCAAGGAGGCGGATGTGCAGGTTTTCTCTACAATTTTAAATTAATTGAGAATGCAAATGAAGATGACATTGTAATTATTACAAATAATATTACTATATTAATAGATGCGCCGTCAGTTGAGTTTCTTAATGATTGTATATTAGATTATATTGATGATATAGGCAATAGTGGCTTTAGTATTTCTAGACCAAAAGAATTTGGCTCTGGTAAATGCGGCTGCGGCAATTCTTTTACTTTATAAAAAATTAATTAATACGATGTCAAATACTATTTCAAAAATTTGTCATACTGAACTAACCAAAGATGATATTAAGTATTTAAAACAAGACAAATCAAGGATACAAATTAATAACAATGTTTTGTTTAATTTTGGTACAAATGTTATTCCTCAAACTGATTTAAGTGGCCACGTTTTGGTATCTATGCCAAGTGCTAATTATGATTCTCTCTTGTCAAATGCATTGGTATATATTGCGTCTCACGATAAAAATGGCGGAGCTTTTGGATTTATTCTAAATAGTAGGATTGGCTCAACATCTTGGAGCGATATTGTTAAAAATGACAACACTATATTTAGATCTAGCTTGGTAGATATATATTCTGGAGGAATAGAGCAGCAAGGAAAAGGTTTTATTTTGCATTCGCAGGATTATAATCATGATTTATTGTTTTCTTCTAATACTTCTAAAATAAATGTCAGCTGTAATAATGAAATTATTAATAGCATTGTTTATGAAAATCGACCTAATAAATATTTATTTATAACAGGAAGCACCACTTGGAAAAAACATCAATTAGAAAGAGAGGTAATGAGTAATATGTGGATGATATTAAATCCATCTTTTGCACAGCATTTTATCTTTAGTAAGGCTAAAGAAGATTCTTGGGCTTTAGCAATGAATGCTATAGGAATTAATGTTGCTTTATATATGAGCAGAGTAGGAAGTGATTAATGTTTTTTTAAAATGGGAAATGATAAATGCTTTTGTTAGAATGGGAAATGATGAATGTTTGTAATAAAAAATGATTTACTTTTGTTGTATAAAAATTGTTAATGTTATACACATTGTGCTTGTCTAATATAATATCAAGGCTATTATGTAGCTTAATATGATCAAAATCATGAACCTATGAATTTTTTTAAAGCCATAATTTTTTATTTACATCAAGCGTTTAAGATCAAATAAATTAAACTTTATTTTGCACAGAGGGAAAATTCTGATATAATCAGAGCTATAACGGGTCTTTAATTTTAGGGATCTAAATAATGTCAACATATTAAATTTATGATACACGGTCACTTAAGAAATAAACTTAATAGAAATTCTAAACAACGTTCGGCTTTGATTAAAAACATGGTTAGATCTTTCTTCAAAAACAATGGATCTATTTCTACAACACTAATGAGAGCTAAAGTTATAAGAGTAACGATAGAAAAAATGATTACCGTTGCTAGAAGAGCAATTTCTGGTACTAAAGATAAATTAAGCGCAATTAAAAGTTTGTATTCTTATTTAGATTCCAAAGAATTAGTTGATAATGTAATGTCAGTAGGTGAAAAATGCATCAATAGACATGGTGGATACACTAGAGTTCTAAAAGCGGGCTATAGACATGGTGATAATGCTTGCAGAGCTTATATCTTATTAGTTGATTAAAAACTTCTCATTGACTTTAGCTTAAGATAGGCGAATACTAAATTAGTATGTTTAATTTTTTTTATACATATTTGGAGCTATTTTTTTTATGCATAGTATCTAATTTTATAATTTTGTCTTTAAGAAAGTTTTTTTTTAAAAGATTTTTGTATAGTTGCTTGTATTATTGCATTATTACATTGCCTCCTGTTTTTTGGTCCGTAGTTGGAGGAAGCGTTATCAATGATGCTTATAAACAGCTCTATTTATTCGAACAGATAGAGAAAGAGGGCAAGTTAGCAGAAGCAAAATTAAATCCTAGCATTTATGATAAAATGCTACAAGTAGATATAAAACAATTTGCTAGCACTAAAGAGTTTAAGGATGATATATATGATAGATATGAAGGAAACGTTGATCAAGCTGAAGCTATAACTATTGGTTTATTGTTTGCTATCATATCTGAATTAAGTACTCTTTTTATACTTTCTCTCAAGCGTCTCTTCTTATGAATTTCTTTTATTTAAAATCAAGAGCGCAATCATTATTCAAAGCTTAGAAAATACCCTTCATCTATCAAATCTTTTAAGTTAACATCCCCAGCCTTACATTTAGTATTATCAGAGATATTAATTACTTTATATTTTGTAAAATTTTCGCAGTTATATATTTCTCTATTAATGATTGCTAAATTTTTATAGTACCAGAGCCCATCATCAAAATCTTTATAATATTTAAACTTTTGCATTCCAAGCCAATTTGTGATTTTTTGAAAAGTGTATTTTTTGTACTTATTAGTATGTATTTCCAATTCTTGATCTTTAATAATTACCATATTTTCAGTGACAATTACGTTTGGACGTGAAGATAAGAAAATGCATAATATCCCTATCATAAAACTAAGTCCAAAAATATATTTAGTACGAGATTCAAAGATAATAAACAACAAAAAGCAAATGACACAAAAGCTAACTAATTCATATGAAATAAATCCTATATGAAAAGTTGCAAATGGCCATTTAGCAATATATTTTATTATTTTAATTGTAATGTTAACGCCGTGATTTAGAAGAAAAATTGGATATTCTTCTATATTAAATCCAATGCACATAATTGAAATTACGCTTAATGGCATTAAAATAAATGATGTAATTGGTACAATAATTAAATTCGCTATGACTGAATAATTAGCAAAAAAGTAAAAATAATAAATTACAACCGGCATTGTTACCAAGCTTACTAATGAAGTAATGTAAATATTAGTCAGAAAGTACCCTGCAACACCACCAATATAAATAGTATCCATATGCAAACTATTTTCCATTCTAATTGGAGAGATTGTTTTTTTTAACAAATGCTTTGAAAGTAGTAATCTTGATTTGATATATAAATTTTTCAGAATTAATAGAGTTTTTGGAGCGGATACAATTCCCAAAACAGCCAAGTATGATAACTGAAAACTTGGGTGATATAAATATTCTGGATTAAGCGCCAGCATAATGACCCCTGTAAGAAAAATTATTCTAATAGAAGAGTTTGGTCTATCTAAAAAAATACCAAATATACTTAAAGTTGTCATAATACAAGCCCTGGTAGAAGCAATTTGCATTCCTGATATCAATAAAAACATTATACTTGCCAAAATTGCAATTGAAGCAGATAACTTTTTAACATCTAAACGTAAAGCAATAAAATCAGAACAATTGAACAAAAACCTAGTCATTTTAAAAAAAATGAAACATATAATGGAAAGATGTAAGCCTGAAACACATAAAATATGCGAAATACCAGTAGCTCTAGCGGCATTAAGTACATCTGAACTTAATCTACCAGTTTCGCCTAAAATTAAAGCTGCAATAAAATGACCATTTTCTCCCATTCTTTCAACTAAAATGTCGTATATATTTTTTCTTATCTTATAAAGTAAACCTAAAAAACCTATGTTATTTGGCTTTATATCTATTACTTTTTTAATAAATCCACTGGCTGAAATTCCATTAATTTTGTATTGTAAATTGAAATTGTTAGAATTCATAAACCAATTTTCCATTTTATAACTAGCTAATTTTGCTATACAAAAAATTTCATCTCCAATCATTAAAGATTGAATTTCGCTTACTTTAACTCTTAGCAATATTTTGTCTACATCGTTGCTATCTAATTCATTTAAAAAATCCACCTTAACTATTAGTATCAAATCTTCATATTTAGGCTTAATTTGTATAATGCGACCTGAAACCAAATATTCGCCATCTATATCTTTTGTAACATTGGTATACATTTTATAACCAGTAACAAAAACTCCAAACACTATCCCGCTTAAAATAATCTTTAGCCAAAAATTTATAATGGTATTAGCTCTTCTAACAAAACAATAAAACCAAAATAATACTATGAATTGTATATAGATAATTTTAGAATTTATTAAAAGAGAAATTCCTATGATTTGCCCTACAAAAAAGAACAGAAATAATTGATGATATTCTTCCGCTAAAATATCTTCTATGTAAGATTTACTTCTAAAGATAAGCTTAAAAAAGCTGTTAATAACGCTTAATTTCAAATGTTGCTCGTAAATGATCTATAATCACTATTATATATTTTCTATTAAATAACAATGATTGAAGTTAAAAATCTATCTAAATCTTTCGGCGATAAATCTGTTTTGAAAGATATAAATCTAACTATTTCTACTAATAAATCTCTTGTAATTTTAGGACCTTCAGGAACAGGAAAATCAGTGCTTGTAAAAGTAATCATAGGAATATTAGAAGCTGATGCAGGCTCTTCAATTAAGATAGATGGAGCAGAAATTACTAATTTGAGACAAAGAGATAGGCTTAAGTTAATGAAAGACTTTGCTTTTTTATTTCAATATGGCGCTCTGTTTGACTCAATGACTGTAAGAGAAAATTTACTTATAGCAATGTCAAAAAATATAACCCCTCATGAAAAACAGAAAAAAGTTGAAGATTTATTAAATAAAGTTGAATTAGATTTAGAGGTAATGAATCTATGTCCAAGCTCCTTATCAGGAGGAATGCAAAAAAGAGTTGCTTTAGCTAGAGCTTTAGCAAGTGATCCTAAGTATATTATTTTAGATGAGCCTATTACGGGCTTAGATCCTATGACCGCGGCTAAGATAGATCATATGATTTTTAAATTGGTAAAAGAAAAAAATTTAACCGCCATCACTATAACCCACAGCGTAGAAAGTACAAAAATTATGGGTGAAGAAATAATATTTTTATTGGGACATGGAATACATTGGCGTGGAAATAAAGAAGATTTTACAAACACCAAGGATGAAAAATTATTAGAATTTATGTATGCGTATGACATGCAAGCTAATTAAAATACTATCTCAATTGTTATTAGGAACAGCGCTTTTTATATTAAATCTTGCTTTTGCTAATTATAATAAAATCATTGACTGGTCATTTGATGGCATTTTTGGATATTTGGATAAAACTGCTGCTCAAAGAGGATTTCAAATTTACAAAGATGTTTGTTCAAGTTGCCATTCATTGAAATATATAAGTTATATAGACTTAAAAGGTTTAGATTTTACGGATGATGAAATCAAAACTTTAGCCTCTCAATATAAAGTTATGGATCAGTTTGATAATGAAGGAAATTTATCAAGTCGCACCGCATTATCTAATGATAAGTTTGTAGGACCTTATCGAAATGAAATTCAGGCCAGATTAGCTAATAATGATCTTTATCCACCAGATTTATCTTTAATAGTTAAAGCTAGATTAGATGGACCAAATTATATCTATTCTTTACTTACAGGATATTACGAAAAACCACAAAACTTTTCAATTGAAGATGGATTATATTTCAATTTATATTTTCCTAATTATAAAATAGGAATGCCTCCGCCATTAATAGATAATATGCTTCAATACCAAGATGGCACAGAGTCTTCAATGGAACAAATGGCAAAAGATGTAGTTATATTTTTGCAATGGTGCGCAGAGCCAGAAATGGAATCTAGAAAAACACTTGGCATGAAAGTAATAATTTTTTTAAGTATCTTTGGAACAATTGTATATATAAGAAAGAGACAAATTTGGAGCCGGATAAAAAAATAATTATCAACTAGCAACTAATGAAAAAACTATTGGTGCATTCCTCCTTGAATAATTCTTATAATGTAAGTTATATCTAGAGACAATAGAAAATAGAAAATAGACAATATCCAATAAAAAATGACACCATGGTACCATAAAAGAACTAACTATACCAAGTACCAGGCACCGCAAGAGCCAATGATACTAAACACAAAACCGCCCTCCACAGGCACTACATAAGAGCCAATGATACCAAGTACAAACCACTCCCACAAGCACAGACGCACCAGACAATAGACAATAGACAATAGACAATTAACCAAGCACCAGACATAAGGCGCACTAGATAATATTTGTAAATTTCTTTAATTTTAACATAATTTTTATATCACATGATTAGTGTGTATACTTTCTTTGAAAATATTTTTAATCCTTAATATGATTACTTATGCCGCATGATCAGTATGTATATTTTTTTAGCATTATAATCATTTGTATGCCTTTGGTACTTAGGTTAATATTGTATATTATGCCTTATCCAATAATTTCATATGTTCAAATTATACCCCTGATTTCTCTAGGAATACTTTGGAATAATTCTGTCATATATCGATATATTCATTTATTTTCTATTGCAAATCTTGAATTTGGACTGATTTTTACGAAATCTTTAATAGTTAATTCTTTTTTGATCTATATTTTAAATTTCGATAAGAAAACTGATAGATATGTCAGCTTGTTCTTTACTTTAATTTTTATACATAGTAATAATTTGATTACATTGATTATTGGATATTTTGCAGCTCAATATTTCATTCCTCAAACTCTTCAACAATCTGAAGCCCCTAAACAATCTGAGCTTAAATCATTGCCTCAGTCTGATCTTAAATCATTGCCTCAGTCTAGCGCACAAATACAAACTTTAACTCACGCAAAAATAAAAGCTTTTTTGGGGTTCAAACATGTTAGATCTTTTTTAAATTTTAAAGATTTTAATATCAATAATGTAGATCATTTCATGAAATATATAGGCAATATATGTTTAATTCTTAGTTTTATATTAACATATAACATCCAGCGTGATTTCAGCATTTTCACGTGTTGGTATCATGATAATGTGCAAATAGAAGTTAAGATAGCAATAGCTCTACTTTATACCAGCTTGGCCATAAAATTTAGTTTGGTAACTTTAAGAATGTTGTACGATTTGTTAACAAAAAAGAAACATTTTAATAGTTCATATTTTGATATTGTTGACCTAATTTTTATTTTTCAATTGATTAACATGATTCAATTGCCTGATTATAAATATATTTCACAAAATATGTTTATAATTTCAAACATATTCATCACTTTTTATCACATATCTTATTTAATTACGAGTACAAAGTATTCAGTTTGGTCGATAATATGCGATGCAATTAGACAGTCCATATGGTGTAATATTCTATATCTAATAGTTACAATGCTTATTAGATATAGTTTTTACTAAAAAAATTGACTATCAATTGACTATCAGTTGAGTTATATAAATACAATAATCAATTGAAATATATTCATACTTTGAAATTGCATTATCGCAAACTTTTTATCTCTTTTATAAGCCAAATTAACTAAAAGAATCAAAAGACATTATGATTATGAAATTGTATTATCGCAAACTTTTTATCTCTTTTATAAGCCAAATTAATAATAGCACTACCAATATAACCAATAAAACTCTACTTCTTGCTAATACTGAAATAATGCGCACCAAATTCTCTAATATTATAAGAGGTGTGTGGACCATAGAGTAATAATTATAAAAATTTTTTGTTGCCTATTACTAGTCCACAGCAATAAGCTATTGCATAAGCATCAAACTCATGATGGCTTATCGCGCTTGGAATTCCGGAAATCAATAAATTTACCATAATAGATACAGCAGATTTGTTTGCTCTACCGCCAACGCCCATGACTTTTTTTACCTTAGCGGGAGCTATTTCATAAATTTCAACTCCAAAGCCTTTGCATGTGGTGGCTATCACTCCGTAAGCTTTAATAAAATTCAAATTTGCCTTCATGCCTTTGTGTATAAATGGAGTTTCTAGTCCAATGCCATTAAGCTCAAAAGAACTCACTACTTCTGAAAGTTGAGTTTGAATCTCATAAAGACGTTGATTTGTATCTACTTTAGGATTTGTAGTAATTAAGCCATGTGCTACTGAAATTGATTGATCATCATCTGTCAGTTCTATAACAGCCCATCCAAGATTATGTAAACCAGGATCTACGCCTAGTAACTTTAGATTAGTTTTTTGCATTAATAAAAAGCTTTATTCTATTATATATCAAACATGACCATCAGCTTTAAAATTACTTTCATTGCTTATACCGCTACAATCAATTGTTAATTTTTCACAATTTTGATACTCGAACATGATACCAAAGTTTGTAATTTCCAATTTATTTTCTTCTGGCTTTATTTTTTCTAGAGATGCACTTAAGTCCTTCAGTTCCTTAATTTGCTTTTGAAGATTTTGTATTTCTTTATTATTTAATGTGTTAGTTTCTCGTTCTACAAATATTTCTTTTTCTAAATTATTCTTTGTTATTAATGCTTGCTTATATTTTTTTTGTAAAGCTTCTTTCTCAGTTTTCTTAGTGTTATATTTATTATTAAGATCTTCAATTTTTTTGTTTGATGAAGAAATATCTTCATCATATTTTTCTTTCTCAACTCTATATTTATCAACTTTTTGGTTGAGATGGCTAATGTTTTTCGTTAATGAAGTATTTGTTTCAGTGCAGCTTAATAACTTTTGGTTGAGATGGCTAATGTTTTTCGTTAATGAATCATTACTGCTTAATAACTTTTGCACCTGCAATTCGTATTGTTGTTCAAGATATTCAATTTTTTTGCTTGATAAAGAAATATCTTTATCATATTTTTTTTTATCAAATTCTCTCTCAGCTTTAAATTGCTCAACTTGTTGTTTAAAACAGTTAATTGTATCCATTAATGAAGCATTTCTCATAGCAATGTTTGATAACTGCGCCTTCTGCAATTCGTTTGTTGCTATCAATTGATCAGATTGTTTTTGAAGATATTCAATCTTTGTTGTTAATGTCGTTAATGAAGTATTTGGGTTAGCACTGCTTAACTTTTGCTCATGAGATTTGTTTATTGCTTTCAATTGAGCAACTTCTAGCTTTAATAAAGAAAAATATGCATTTATATCATTTGATATAATTTTTGGAATTCCTATTTCTTTTGCAACTCCTGGTTTTGTGAAATTTATCTTACACATAGGCGGAGCATCTGATCGTTGCATATAGTTTAATTTGATATTAATATAACTATATTATCACATTTCTATATTTTACTAAAATTAATAATGCACTGTTATTAAAAATAATACTTTTTTCACATATAATTTGTTTTTTATTTGTAACATACAATAGTATTAATCAAAAAATTAACTTTTTACAAAAAAATATTTGTTATTTTTCAAAATAACAAATTAAGTTGAGATAGATTTTTCTACTTTAATACTTTACAAACTTCATATTATGAAATGTAATATAAGTTAAAGATCTCTGTTAAGATAAATGTAAGCTGCTTAAATTTCTTGTACGCTTGATATTTTTAGCAGCATAATCAGCTCCATAGGTTCTAATCATATATTCATGATAATCAGTATAGTTACCTTCAAACCAAGTGGCGTTTTCTGATTGATCGAATGCTATGATGTGAGTTGCGATTCTATCTAAAAACCATCTATCATGGCTAATTACCAGTACGCATCCTGGAAATTTAAGAATTGCATCTTCTAAAGCTCTTAAGGTATCTAAATCAAGATCATTTGATGGCTCATCTAACAATATTACATTTGCTGGGGTTTTTAGAAGCTTTGCCATATGAACTCTATTTCTTTCTCCTCCAGATAATTTTCCAACTAATTTCTGCTGATCTTGACCTCTAAAATTAAATGCGGCACAATATGCTCTGCTTTTGATGGTATATTCACCACAATCTATATCTTCTGCACCTTGAGAAATTTCTTCCCAAATAGTTTTGTTATCGTCTAAATGATCTCTAATTTGATCAACATATCCTAAAGATACAGTGCTGCCAAGTTTAATTTCTCCACTATCTGGTTTATCTTTTCCAATAATCATATTGAATAACGTAGATTTTCCAGATCCATTAGGTCCAATAACTCCAACAATAGATCCTGGCAAAACATTGAAACTGAAATCAGAAAGCAGCATCTTATCACCAAATTTTTTGTTTACGTGAATAGATTCAATCACTTTATCGCCTAATCGAGCGCCTTTTGGAATAATTATTTGTGGCGATGTAATGTTTTTATTAACAGTTCGGTTCATCATTTCATTGTAAGAATTGATTCTGGCTTTACTTTTAGCCTGCCTACCTTTAGGATTCTGTGAAATCCATTCTTTTTCGCTCTTCAACTGTCTTTGTCTATCACTTTCTTCTTTTTCCTCTTGTGCTAATTTCTTTTGCTTGCTTTCTAGCCATGCAGAATAATTAGATTCCCATGGTATGCACTCCCCTCTATCAATTTCCAAAATCCATTTTGCTACATTATCAAGAAAGTATCTATCGTGAGTAACAACTACCGCGGTTCCTTTATAGTCCTGAAGAAATTTTTCTAACCAAAATACAGAATCAGCATCCAAGTGGTTAGTTGGCTCATCTAAAAGAAGTAAATCTGGTTTTTCTAAAAGAAGTTTACACAAAGCAACCCTACGCTTCTCTCCGCCTGATAAATTTGCTACTATCGCTTCTTTTGGTGGGCATGCTAATGCATCTAAAGCTAAATTAATTTCTGTGTCTATTTCCCAACCGTTAATATTGTCTATTTTTTCTTGTAATTCAGCTAATCTATTCATTAAGGTTTCTATTTCCTCATCTGTTAAACCATCTGTACCAAGTTTTTCTCCAATTGAATTATATTCATCCAACAATTGAGTTTTTTCCTTGAGTCCAAGTTTTATATTATCGTAAACCGTTTCGTCCTCGTTCAACTTTGGCTCTTGTGCAAGATATCCAATTCGATATCCCGGAGCCCTAATAAAATCGCCATCATATTCATTATCTACTCCAGCTAAAAGACGGAGTAAAGTAGTTTTACCAGAGCCATTAGGGCCTATGATACCAATTTTGGCACCATAAAGAAATGAAAGCCACGTGGGCTTAATAATAACTTTTCCATTAACTGTTTTGGAAAAATTACTTAAAGAACAAATATAAGTAGACATATGGTGCTTAATTTATAGTATTAAAGTGACAAATAATACTTATATTATAACCCAATAAACCATCTAAAGCCTTATACAAATTAGAGACAAGGTTAGAAACCTATTTACTACAAAACCTTAAAAGGCTTCAATCTATAAAATTCAGTTTTAAGATCTTTATCGATGTTCTCAAAAGCCGAATCTACATAATAAAAAGATGTATATAATACTAAATAAAACTAATAAGCACTGGCGCTATAAACTAAAGCAAGATGTTGTTATAAATCTTTCTTGATATCTATAGTTAATAAAACTAAGAAGCACTTGTGCTATAAACTAAAGAAAGATGTTGTTATAAATCTTTCTTGGTATCTCATTTGATATTTTATTTTCAAATCTTTTGAAAGTATTCTTATAAAATTGCAACAATTACATTTTAAATTGCAACAACCGCACTTTTAAATTCGTAAAAACAATTTTTATTCAGGAAAATTTATTGAGGAGGCATCATGGATTTTTCCAATAACTTCAAAAGAAGAGTCTTCAGGGTTGGAAAGATTAGCAACATTGTTACTATCCAAAGCTTCAGGATGTACATCAGAAATAGATTTATCTTGGCCATGATTCTCATCTTCATTTGCTTGTTTTAAATTAAACTCCATCATTTTCATTACTTCAGCTTCAGGATGTACATCAGAAATAGATTTATCTTGGTCATGATTCTTATCTTTATTATATACATCAGAAATAGATTTATCTTGGCCCTGATTTTTATCTTCATGTGCTTGTTTTAAATTATCCTCTACCATTTTGGCTTTTGCCACTACTTCCGCCTCTGTGTTTTTTAATTCCAGATTTAATAATTTTTTATCTTCATCTAATGTAAGAACTTTAGATTCTTCTATTGTTGATTTTTTAATAGAGTTAGATTCATCAAGATCACTTTTTTGAACTAAAGCATCCAAATTTTCTGCTTCAATTTTTTGACTTAAAGCACCTAAGCTTTCTGCTTCAGAGTCAATTTCATTATGCGGTTGATTAGTACTTTTTTTATCT
>JAYWHH010000012.1:0-20507 GCA_043777815.1 Rickettsiaceae bacterium | reverse complement strand
GGGGCCAATTATACTTCCAACTCTTTTAATTGCTCCTTAGTTAGATTCACATCATCTATAGATAAGTTCTCCGGCGCTCTTGAGATATTTATCATCGCGCCTTAGTTAGATTCACATCATCTTAAATAAATTCTCCGGCACTCTTGAGATATTTATCATCGCGCCTTAGTTAGATTCACATCATCTGGTTTATTAATAATATCCATCCGCCCGGGGCCCATTATACCTCCACCTCTTTTAATCGCCTCGGGCTAAACTGACATCATCTGGTACCCCCTCATAATCTGGGCTATCTCCTTCATCATCTGGGTTACCTCCTTCATCGCCCTCCATCGTAACTCTAATCTTATAGAATTTATATAATAATATCCATCCGCCTGTGGCCCATTATACCTCCACCTCTTTTAATTGCCTCGGGTTAGACTGACATCATCTGGGTTACCTCCCTCATCATCTGGTTTATCTCCCTCATCATCTGGTCTATCTCCTTCATCATCTGGTCTATCTCCTTCATCATCTGATTATTAATAATATCCACCCGCCTGGAGCCCATTATACTTTCTATTTGCTCGGGTCTCATTTGGGTTACCCCCCTCATCATCTGGTTTATCCCTCTCATCATCTGGTTTATCCCCCTCATCGCACTTGGGGCAAATCACCAATCATAACTCCACTACTTTAAACTTTTTATTGTCACGAGGTTGACTTTTGAATATCTTCAGTTATAATAGGTCAAGAAACATTTAATTCTTCAAAATTATGTTAAAGTATTTCCAAAAATCATCTAAGGATAATAGTCTCAACACGACTAAGGATAATAGTCTCAACGCGACTAAAGACAACAGTCTCAACACCACTAAAGGCAACAGTCTCAACACCACATATTTCAGCAAAAAGATAATCAAAACACCGCAAGCCACATATTTCAGCAAAAAGATAATCAAGGCATTGCTACTAGGCTACCTAGTTAGCTCCTACTCTCTTTGTAACGCAATGCATTTGGTTTCTCTTGCAAAAGACAACAATAAACACACTTGCTGTGATTCTGCCAGCGAAAAGAATTCTCCTCCAAAAGAGAATGATGAAAGAATAAATATAATGAAAGAAAGTGGATACATAACAATGGTTTATGAGCACCCTAATCATAAAATATCTAATTCTTCTAAAAGTAAGACTAAATCAGGGGACCGTATTGGTTCAAAGAACCGTAGTGCTACAGTCAATAAATTTACGCATTTAGCTAAAAATGAGGTAGCTACTGCTATTGCTACCACAGCTGGGGTATATACTGTCAATAATGCAAATAAAATAGGTGAAAAAACCACTATAACCAGATCCGATGGAACTAGTTGTAATTTTATTGATGGCGCTGTTATATATGGAAAGAATTCTGATGGCACCATCATGTTTGAAGGCTTTGATGCAACAAACAGCATTACTCTAGACTCACACGGCAAACCAATTGCTATTAATGGCGTGGCAACAGACGACTTTATACTTCGAGCAGATCAATCTAGCAACTTAATCAATGGGAATGGACATAAATACTATGCAAGTAAAAGTAAAAGAACTAATATTGGTAAAGAATCTTATGGAAATCATTACTTTATAGATATAAAGTACTCGGACAATAAAATTAATTATATCAGCACTGGGGTCTTAGCTTTAGACCAGTTTGAGGGAGAATTCTTGAAGGGTTCTGGGAAATAAAATTATTTCTATACGCATTGGTGTCTTAGCTTTGGACCAGCTTGAGGGAGAATTCTTGAAGGGCGCCGGTATAAGCTCACTCACTATACTTACTTGAGTTCGTTATTATAAGTCAAATAAAAATCGCCGTTTTTAGTGTCATACTTGTGATCTATATCAATATGCTCGAATTATTAAACTGTGCCAGTTTGAGAGATAATTCTTAAAGGGCGCTGGGAAATAAAATTATTTCTATACGCATTGGTGTCTTAGCCTTGGACCATTTTGAGGAAGAATTCTTGAAGGGTGCGGGAAAATAAGCTATTATAAAACAATCGTTGAAAATTTATTCAATAAAACATTTCATTCTTCAAAATTATGTTAAAGTATTTCAAAAAATCATCTCATTATAATAAGTTCACACTTAAGTACTTCAGTCAAAAGATAATTAGGGCATTTGCACTAGGTTGCCTAGTTAGTTCCTATTCTTTTTGCAATGCGAAGCAATTAATTTCTCTTTCAAAAGAAAATAATAAAAGCGCTTCCTATGATTCTGCCATCAAAAAAAATAACCTTCATGACAAAATTAAATCAGCTGATCTTATTAGTGATGAAGCTGAATCTTTTGATAAAATTAAACTTAAATATTTGGCTGAAACTGATATAGTGACTCTTATTACCAATGTCGCTGGAGTCTATACTGTAAATGGAACAGGTGAAAATGCCACTATAACTAAACCTGATGGAACGAGTTGTAAGTTTATTAATACAGTTCCTCCACATGAAGAGGATTGTGATGGTAACGTAATATATGAAGGCTTCGATGCTACTGCAAACATTACTTTAGACTCATATGGTACGCCAATTGCTATTAATGGCGTGACAGCAAATGACTTTATGCTTATGAGAGAGCAATCTAGTTACTTAATTAATGGTAGTGGAACTAAATATTACGCAAGTAAAAGTAAAAGAGTTAGTGCTGATAAATTAACTCTAGGAGATAAAACCTTTAAAGAACCTTGGGGAAGTCACTTCTTCATAGAAATCACATATTCTAATAATAAAATTATTTCTATTATGATTTCATCTTATCTTTCATGGCAACTTGAGCGAGATTTTTCAGGTAAAGCAGGAAAATAAAATTATCTCTATAAGCACTGGAGTCTTAGGTTTAGACCAGTTTGAGAGAGAGTTCTTGAATGGCGCGGCAAAATAAAATTATTTCTATTATGATTTCATCTTATCTTTCATGGCAACTTGAGCGAGATTTTTCAGGTAAAGCAGGAAAATAAAATTTGGACTAGCTACTGACTTGCTTAGACCAGATACTGACTTATTTGGATAGAGTATATTGAAATTATTTGGTTTGTAATTCTTGTACTATCTATTTACTTGAATCAGGTAGTGCATCAGGCAATTTTTAATCAGGCTGTGCATCAGGCAACTTTGAGTCCTCTGGTGTGAATCAGACAATTTTGAGTTCGTCGGTGTGAATCAGATAACTTTGAGTCCTCTGGTGTGAATCAGACAATTTTGAGTTCGCTAACGCACGCATCAGGCAACCTTTAGTCCGCCTGTTGTGCATCAGGAAATAATATAAAAAATTCTTACTCGATTGTTATACTTAAATAAAAAATATAAGATCCAGAATTAAGCTAGTAAATAGCTAAAAAATTTTTAGTCATATGTTATATTTACACACAAAATATACAAAAGTTTTAAGTAATATGCTGTATTTACACACAAAATATGAAATTCAAAATTGGCTTAATAAATAATCAAAAGATTTTTATTAGACTGTTATACTTATTTTGAACCTAAAAACAAAACACAATATTATGATGAATTTTTCAAAATCTATTTCTAAATCATTTGCACTTTTGACAGTTTTATCGACTTTGTCAATTGCATCTATAGCTAACGCAGCGCCTTTAAATCATAACGCAGTTCCTCCTGTAAATCATGACACAAATCCTTTAGTGGACGATTTATCTGAAGCCAATGCAGCACATGCCTCATCTAAGGAGCATCATGCCCCAGGCAAGAAGCACAATAAATCATCTAAGGAACACCATGCTCCAGCTGAAGAACATCATGCTCCAGCTGAAGAACATCATGCTCCAGCTCCAGCTCAAAAGGCAGAATCTAAAGAACAATATCCCAGTTGAAATTGAAAATATAGCAGCTTTGTCTGACGCTAGCCATGTTGCAGTTGAAGCTCAAGATGTTGAAGCCGAAGCTAACCAGGTTGCAGTTGAAGCTAAAGATGTTGAAGCCGAAGCTAACCAGGTTGCAGTTGAAGCTAAAGATGTCGCAGTTGAAGCCCAAGATGTTGCAGCTGACGCTAACCATGTAGCAGTTGAAGCTAAAGATGTCGCAGTTGAAGCCCAAGATGTTGCAGCTGACGCTAACCATGTAGCAGTTGAAGCCCAAGATGTCGCAGTTGAAGCTAGCCATGTCGCAGTTGAAGCCCAAGATGTCGCAGTTGAAGCTAAAGATGTCGCAGTCGAGACCCAAGATGTCGCAGTTGAAGCCCAAGATGTCGCAGTTGAAGCTAAAGATGTCGCAGCCGAAGCTGTAGATTATCACGCCATAGCTGAAGCTAATCATGCAGCTGCCGAAGTTAATCATGCATCAGCCGCAGCACAACATGCCGCAGCTAAGGCCCATCACGCCGCAGCCGAAAATTATCACGCCATGGCTGAAGTTAATCACGCCGCAGCCGAAGCCCAACATGCATCAGCTAAAGCTCATCACGACGCAGCTAAGGCGCAACATGCATCAGCTAAAGTCAAGCATGCGGTATCCGCAGCTCAACATGCGGCAGCTAAAGCTTATCATGCTGCAGCTAAAGCCCAACATGCCCAAGCTAAAAATCAAAAAGTTTCAGGTGAAGCTTATAATTGTTCAAATGAAAACAAGCATGAAGCAAGTGAAAATCAAAAAGTTGCAAGTGAAGACAAGTATGAAATAAATGAAGATTAGTAAGCAAGATTTGCAACCAACATATTGATGATTAAGTCCTCATCTGCAGACAGCCAAGCGTTTGTCTATAACGCTGTATCTACTCAGGAGACTATTAAATCTAACAAGAGGACTGATGCCTCAAGTGAATTATTAGCAAATTTATAGAGATCCAGCTCAATATAAAGCTAAAAAAAGACTAAATTCTGGTCTGAGACTCATCTTTTCTGGTCTAAAACCCTTAAAATCGATGATTTTCTTGGTCTAAGTCGCATATTTTTTGGTCTAAACCCGGTAAAATCGGAGACTTTTTTATGTAATCTTAGGAATTTCCTAGAAGTTCATCATCAAAAGAGTCAAAAGTATTAAAAAAATGGTCTAAACCCCGTAAAATCGGAGACTTTTTTATGTAACCTTAGGAATTCCCTAGAAGTTCATCATTAAAAGGGTCAAAAGTATTAAAAAAATGGTCTAAACCCCGTAAAATCGGAGACTTTTTTATGTAACCTTAGGAATTCCTTAGAAGCTCATCATCAAAAGGGTCAAAAGTATCAAAAAAGTTGATTCTATACGGTGGTAGGTTGGCACTTTTTTATGTAACCTTAGGAATTACCTAGAAGTTCATCATCAAAAGGGTCAAAAGTATCAAAAAAGTTGATTCCATACGGTGGTAGGTTGACACTTTGACATAAAAAATAAGATTTTGATTCTAAATTAATGATCTAATTAACGAACCTACTTAACCATAAATTAATGATCCAATTAACGAGCCTGCTAACCATAAATTAATGATCCAATTAACGAACCTACTTAGACATACAAGGTGGTATACTTTAATATATATTAACTACTGGTTATAAATGAGCTTTAAAGTAATTGTAGTGGGAGGTGGTCACGCTGGCGTAGAAGCTGCGACTTCAGCGGCAAGAATGGGAGTGGCCACATGTTTAATTACGTTAAACAAAAATGACCTAGGTCAGATGTCATGCAATCCGGCCATTGGGGGTGTCGCTAAAGGAACATTAGTACGTGAGATTGATGCATTGGATGGAGTAATGGGTCGCGCAATTGACCTTGCGGGAATTCATTACAAAGTTCTAAATCGAAGTAAGGGCCCAGCAGTTTGGGGTCCGCGTGCTCAAGCGGATCGGGAGTTGTATCAAGCGGCAATTCAAGACATTATTGCAAAATATCCCAACCTTACAGTTCTTGAGGGCGAGGTTTTAGATATAGAAACTTGCGATAATGATGCATATAAAGTTTGCGATTCCAGCGGCGTCAATTCATCTGATTCCAACGGCGTCAAGTCATCTAACGGACATGCATATAAAGTTTGTGATTCCAACGGCACCAATTCATCAGCCAATTCATCAGAAAAAGTATCAAGTGTAATAGTAAGCATTAACGCAAACAATTTAAACCATGAAATTATAAAAAGCATTGGAAGAAGTATAGAAAATGCTATAGATACCAATGAAAGTGGCATGGTAATAAGAATTCCAACTAAAACAGTAGTGCTAACTACGGGGACTTTTCTATCTGGATTAATTCACATAGGTTCCAAAAAAATTAGGGCTGGAAGAATGGGAGACAAGGCCTCTTACTCTTTGAGTAATACATTGGATCGACTTGGGTTTAAGCGTAGTCGATTAAAAACTGGCACACCGCCCAGAATCTTAAAGTCATCAATTAATTATGATGTATGTGATGTGCAACCGGGGGAAGATTTTCCTGAGCCATTTTCATATATGACCAAATCAGTTTCTGTGCCGCAAATTTGGTGTCACATAACTAGAACCACGTTCAAGACTCATGAAATTATTAGAGATAACTTACATAAATCTGCAATGTATTCCGGCCAAATAGAATCAACAGGACCAAGGTACTGCCCTTCAATTGAAGATAAGATACACAGATTTTCTGACAAAGCTTCACATCAAGTTTTCTTAGAACCGGAAGGGTTAAATAGTGATTTAGTTTATCCAAACGGCATTTCTAATTCATTGGATGAAGATGTTCAATTGGCAATGTTACGTTCAATTAAAGGACTCGAACAGGTTGAAATGGTAAAACCGGGTTATGCAATTGAGTACGATTATATTAATCCTAAAGGACAACTAAACCATAGTCTGGGCACTAAAGTTCAAGGACTTTTTTTAGCTGGACAAATTAATGGAACAACTGGATACGAAGAAGCGGGGGCGCAGGGTTTATTAGCAGGAATTAATGCTGCAAGATATGTGAAAAGGCTGGAGCCTATACATTTTTCAAGATCCAATTCTTATTTAGGGGTGATGATAGATGATTTAGTTTCAAGAGGAGCCACTGAACCTTACAGAGTTTTAACTTCTCGATCTGAATATAGAATTTCAATTCGTAGCGACAATGCGGATCAAAGACTTACACCAATAGGGATAGAAATTGGTTGTGTGGGCGCTAATAGAGCCGCAATATTTCAAGAAAAATTGGATAAAGTAGAGCAATATACTAAAAAAGCTCATAAAACTTCTTTAAATGTAGGCAACGATAGAAGAACATTTTTTGAGATACTTTCATATCCAAATCTAGATTTAGATGAATTATATATTTTATTTGAAAACAATGAGTCCCTGGAATTAACATCATTTGATACCAAAATACTGTCAGATATACAAATAGATGCTAGTTACGCAGTATATATGAATAGACAAAAGCAAGCAATTGACTTTTTACTGAAAGAAGAAGGTTTTAAAATTCCTACGAACTTGGATTTTAAAGATATTAAAGGTTTATCTAACGAAATTGTTCAGAAGTTAACATTACATCAGCCGGTAAATCTAGCTAGTATGAAAACTATTGAGGGCATGACACCATCTGCAATAGCAACAATTATGGTTTACATAGAGAAACATAAAAACAAAATCCTATAATGAACATCAAGAGCCTAATGATATTACTGCTATAGGACTTGATGGAAATGGAGAAATGAATGGAAGTGATATGTAAAATCTTTTACGAAATAATTGCCACGCAACACGTTTAAGTTAATCAGTAAAGAGAGTGATTTGGTATGAAAACTATTGAAACGGCTCCCCATCAGAAATACCAACATATTATCAGTCAGTATCATTAGCAGTAATGAAAGTGAATTATCAATATGATATACAATATAAAAATATATAAATTCTATATAATAAAATTTTTAATTAAAAATATAGTTATTACATTTGTTTACTATGATATATAATATTGTTATATATTAAACACAAACATAATATGCATGAACATATGTTTCTAGGAAAAAGAAATGCCCAAATAGAAGAAAATCTAGGCTTACAGCAAGTGGCAAGAAATCAAAACATGCAAATAGAAGAAAATCAAGATATAGAATTGGAAGAGGTGGCTCTTGAATCCCATGCAGAAGTAAAGCTTAACATTAATATTCGTAAAGTTTTAGGTCTAAAAGAACTAAAGCCTGAAAATGAAATAAATATAATAAGTGCCGCAACTTTTTTTCCAGAAAAGAATACTTATAGAAAAAATTTTAAAATAATTAAATATAGTAAAGATAAGAAAGGTTTTTATTATTATGATCCAAAAAAAATAAAAGATTCTGGAGAAGAAAAAATTGATGAATCAAAAGATTGTAATCTAAGCATTAATAAACTTGTGGACTTAAAAGGTAAAGCTACTAGTTTTTTACCAAACCAGCCTGTTTTTTATGCTCAAAATATTTTTAGTAATTCTATAGTTTTCATGCAATTTACATATAAACATTCACAAGAACCTTTAATGATTGTATTGAAAGCTAACGAAATATTAACTAACTCTAATAAATCTTCACATGTAAATAGTGATGAAATAATTAAAGACATTAGATTTATTCCAAAAGCGACTGGTAATGCTAAAAATGATGCCGAATTTAAAAATGAGCAAATCTTATTTAAAAAAATGAAAATTGTACCATCAGGTTTAGGAAAAACTATAAAACTTTTAGATCCAAATGATAGCAATTCATTACAAGAATTTATTTTTTCAAATAAAAACTACAAGATATCAGTTTCAGCTTATGGTCAATTATTTGAACATAGGTTAGCAATTCAAATATCTTATGACCTTGATAAAGATACTACTATGAATTTTGCCTTCACAGTAAATGCATGTAAAAATTATGGCCACTATATTAGAGCTCATAGCTCTTTTATACCCGCAACACAAAATAAATTTTTTATATGTTTAAAATCTAATAGAGTACAAATTTTTAAATACATTAAAGTACAAGAGCAATTTGAAACTATAGATAATTTTTCATTACCAAAAGATATAGATGAGGTTAAAATGCTTATTAAAAAATTTAGTAAAAATGGTTATACAACAAATTTTAGCTTAATTGTTAATACATCAAAGACCATTGAATCTAATGTTTTAACAAAAAGGTTCGACAGTGAAATTAAAAATTTGCAAATTTCTTTCAAGAATTCACAATTAACAAGAGAACAAATTAAAGCAAAGATAAATATAGAAAAGCAAACAGACAGAGAAGAGCTGGGACTTGATTTCAAGATAAATGAAATATCTTTTTATATAAAAAAAGCCGAAGAAATATCCTTAGAAAATATATACTTAATAAAAAAACTGATAGAAAGTAAAAACCTAGTAAACAATATCGAATATTATAAAGACACAACAAAAATAAATAAAAATTTGTTAATAAGTATTTTTTATTGCAAAGAATATAAAGACAAAATGCAGTCAAAAATTGAGCAAAATTGTAAAAAATATGACAGTAATAAATCAATACTAAATGAAATAATTTTTGTAATGAAAAATCATACACATAATAAACGAGATTATGAAAAATCTATGATGAATCTAGGAATTAATATTCATAAAAACAAAACATTTACAAGTTTTAATAAACTAGAGCAGGCAGATTTGCTTGATTTAAAACAACAAATAGAAGAACTAAACATTGGCAAAAAAATATTAGATTTCATTTTTGAAAATGGAGAAAAAGATATGACAAATCTAGATATAAAAAAACAATTAAAAAAATTAGATATGAGTAATGATTTTTTTCAACATCTTTGTTCCAATAGTAAACATTTCAATATGTTACGCTATTCTTATAATATAGAATATATGTCAGTTGAAGAAACTAAAAAATGTTTTCAAGATTTCGATAAAGCATTATTAAAATATATTTTTTCCTCAATAGAGCAAGAAAGTGATATGCAGAGCAAGATTCAAGACAACATAGAAAAACTACTTAATGAAGTTAATGAACCTATATCAAAACATATCGCAAATGAAATTTATAATTCTTTAATTGTATATGAGATATCATTTATAGACTTTGAAAATCGAATAAAAGAACTATTTAATATGTTTAATGAAAAAATATCAAAAGATACAAAGATGTATAGATCATTAAAGCAATATTTAATGTTTCAGTTTCAAGAAAAGACGGGAATGTCAATTGATAAAGAACTAATAAGTGAAATATATCTTTTGATAAAAAGAGCAAAAAATTTAGATACGGTAATAAAGAAAGTAATGAAAGAAATAGGAATTAAGGAAAAAGTTGAAGATCAAACAAAGGAAACAATTAAAAATCAGATGGAAGAGTTGGGAATTAAAGAAAAAACAATAAATGAGATTATGGACTATATAGAAAGAAAAGGAGAGGAAAAGAAAGAAGAAGAGCTGGAGTTTAAAAAGATAGAAGAGGAATTGGGTGTTAAAAAAGCAATAGATCAAATCTATGAGGATGATAAATTAATATTAAAAAAAGCATATGACTTCTTTTCAATAAATGAAGATGCAATAAAAGTAATACGTAAAAATAAAGAGGCTGAGAAAAAGATGCAAGTGGACAAAAATATAATACAAATGAACGAGGAGGAGATCAAAGTAGTATGTGAAAATAAAAAAGATATGGATGATTTCAATATGATAAGTGAAGACAGAATAGTTGAGAGGCAAGTGAATGAAGATAGAATGAATGAGGAATATATTCAACCAATATGCGACGAAAGAGATATGTATAGTGATATGTCACAGTAAAAAAACTATGAATTTTTATAATGCATAATCTGCTATAAGATTCCATAGTATGCATCACAAATATATTTAGATATGAATTTTTTTTTATTGCGATCTAACATAAAAACTATTGAAACTATGACAATATCATCAGCAGAAATATATTTTCAATGAAACTATAAAATATATTAAGCAGAAATATATTAGCAATATGCTTAGTATATAAATATATAAACTCTATATAATAAAATTTTTAATTAAATATATACTTGTTATATTTGTTTACTATGATATATAATATTGTTATATATTAAGCACAAATATAATATGAATGAACATATGTTTCTAGAAAAAAGAAATGCTCAAATAGAAAAAAACAATGTAACAGGTGGCACATTAGCCTCAATTATTCACATACATAATAGTGGCACTAATAAGCTAGCAGAGATAAAAGAAATTTTGGATAAAAGTACTAATGATAATGGCATAGAAGAAAAAATACTTAAGAAGGAGGTATTAACAATATATAAAATCTTGGAGCTTCTACATATTGACGATACTGCAAAAGAAAAATTCTATATATATAAATTATGGAATCTAATATCTCCAAGTTATAAAGAATATGTGTTGAATGAATTAAATGCAACAAATGTATTCAATATTTTTGTTGTTCTACACAATAATAAAGCAAATAGACATACATCAGCTCCTATAATACAAGAAGCTTGGAACAAAGTAAAAAATCAATTGCAGTTCTTAAATGAATTAAAGACAATAAGGATATTTGATCTTTTTGTTATTCTACACAATCCTTCAGAGAAAAGTATATCAGCTCTTATAGCACAAAAAATTTGGAATATGATGGAAAAGAAGATCGAATTCTTAAATGGATTAGATAAAACAAAGATATTGGATATTTTTCTTTATTTGCACAGTCTAACAGATAAAAATGCATCAGCTCCTACAATACAAGAAGTTTGGGAATTGATAGAAGATAAACAGAAGTTCTTAAATGAATTAAATGCAGAGCAGATAAGTAATATTTTTTATTACATACACAATTCAACAGAGAAAGGCGCATCAGCTCTTATAATACAAGCAGCTTGGGAATTGATAAATAGCAACAACAAACAGAAGTTCTTAAATGAATTAGATACATTAAGAATAGGTAATCTTTTTATTTTTCTACACAATTCAAAAAATAGAAGTCAATCAGCTCCTATAATACAAGAAGCTTGGAAATTGATAAATAGCAACAACAAACAGAAGTTCTTAAATGAATTAGATATAATAAGGATATTTGATTTTTTTACTTTTCTACACAATTCAAAAGATAAAAATACATCAGCTCTTATAATACAAGCAGCTTGGAAATTGATAGATAGTAATCACAAAGAGAAAGTCTTAAATGCATTAGATCCAATAAAAATAAATAATATTTTTGCCTGTCTACACAATCCTTCAGATAAAAATACATCAGATCTTATAATACAAGAAGCTTGGGAATTAATAAACAAAGAGAACAAAGAGAAGATCTTAAATGAATTAGATTCATTTAAGATATATTCTATTTTTATGTCTCTACAAAATTCAGCAGATAGAAAGATAGAATATATAATACAAGAAATTTGGGAATTAATAGAAGATAAACAGAAGTTCTTAAATGAATTAGATACAGTAAAGATAAGTAATATTTTTACTCCTTTACTCAATTCAGGAGATAAAAGCCAATCAATTCCTATAATACAAGAAGCTTGGTACATGATAGATGAAGATAAGAAAAAAAAGCTTTTAAATGATTTAGATGGATTAGATGGATTACAGATATATAATCTTTTTATGTTTCTATACAATCCAGATGATGCAATAGGATCAGCCATTATAATACAAGAAGCTTGGAGCTTAATTCACGTTCATAATAAACAAAAGATCTTAAATGAATTAGATGGATTATACATGTATGATATTTGTACTTATTTATACAATCCAAATGATGCAATAGGATCAGCTACTATAATACAAGCAGCTTGGAAATTGATAGAAGATCAAAAGCACGTTTTAAATACATTAAATGGATTAGATATATGTAACTTCTTGACTTGTCTGTACAATCCAAATGATGAAGATACATCATTGATCTTGATGAAAGAAGCCTTGAGCTTGGTAGAGAATTACAAGAAAACAGATGTTTTAAGTGAGTTAAATATAAAGATAAATGATATTTTGGCCAATATAAAAAGCTTAGAAAGCCTAAAAGAAGAAAGTGAATTAGAAGGGCGCATGGTGGAAGAATCTCCTAATATGAATGAATTAGAAGGGCGCATGGTGGAAGAAACTCCTAAGATATCGGAGAATGAAAACAAAAAGAAAGACTTGACTAAATTATATGAGTTAAGTTTAAAGATACAAGATATTCTAGTTAGTCAATTAAATCCAGATATTCTAGTTAATCAATTAAATCCAGATATTCTAGTTAGTCAATTAAATCCAGAAAAAGATAGTTTTTTAGGGAAGCGTATGGTGGAAGAATTGCCTGATATGTTTGATAATTGTCAGAAAAAGAAGGTGCTTGATAATTGTCAGCAAAAGCAAGTTGTAAATAAATCATATGTAAATATGAATGATTTGTTTGATAATGCAGATAATCCAGAAGATATGAGTGAAATAGTTTACGTAATGAAAGATAATATCTTGGCACAAAAGGGTCATACATATAATCAGATCCATGCACAACATAGTCAGACCAATACTATTCCCTTTTTAACAATAACTGGGAAAATGACAGAGGAAATGGATGAGTGGAATATGTAAAAACTATTTACAATTTTTAATTCAAGAGATCTTGAGTTAGTTAACGAATTCTATTATGGCTTGGCATGAAAACTATTGAAGCCATATCACATAATATGGTATAAAAACTATTGAGGCCATATCACATCAGCAGAAATATATTATCAATGAAACTATGTTTATATCACATCAGCAATGGCAGTATATTATCAATGAAACTATGGCCATATCATCAGCAGAAATATATTGGCAATATGCCATACAATATACAAATATATAAACTATATAGAATAGAATTTTTGCTTTAACATATACTTGTTATATTTGTTTAATATGATATATACTAATGTTATATATTAAGCACAAACATAATATGCATGAACATAATTTTATAGGAAAAAGAAATGCTCAAATAGAAAAAAACAATGTAACAGGAACATTGGTCTCAATTATTCACATACATAATAGTGGTACTAATAAGCTAGCAGAGATAAAAGAAATTTTGGATAAAAGTACCAATGATAATGGAATAGAAGAAAATCTGAGTCTAAAAAAAGAAACCGTATCAACAATATATAGAATCTTTAAGTTGCTAAATAATCATGATATTGCTGATGATACTGAAAAAGAAAAATTCTATATATATAAATTATGGGATATAATATCGCCAAGTAATAAAGAATATATGCTAAATGAATTAGAGCCAATAGAGATATATAATCTTTTTACTTATCTATACAATTCAGAATCAGCCACTATAATACAAGAGGCTTGGGGCATGATAGATAGCAAAAGCAAAGAGAATATTTTAAATGAATTAGATGCAGAGCATATACGTGATATTTTTCTTTGTCTATACAATTCAGAATCAGCTTCTATAATACAAGAGGCTTGGGGCATGATAATGGGTCAGAGGAATTTCTTAAATAGCTTAGATGCAGAGCAGATACGTGATATTTTTCTTTGTCTATACAATTTAGAATCAGCTTCTATAATACAAGAGGCTTGGGGCATGATAAAAAATCAGAATCAAAAGAGGGCTTTAAATGCATTAAATGGATTAGATATACTTAACTTACTTACTTATCTATACAATCCAAATGATGAAGATCTCTCATTTGCTTTGATAAAAGAAGCCTTTAACTTGTTAAAGAATTACAAGAAAAAAAATGTTTTAAGTGAATTAAATATAAAGATAAATGATATTTTGGTCAATATAAAAAGCTTAGAAGGCCTCATAAAAATAGAAAAACTCAAAATAATAGAAAAACTCAAAGATGTAAATGACTCACAAAAGCGTATGGACGAAGAAGCTCCTAATGTGAATGACTCAGGGGGGCGCATAGAAGATAGCTTGGAAAGTGACTCAGGGGGCGCACTGTAATACAGGGCCCTAATGCTACTAAAGTTACTGAGATAATATCGAAGAATGAAAACAAAAAATATAAGTTCAAAAATTTAATACAAGTTCCTCAGATTGAAGCCCCTAGGCCAATGTCGAAGAATGAAAACAAAAAGAATGAGTTAGATAAGTTACATAAATTATGTGTAAATATAAGTGATATTTTAATTAATCAATTGATCCAAGAAGGCGGATGTACATTGGAGGAGCTTGTGAAAGAGAAATCTCTTAATATAGCTGAAGACCAAAAGCAAAAGCAAAAGCAAGTTGTAAATAAGTCATATGTAAATATGAATGATTTGTTTGCTAATGAAGATAATCCAGAAGATATGAGTGAAATGGTTTACGTAATGAAAGATAATATGTTGGCACAATATGGTCAGACCCATACACAAAAGATTCAGGGCCATACTATTCCCTCTTTAACAATAACTGGGAAAATCACAGAAGAAATGGATGCGGAGAATATGTAAATCTGTTTATAGTTTTTTAATTCAAGACATTGAATTTATTAATAAAAAAACAATTATAGTTTATATTCAAAAGTAGTTAATGAAGTTTATTATGTGATTTAATATGAAAACTATTAAACCTATATCATATAAGCTAGCTTGAAAATTATTGAAGCCATAACTTTATCAGTAACAATAATATAGTTTTAATAAAACTATGATAGTATAAATAACAGCAATATACTAGTTATATGATATATAGTAAAAAAATATCTGAACTTTATATACTAAAACTCTTAACTTAAAATAAGTTTGTTATATTTATTTAGAAAATATATAATCATGTTATATATTAACTACAAAAATCATATGGCAAAAGATAAAAAAGGGGGGGGGCCAGCAGTAAAAGACAAAAAACCAGCAAAAAAAAGAGAAGAAAAAGAAGCAGCAAAAATAGCAAAAGAAAGAGAACAAAGAGAAAGAGAAGAAAGAGAAGACAAAGAAATAGAAAAAAAAGAAGCAGCAAAAATAGCAAGAATAAAAAAAAGAGAAGAAGATTCTAAGAAAAGAGAAGAAGAGGCTAAGGAAAAAGAAGCAGACAAGAAAAGAGAAGAAGAGTCTAAAGAAGAAGAGACTAAGGAAGAAGAAGCCGCCGCTAAGAAAAGAGAAGAAGCCGCTAAAGAAGAAGCCGCCGCTAAAGAAAAGCTAAGTAATAAGGAGGGGATTTTTATTACTGAAAAAAAAGATCCAGGGATAAAAATAAATCAAATCAAATCAAATTCATGCATCTTAACAGCGCAGAAGTTAATAAATGAAAAAGATTCGTTATCAACAAGCGCCCGCATAGAACATAATCCAATAAATCACAAAGATTCAAAGTTAGCAAGCGAAAAAGATTCATCAAAAAGAACCTTTATAGAACATAAGCCAATAATTCAAGAGGAATCGTCATCAACAAGCACTATTGTAACGTATAAATTAAGTTCAAACAAAAGTTTATTAGCTCAATTTATTACTATATACGATAGTACAGTTAGTACAAGTCTAAAAAACAAAAATATAAAATCATTTTTGCAGCAAGTATCTAGGACTATTTTGAATAAAAAGCCAGTAGTGGAGAATGATTGTCTATCAGCAAGACTTTTTAATACAGAATTAGAGAAAAAAATAATGAATATTGATGAACATAAAATTCATGACATCATTTATTTTATGTATAATTCCATAAATAATGAAAAATCTCAAAATTATATACATATATTTTGGAATATAATACCATTATTTTATAAAACAAAAATCTTAAATAAATTAGATTCAACGTCTATATATAACATATTACTTGCTCTAGAAAGCAAAGAAAATATGTCACTAGAAGCTTGGAATATGCTGCATAATCACAATAAGAAAAAGATATTCAATGACTTGAGCAATGAATTAAATAATGAAAGAGAGATATTAGATCTTTTTTTTATTATATGCACAATAATCCAAAAAATGTGTATGAGGAGCGTATGGCACAAGAAAATTGGGCATTGATAAGTGCCAATAAGCAAAATTCTATTTTAGATATAGTTACTTCATCAGGAATAAATGACATATTTTATGTTTTTCTAAATAATGATTTACTACACAACAAACAAGCAGTTAATATGGTAATAAAAGCTTGGAATAAGGCAGGTAATCAAAAAGAGCACTTAAATAATAAATTAAGTGTACCAAGCATATGTATCACGATGAATTATATGTACAGGGTAACAACGGAACAAGATAATTTTATCTTAAAAATTTGGAACATGGTGGAGGGGAATAAGAAAACAGAAGTATTAAATGAATTAAATGAAGTAATTGTTCAGAGAATTTTGCGCTGTTCATATAGCTCACAAAGTACTATTAGTAAAAAGCAAGCAAATAATGAAATTGTGAAGATTTGGAAAATGTTGAATAGTGATAGTATAAAGCTATTTCTCAATAGTAATGAAATAAACAAAATATTTATACATAATCTTTTTATATGTCTACACAACAATGGGACAAATAAAGAAGATTCAGTTACTCTAATAAAAAAAGCTTGGGAAATGATAGATTGTAAGAAGGACTTCTTAAGCGAGTTACGCGCAACAGAAATATATCAAATGTTTGATTTTGTATATATGCCAAATACATCAGATGATATAACAGAAGAAATTCTCTATAGTATTACAAAAATAAAAAGTAATTTTTTAAATAACTTAAGCGTAAAACAAATATATAATCTGCTTTTGTTTTTAAACGATTCATCAAGTAATCAATCATACACTTTGGCGAGAACTACATCACAATCTTCAGATATTATGGTGAGAACTACATCACAATCTTCAGATACTATGGTGAGTACTACATCACAATCTAATGAAAATAAAAAAGAAGAGATAGCTTTGGTAGGTAGCAGATCAAGAAAAGATTTAATAAAATATATTTGGGAAGCTGGAGTAACAAATAAAGAAAATATTTTAGAGAAATTAAATGCAAATGACATATATAAGCTATTTAGTTTTTTTCAAAATCCACAGGATAAAAATAATTCAGATACTATAATAAAAGAAATTTGGGAAATGATGTCGCAAAACAAACAAGCAGAATTTTCAAATAAATTTGGAGTAGATAATATTTCGTCTCTTTTAAGAATCTTAGAATCTAATGAAATGCAATCAGGGTTTGATGTAAATGAATCAAAATTTTCAGTTGATAAAGCTAATATACATAACTTTAGTAAAAATAAATCTATATCAGCTATATCGGCTATATCAGCTCAATCTAATGAGAATGAAAACCAGAGTAGCCATGAAAATGAAGACCAGAGTAGACATGAAAATGAAGACCGTGGTGGCCATGAGAATGAAGGTCAGAGTAGACATGAAAATGAAGACCGGGGTAGCCATGAAAATGAAGACCAGAGTAGACATGAAAATGAAGACCGTGGTGGCCATGAGAATGAGGGTCAGAGTAGACATGAAAATGAAGACCGGGGTAGCCATGAAAATGAAGACCAGAGTAGACATGAAAATGAAGATCAGGGTGGTCATAATAGTTCATTTAATAGCGATGTTTTAAATGATGCTTTTGAAGATTTAGATGACACATATACTGGAGAGCATTTACATAATACTGGAGGAACAGATGGTCATAATATATCAAATGATTTTTAACACTAAACTGGCATATATTATGGACAATGTGGACAATACAGATAGTCATTGAAATTAAATCTTTCATGATTCATTTTCTTAATATATGAATATTATTACACTAATCCGTTAGTGATTCAGTAAGTTAAATACATCTTAATGGCAGTTCTGATTGTGAATATTTAAGGATAGTTTTGATTTTGAATAATGCTCATGATTTGAAAATGCTATAAAAAGATTGTTAAGCTGCGCCCTTAACTAGTTTTACTTTTGATAAAAGTACAATGCTTTTGATATATATTTATACATATAAAAAACTTGAAAAAATATCAATAAACATATGGTGTATATATTTATACATATAAAAAACTTGAAAAAATATCAATGAACATAATTTAAATAAAACAGTTTTATAAATAATGTGATATATTATTTATTAAGTATTATAATATAATTATGAAAAAGAATAAGAAGAAGAATAAAATTTCATCAAATAAAGCGCAAGAGAATATAATGACAAAAGTCACCGAGCCCTATTTCGATAAAGAGAATTTAGCTAAAATCGTTGAGAGTTATTTCAATAACGGGCAAGAGAATGTAGCGGCACTTGATGAAGAGATGAAGAATACATCAGCACAACTCTCTAAGAATCTTGATTCTTTAAATAAAAAGATTTCAGCAGCACAAGTCGATATTATAAAACCTGAAATTCTGAAGCCCACTGATATTGAAGAAAGTCTACTTAATAGTTCAGATATTTCTGAAGTCAAGCGAATTGATATGTCAGATATTAAAGTAGTGTCGGAAGAGTGGGGCAATTTTTATCCAAATATACGACAAAGCATCTTAAAATCACTGTCTGCAGAGAAAAAAGCAGAATTATTTTCTATTCTGAATTCACAAAAGAAATATGAGAGCTGTATAGAAATACTGAATCTTTTTTCAGAGCAAGATACGAACAAGCAATCAGAAGATTTTATAGAGGGTTTTTATACATTAGAAGCGGACAAGGGTTTACGCAATATGAATCACGCTCTAAAGCAACTGTATGATGGAAAGATATATATTAACTTATCCAATGTGGATCAAATTACGAATATTTTAAAAGATTGTACGCGCGAAGAACTAAGTAAAGTTCATTATGAGCTAACTTATGATAGCCTTGTTGAAAAAATGAACGAGGTTTATGAATCTTGTTCTGATAAGTCTGTCTTGAAGTCCTACTTATTTATAAACTGGTTAAAAAATAGCACTAAAGCTAGTACTGCACAAACTATATTTTTAGACTGGGCACGTGCGCCTGAAGCAAAAGAATTAATCGATAAATTATATTCTATTTCACCTACTTATATAAAACAATCTGTACTCGAAATATTCGAAAATAAAAATAAGAACAGTAGTGATGAAGACCAATGGAATAACATGAATGATAAAAAGAAGAAAAAAGTTTGGAAAACATTAGATAAAGATAATCAAATCAAATATTTTAATGAAGCTAAAGATAAATTTAAAATAACGTTGGTCAAAACTATTATGAATGATCCAGATGTAAGTGCAGATGAAATAAGTTACTTTTTTAGCCACTTGCCAGAAAAAGATCGCTCAGAGGCCATAAAGGATTTCACTCTTAGCCATTTATCAGAAGAAGATCGCGCAAAGGTTCTAATATATTTATCAGAAGAAAATCGTGCAAAGGTTCTAAATAATTTGTCAAAAGAAAATCACGCAGAAAGTCTTACTACACCTAAAGAAACAAAAATTTCTCTTATTCCATCAGTAACAGTAGGGCCCGAATCATCAGAAGCAAAACTTGAAGAAACAAAAATTTCTTCTATTACAACATTAAAAACAAAATCTGAACTTGGCCTGAGTTATGCTGTTGTTAAAGAAAAGCGATTTGATATTTTAACTATTGAAGAGGTGTCGAAAAAGTGGGATAGTCTTTTGCAAAATGAGCAAAAAAACATCTTACAATTACTATCTTCAGAGAAAAAAGCAGAATTATTTTCTATTCTCAATTCA
>JAYWHH010000011.1:0-51380 GCA_043777815.1 Rickettsiaceae bacterium | reverse complement strand
CTTAAGTAAAAAAATTTAATTTGCTATGTAAAATAATGTTTTATATAAAATCAAAACTGCAATTTAAAGTCGCCCTAAAATCAAAAACTTAATAGACTCAGATGATAATCAAATGCATCAAGTAATTAAATTAATAAATTAATAAAGTGACAGAAAAAATTCAAAAGAAAGCGCTCAAGTAATAAAAATAATCACAGGCGCATACTATAAATAATTAATCAATAAATGAATTTTACTAATTTAAGATTATTTTCTAATTCCAAGTCTTTCAATTAAAGCTTTATATTTATCAAAACTTTTGTTTTTGATATATTCAAGCAAACTTTTTCTACGGCTCACTAATATCAACAAGCCTCTTCTAGAGGTGTGATCTTTTCTATGAGTTTTCAAGTGTTCAGTGAGTAATTTTACTCTAGCGGTTAATATTGCTACTTGAACTGAAGAGTCGCCAGTGTTATTTGGGATTTCAGAGTAAGACTCGACTATTTGACTTTTGTTAATCATGACTAACTAAATACATAATAAGATAATTATATATTTTTTATTCTGATTTCAAAAACTTTTTTTTTAACCTGTACAACAGGTTTGCTTACTCGGGCCGCGGGTTTACTTGACCTGGGCCGCGGGTTTACTTGACCTGGGCCGCGGGTTTGCTTACTTGGGCCGCGGGTTTACTCACTTGGGCCGCGGGTTTACTCACTTGGGCCGCGGGTTTACTCACTTGGGCCGCGGGCTTACTCACTTGGGCCGCGGGTTTACTCACTTGGGCCGCGGGTTCACTTGACTTTTGTTTATACTACTTTCTGCGTTTTATGTCGCTGACTTCATTTGTTACTTGACCTGGGTTACGGGTTTACTTGAATAAAAGATACAAAGTTAGCAAAACTATTTTATATATACCCAAAAGCTATATTTATATCAAACTAAAGAGATGTTCAGGCTAAAACTGAAAGAGATGTTTAGGATAATTAGCAAAACTATTTTATATATGCCCAAAAGCTATATTTATATCAAACTAAAGATATGTTCAGATTGAAAGGATATTTATAGTCATATAAGTTTTAGGGTTACACAACCTCTAAGCATGTATATCTCATTTTTCTGTTGCTGTTGCGTTTTATGTCTCCAGCTTCATTTGCTACGTTTTATGTCTCCAGCTTCATTTGCTACTTGACTTTTGTTGACGTCATCTGCTGCGTTTTATGTCGTTGAATTCATCTACTACGCGACTTTTGTTGACGTCATCTGCTACTTGACTTTTGTTGACGTCATATAAACATTCGCCTATTTTCATATACATATTCGTCTATTTATTTATAAATTAAATTGAAACTAGATCAAAACTATACTAACTAAGTTTAGAGGGCTCATTATTAAAACTAGATCAAAACTATACTAAATTGAAACTATCTAAGTTTAGAAGGCTCATTATCAAAACTATTTGGAGATTTTGGCAATTATAGAATATAATTTCTATTAAATTAATCGACATTAATATGGCAACCAAAAAAGGTGGTGGTAGTAGTGATAATGGAAGAGATTCAGCTGGTAGAAGACTAGGTCTTAAGCGTAATCATGGTCAGTTTGTTAGCACGGGAGAAATTCTAATAAGACAAAGGGGGACGGTTTATCGTCTTGGTAAAAATGTTTTCTTAGGAAAGGATCATACAGTTCATGCTAAAGTAGATGGCGTGGTAGCATTCAGTCGTGGCAAAGATAATAGAACATATATTAGCATTGTACCTTCTGTACCTTATGCAAATGTTATTACTCCAGCCAACGATTCATTTATGACTCCAGCCAACGACTAAGTTTTAGTTTAATCAAAGTTTAACGACTCATTTATGGCTCCAGCTAACGATTCATTTATGGCTCCAGCCAACGACTAAGTTTTAGTTTAATCAAAGGCTAAATTATTATTCGTGGTTGGTAAAGATAATAGAACATATATTAGCATCATGTGCCTTGTGTTTTTTTTGCGTATTTCTGTACCTTCTGCACTTTGTGCCTTGTGTATTTTTGTACTTTTTATACCTCTGTACTTTATATGTCTTATGCAAATGTTATTACTCCAGCCAACGACTAAGTAGGTAAAGTTATAAAAATAATCAATTAAAAATATAGCTCTTTTTATACAATCAAAAAAATACTATAAAACTTATAAATTAAATTTAGAGAATTATTTTAATGGTACATAGTTGAACCAAAGACTTAAGGTATAATTGGTTTTTAAAGATGCCAAGATTATATGAATTTATTTCAAGATGAGATTTTTTCTTTAATTCAAAAAGAGAAAGCTAGACAAGAAAATCAAGTTATGCTAATTGCATCCGAAAACTATACAAGCAAGCATGTATTAGAAGCACAGGGCTCCATTTTAACTAACAAATATGCTGAAGGATATCCAAAAAAAAGATATTATGAGGGGTGCGATATAGTGGATGAAATAGAGTTTTTAAGTATAGAAAGGGTCAAATCACTTTTCAATGCTAAATATGCTAATGTACAGCCCCATTCTGGATCACAAGCTAATCAGGCCGTATTTCTTGCATTATTAAATCCTGGAGACCGAATTTTAAGTATGTCACTAAATTCTGGTGGCCATCTAACTCATGGTTCAAAAGTGAATTTATCTGGAAAATGGTTTGAGGTAAAGCATTATGATGTGGGCGTAGATGGATTTTTGGATTATGACCATATACTTGAGATAGCTAAAGAATTCAAGCCCAAATTAATTATTTGTGGCTACTCAGCTTATCCTAGAATCATTGACTTCAAAAAATTTAGGCATATAGCCAATGCAGTGGGAAGCTTTTTGTTAGCAGATATTGCGCACATCGCAGGTTTAATTGCGGCTAAAAACAATATTGTTACTCAGAATAATTTAAATTCTACAACGCAGTCGGACAGCAAAGACAGTTCTACAACACAGTCAGGGGACAACAAAGATATCTCTACAACACAGTCAGACAGCAAAGATAACTCCACAACACAGTCAGAGGATTACAAATCGAGTTTAAAGACTTTAATGGATCAAGAAAATACAATGGAATATGCGGATGAGGATTACAAATCGAGTTTAAAGACTTTGATGGATCAAGAAAATCCAATGGAATATGCGGATGTAGTAACTTCCACAACTCATAAAAGTTTACGAGGTCCAAGAGGGGGAATTATTTTAACTAACCATGAAGATATAGCTAAAAAGATAGATAGCGCCATTTTCCCAGGCATACAAGGCGGCCCTTTAATGCATGTAATAGCTGCAAAAGGCATATCTTTCAAGGAGGCTTCAACTGCAGAATATACTGCTTATATTTTGAACGTTATTCGTAATACTAAGATTATGGCTGAAGAATTGAAGAAGCGTGGGTTTGAAATAGTCAGTGGCGGAACTGATAATCATCTTTTTTTAGTCAATTTGATTAATAAAAATATTTCAGGCAAGGATATGGCAAGGCGATTAGCAAAAATTGGCATCATTTGCAATAAAAACACTGTTCCTGGTGAAAAACTTTCGCCTTTTGTCACTTCTGGAATACGCATAGGCACATTAGCCACCACCACTAGAGGCTTTGGTCCAAATGAATATAAGTATCTTGCAGAAATAATAAGCAAAGTAGCCGAAGATGAATCTCAAAAATATCTAAATGAGATTGAGTCTTTGTGCAGGAGATTTCCTATATATAATTAATAAACAATTAGAAAATGAACATCACTTACGTTTTGGTAATTTTTAGAGAAATAATAGAAATTATCTTGTTTATAAACATAGCTAACTTGAATTTAAAACATATTTCTAATTTGAGGCAATTGAACTTCATAAGCGTCGGCTTGTCGATTATTACTTCAGTAATTTTATTATGGATCTTCAATAATTATTTGAATTTTGATTCCAATGTTCAAGAAATAGTTAATTTATGTGTTTTAATTATAGGATTTTTATGCATTTCTTATAATGCTTGCTTTAGTTCCAATCCAAAAAAGCATCTAGCTAATCTAAACACTAAAGAAAGTTTCGCAATAATATTGACTTTATTTTCAATAATATTTAGAGAATGTCTAGAGATAATGATTTTCTCTTATGGCGTTTGGACTGCAAACAAATTAAGCTTATTGGATTTGGTAACTCAGTTTTCAGCTGGTTTAATCGCTGCGCTCAGTGTGGGGTTTATAGCTAAAAAAGGAATATTGTTAACCTTTGGCAAAAATATGAAATCTTTTTTTGAAATCACCCGTTTGGCAATGTTATTAATTGCAGGGTCATTTTTAGTTAAGATATTAAACATTGTTTTGGAGATGTCAGCAGAGTTTGATTTTGCTAACACAGCTTGGCTCGAAAAATTTGAAAGTCTTGCGGCTAATTCTTTAAATATCTTTGATTTCAAGTTTTCTCAATTAGATTTAATAGTTTACTTTTTGACTATTTGTTTCTTTGGTATAAAATATTTACCAAAAAGTCAGTTACCAAAATGAAAATTCAAGTTAATCAAATACCAAAATGAAAATTCAAGTTAATCAAAAGCCTATACTGAAAGCTGCTGTAATATCTTCCAACATAGCTGATGAAAAAATTTCCAGTAATATAGGTTCATTTTACATTAGTGCTAAGTCTAATAATCAAATCGAATTAATAGCTTCAAATAGTTATGCTTTGCTTTATCAGGCTTTGGAGGCAACCATTTTCTCTGAGGGCGCTATATTGGTTGAGGCTAATATATTTGTCAACATAATTAAAAGTTTAAGAGATAAGGTTATCAACATTTACGAAAAAGACAAGATGATATATTTAGAATCAGATGCTAAATTTCGTCTTAATAGACTATCAGATGAGGCCTTCAACTTAAGTTTTTTTAAGAATCTTTTTAGTAAAACCAGTCTTTCTAAGCTAGTTTCCCATTCAAGCTCCTTAATCGACGATGATCTCAATGAAAATATCAATATAATTGATCAGGATCTGCAACGAAGCACATCAGAAAATCTTATTTTTCTTACTAAAAGTGAGATTATAAGTTTATTTAAATTCACTAAATTTGCTGTTTCTAATCAAGAAAGCAGAGTTACCTTGAGTTGCTTAGCTCTTACAATCACGCCTGAACAAATATCCAGCTATGCAATGGATGGGCATAGGCTTTCTAGATATCAAATTAAAACGCAAAATAATATTTCAGCGGAGCTACTATTGCCAAGCAGATTAGTGGAGCAGGTTATTTCTATAGTCAACAATTTTGCTATAGAGACAATAATAATCGAGTCTACAGATCAAAAAATTATTCATTTTATGTTTCTCACCAAGTCTGAATTAAAACCAGAATTAAAATCAGACATAGCCCTAGATTCAGAATTAATATCTTCAGCAGCCTTTGCTTCAAAACCAAAAATGTCTTTGAGAGATGTTACACACATGTCAGAAAGAGAATCTCCGATGATTTTGATTTCTAAATTAGTGAACGCCGAATTTCTCAATTACGAAAAAATAATTCCATCTTTGGATGATTATAAGACAACATTAGAGGTAGATGCGGCCATATTATCTGAGAGTATAGCGAGCGTTACTTCAATATCTAACGAAAAATTTAAGGCTTTAAAAGTTTCTATTCTAGATAATAATACGATTCAAATTACTACATCAGGACAAAATGGTAGCTTAGGAACTAAATTATTAAACTGCGATTTAATAGAATATAATTCTAATCAAAATGAATATAGCGATGAGGCTAAGGCTTCTAAAATAATGGTTTTTGGTGTTAATTATAGGTATTTATTAGATGTATTGGATGTAATTAAGAACGACATAGCGATTCTCATACTTAAAAATAGCACTTCTCCCATTGTTATCAAGTCTAAATCTAATCCAGAGGCTTTATTTTTAATAATGCCAATAAAAATTTAATGTATTAAGATTTTTCATAATGTATCAAGATTTTTCACAAAGTTATAATATTAAAACCTATGACTTAAATAGAATTGTAAAGGCGGCAAAGGCACTAGGCAGCCCTCATTTAAAATTTAGTAATAACATATATATTACAGGCACTAATGGCAAAGGCTCAGTAGCATCTTTTTTAAAATCGATTGGAATATTAAGTGGCCTTAAGGTTAATGCTTTTACATCTCCTCACATTAAAAATAAAAACGAAAGAATCATGATTCAGAACGAGTTTATTCGGGATGATTATTTAGATGAGTTATTTAGAAAAATAGAAGCCACCAAATTGGAGGTTAGCTGGTTTGAAAAATGGGTTTTGGTCAGCTATATGGCTTTTGTAGATTATCCTGCTGATTTTAATATAATTGAGGTTGGAATAGGTGCAAGATTGGATGCAACCAACATAATAAATAACATAATTTGTTCGGTTATTACTTCAATATCTATGGATCATACAGATTATTTGGGTGATTCTCTTGAGCAAATTGCAATTGAAAAATCATTTGTCATGCGTCCACATTCAATATGCTTTGTATCGCATCAAAATGATACAAAAATATATCAAACTCTGTCAAAACTAGCAAAAATTCATGGATCAAGTATATGTAGCTATGGATATGATTTTTACTTGACCAAAGACTCAGATGTAGCCACGACCAAAGACTCAGATGTAGCCACGACTTCAGATGCAACTAAAAACTCGGGCGAGACCAATGAGATCAATGCGAACAAAGACTCAATCGAGACTAAAGATTCAGATGTAGCAACGAATTCAGATGCAACTAAAAACTCGGACAAGACCAATGAGATCAATGCGAACAAAGACTCAATCGAGACTAATGACTCGGGCGAAACTAAAGACTCAGATGCGGCCACGACTAACGACTCAACCGAGACTAACTCGGGCGAAACTAATGAGATCAATGCGAACAAAGACTCAGATGTAGCCACGACTAACGACTCAATCGAGACTAACTCGGGCGAAACTAAAGATTCAGATGCAGCCACGACTAACGACTCAATCGAGACTAATGAGATCAATGCGAACAAAGACTTAATCGAGACTAATGATTCGGGCGAAACTAAAGACTCAAATGAAGCCATAATTAAAAGCTCAGATGCAGATGCAGCCACGACTAACAACTCAAGGCAGTTAGTAATAAGTCACAATGAAAAAAAATTGGACATGCCTAATCCATCTTTGCGAGGCAAGCATCAGTTTTATAATGCGGCCACCGCAGTTCTGGTGGCTAATTATTTAAAAAATATGTTTCCTGGAATTACAGGTGAGACAATATATAAAGGAATACAGTCGGCTAAAATACCAGGGCGATTGGAATTAATTGAATATAAGGGGCTCAAATTTTTCTTAGACGGCGCACATAATCCTGGTGGAGCATTAGTTTTATCAGACTGGATGCAGAGTATCACCTCCCCTAAGTGCATAATTTTTGGCATGAAATCAAATAAAGATGTAAGTGAGTTTGTAAAAATTTTATTCACCAATTTAAGTGTGAAAGATAAAATAATATGTGTTGATATTACAATACCTGGTTTAAGTTTTGTTCCCAAAGAAGAATTATATGAAATAGTTTCAGCGTATAATTTAAATTGTGTTATTAGTAATGATGCGATTAAAGCTATATCACAGCATCAAGATCAATTTACAGTTTTGTGTACAGGTTCTTTATTTCTGGTTGGTAATCTTTATCAGTCGTTAGATTTGCATGTTAATACATTTTGAAGATTGGCAGTTACGGCGTTGGGGACTTTTATCAAAAGTTAGCGTTGTGGCCTTTATCAAGTTAGAGTTTTTATCAAAAGACCTTGGTAGTGCCTTGTGTTGGAGCTTTTATCAAGTTGGGGACTTTATCAAAAATTAGATTTGCATGTTAATACATTTTGAAAATTTGGAGTTTTTATCAAAAGATCTTGGTAGTTACGGCGCTGGGTGCTTTTATCAAAGAATTTTGGCAGTTACGGCGCTGGGTGCTTTTATCAAAAGTTAGCGTTGACAGCCTTGTGTTGGTAGTTTTTATCAAAATATCTTGGTAGTGTCTTGTGCTGAAAGCTTTTATCAAAGAGTTGGTGTTAGAGTCTTTATCAAGTTCTGACATTGGGACCTTGTGTTGACAGTCTTTTATCAAGGAGCTTTGTAGATTCTTTTTATAATGTTTTTGAAGACTATAGCGTTGGAGCCTTTACCCAGACGTTTAATTTACATGTTAATACATTTTAATAACCAGTATTCATGATTCACTCTTATTACAAGTGCTTATGTTTCCCTGCACATTTACTAACTAATGATTTTTAATACTTTAATAATATCTTTGTAGCTGTAAGAAAATTCAGATTAAGACTCTGAATCAAATAATTCATTAATTGAAATCTTATCGTAATAAGATTCATAATGACAGTTCATATTATCAATCATATCTATATTCGTATCAATCATATCTATATTCGTATCCATCATATCCATATTCGTATCCATCATATCCATATTCATTTCCATTTTTTGTGGTTTCAATTCTTCAAATTTGGTTGAAGATTCATTAAATGCTGGGAGATAAATATCCTCAAAGAACTTTATTGTTATCATTGTTTCACCAGAATGCAAATGATCAAGAGAAGTTTTTTTTATGTTTTTATATTCTTCAAAATATTCTTTTGGCAGTATTTTAAGTATTTTTTCACAACTATAGAAACTAAGTTTATAACAACCATGGTTAGAAATTAAAAACTTATAATTGTCATAATGCGTATAGTTGCTATGTATTTTCTTAAATAATTTGTTTTTTAGATTATCTATTTTAACATTATTCTCTTCTGCTTTTTCAGATTGTGATGGAAGCTCATTTATTTCAAATTTATTTAAAAATTGATTGTATTTTTTAACTTCGTGCGCCACTTTATCAAATATTGTAAAAAAAATATCTTTAATGAATTTCATTTTTATCGATTCATAATCCATTGTTTTATTAAGTGATTTATTTTGATACAAATTAATTAAAAAAGATTTTTGTATCTTTTGATATTGTTCAAAATATACTGTTGGCAGTTTTTCAAGTATCTTATTTTCATCATATTTTCCATTAAAATTTTTGCATTCTTTATAATGATCATAATTAGAATTTATTTCTAAATATAGTTTTTCTTTTAAATTATATATTCCAACATCATACCCTTGTTTGTTTTTAAATTTTAAAAAACTTTTATTTAATTTTACTTTATTTTCATCTGACAATACATTGACAATATCAAAAATATTAAACTTATTTTTCATTTCCTCTGAGGGAACTTTCCCAATATTAGACTTAGCGTTCATTACTCCTGAGGAAACTTTCCCAATATTAGATTCTTGATAAACAAAATTATATAAATTTTGCACACTAGATAAGAAGTTATTATTAATAAATAATATTTTTTCTATTTCGAATATATATTCTTCACGAGAGTATTCAATAAATTTTTCTCCATTTATTTTATATGCTTCTTTTACTGCTTTATTAAATTCATCATCAAACAATAAATCCGTTATTTTTATTCTTGAATCAATACTTAAAGAAATGTCTTCTCCTATCTTTTCAAAATTGCTCAATATAATATCAAAAAGTTCTAAAAATTTATATTTTTCTTCTTTTCTGATGTGTATATAGTGTGACAAATTATTATACTCTTCGATTTTTTTTATAGAAATATATTTTCTTATAAAATCTATTCCATTATAAATAAGATTATAAATAGGACTTGAATAATTATCAGCAAGTCTTGAATACTTATAATATAATTGAGGAAAACATTCAATAACTCTGTCAATATTTTTCACATTATTAATAATGTCTTTATCAGCATATTGCAAAAACTTTTCTTCAATTTCTGTTAATTTTTTTCTTAAAACCTCTTCGTCATCTATGTAATTATTTTGTTGCATTTTATTTTATAAATGTTAATTAGTTATATAACTGTAACATGTTTTTTGAAAAAAAAGTAAATTTATAATTTTTTAACTGATTAAACTGATTAAACTGATTAAAATGCAATTTATTTAAATTATTTTAATAAAAAAAACTTTATGTCTATTCATGATATACAAATTTTTAATTTCATAAGTCTTTTACCTAAATATAATAGTTGATTAGTAGAATTGAATTAACTAAAGCTTTTTTTAAGATATTATTTTATGCGTTTAGCACAACCCTAATACAACAAAGCTTGAATTTGCTAAATTATTGTGCTAGCTTATTTTAAAAAATATTAATATTAAATTATTGACTAGTTAGCATACGTATAATAGCACGGGCATAAAAAAGTTAACGGAGCTCAACACAGTTAACGAACCTTAAGTTACAGGGCTCCAAAAAATTTAAAGAGGTTCAATAATAAAGTTAATAAACTTAAGTTAGAATGCACCAACAAAAAAGTTAACGAAGTTCCACAGTTAACGGAGTTCAACATATTTAACGAATCTCAAGTTAGAAAGCACTAACAAAAAAGTTAACGGAGTTCAACATAGTTAACGAACCTTAAGTTACAGGAGCTAAAAAAGTTAACTAATCTCAACATATTTAACGAATCTTAAGTTAAAGGGCCCCAAAAAAAAGTTAGGGCATTTCAACAAATCTATCTTAAAAGATATTCATATTAGACTATTGCACTAGTAGTTAGCGAGTCTAAAAAAAAAATTAGCGTTCCTAACGAAAATTAAAGTATTTTACTAGTCTATATGAAGAGAAGTCATGTGCGTAGCATCAAAGTCTTTCCATACGTCATCCCATTCACCTGTTGTTGCACTTTTAGCATACGTAGTAGCACGGGTCTCAAAAAAGTTAGCATATTCGGGAATATTCAAAATAGTTGAGAGCCAAGGTAGTGGATTTTGCTCAATCTGATAGACCGGCTTAAGGCCAAGCTGCATAAGTCTAATATCCGCTAAATATCTAATATATTTTTTCATTTCTCTAGCACTAAGGCCCTCAATATCACCCATTTCAAAAGCTAAATCAATAAAAGCATCTTCGTGATGAACCATAGCATTACAAGTATTGTAAATATTACTCCTAAATTCTTTAGTATATATATGAGGATGCTCTTCTACAAAAACTCTAAAAAGCTTGATCATTGAATCAACATGCAAGCTTTCATCTCTAACTGACCAACTTACAATTTGACCCATTCCTCTCATCTTATTAAACCTTGGGAAGTTAAGCAAAATAGCGAAAGACGAAAACAATTGTAAACCTTCAGTAAAAGCACTAAAAGCGGCTAAAGTAAACCCAATATCTTCTAAACTATCCATACTAAATTTTTGCATATATTCATGCTTATCCTTCATTTCTTTGTATTTCATAAAAGCACTGTACTCAACTTCTGGCATACTACAAGTTTCTAATATTTTTGCATAACCATCGATATGAATTGTTTCCATATTAGAAAAAGCAGCTAACATCATGCTAATTTCTACTGGCTTAAAAATTCTACCGTAATGATTCATATAGCAATTACTTACATCTATTTCTGACTGAGTAAAGAATCTAAAAATTTGAGTTAATAGATGGCGCTCAGATTCAGTTAACTTAATTTTCCAGTCTCTAACATCATCCGCCATTGGCACTTCTTCAGCCAACCAATGCATTTTTTGTTGAGTCTGCCATTTTTCATAAGCCCATGGATAATGGAATGGTTTGTAGCCTTGACTTATACGAAATAAATTTGAGTTCGAGGAAGCAATACTGTGAAAGCTTTTATTTGACCTTGATCCTTCGTTTTGTTCAGTATTAATTTTAACTTGATTATCTGTGGACACCATAACTTTGAAAACATTATTTACTAATTGTAACATAAATCCCCCTTAATACTCTGTCTTATATAAATATATAAGCTTCTTTTTAATGCTCTTTCGAAATGACAATAAGACTTATGTAAAAAACTAAAATTTAAGATAAAGACTAATAAAAATCACAATGATAAAATATATAAACTTCTTTTTAATACTCTTTCGAAATGACAATAAGACTTATAAATTCAATTCTAGCTTATAAATGAGAATTATTCCCATATATAAATTCATATTCTCGTTCATTTTGCAATATTTCAGCTTCATAACTATTTCTATATATAAATTCATCTTGCATCATCATATAATCATATCCTCGTTCATTTTGTGACATTTCAGCATCATAACTATTTCCATATATAAATTCATTTTGTATCACCATATGATTATATTCCCTTATATTTTGTAATATTTCGGTGTTATCATTTTTCATATCACGCCTTTTCTTCATTAAATAATTTTCATTCAAATCACATTTTTGACCTATGCATTCAATTGCTATTTCAATGTCATCATTTTCTATATGCATTCTCTCCATAAATTCATTTTGCATTTCTAAATACTTAAACTCTTTTTCCTCTTGCGTCATTAACTTCTTTTCTTCTTGCATCATTGGAAAAAAAGAATCCTGATATGTTGAATATTTACAGTAAAGCTCTATACTACTAAAAAAATTTGTTAATAAATTTGTATTATATTCTTTATCTTCTATGTAATTAATCGCATCAAGATCAGTTTTTTCTATAGAACATATTTTATTATGTGGCTTTAGTTCACTAATACATTGAATTATCTTAGAGGCAAAATTATTTTGCTCACAGCTTTGATTATGTTCATTTTCCATATGATCAGATATATCTATAATGTAAAATTTGACGAATACTGAATTATATTTAGATGGACATTTTTTGATTTGATCATTAACTGTGCCGTAAAAATTTTTCCATTTTGTTTCTGAATTAAATTCTTCTATATCTTCGTATTTTTTACTTTTTTTACCTTTTTTGATAAAAAAGTCGTTATCAATTTTATCTTTTTTACAAGATTTAGTCTTGTGAACATTCTTATCATCAGTATCAAATAAAACCATAGGATTTTTGTCATAAAAAAGGTTGAAATTATCCGTGTCTTTTTTCTTTGCATTTTTTCTATTGTTACACGTATATTTCGCTTCTTTTTCTATGAATATATCTTTTTTAAGAGTTAACTGAATTTGATTGGTATTTATTATAACATCGCCTTGATCATCTGTACCAACTAATATTTGATTGTATTTAGTAAAAATGTTTAATTTTTTACGTACAGTACATAATTCTTCAATAGAAACTTTGCCTGAATATGTCATGTAATTAGTAACCGCTTTTTCATTTCCTATTATGAACTGTGTTGAAAACATTTTACCTTCTGGAATCATGCTATAAGCATTCTTTTCATTACTTTTGAATTCTTTGAGATGTTCTACAATAAGTAATTGATTTTGGTTTAAATCTTTAATTAAGCAAGTCCTAATAAAGCATGGATATTTTTTTATAAAAACTGTTTGTAACTTAATACTTTGTATTGTTGAAAATTTATTATAAAAATTGCACTTATCTAACGCATTTACATCAATCAAGACATTTATATTTTTACAACCAATAAAATCATAAGACTTATTATAAAAAGTACTTTTCATTATATATCTTTCTATTTTACCTAATGACACAAAAATATTTTCTTTTGGCAAAATTTCCACTTTTAAATTATTTAATTGACTTTCTTGATTTTCTTTATTCCAACAATCTTTTTCTGCTAAAAATAGTGGTTTATTTTTATCATTTATATTCCAAGTATAGCCGTCACTACATACTGTTATCATTTTTTTAGCAAGAGGTCCCTCTACTTCATATTTATCTAACCAACTCTTTGTTAGTTCTAAAAATTTTATAATTTTATTTGGTAATAAGTTTAATAAGTCATTTATTTTAACTATTAAAGTTTTTCCTGAAATTTTTAAATCTGATTCATGAATTTCACTCAAAAGAACGTGCAAATGTTTTAAATTACTTAAAAGTTCTTTTAACCCATCTGATTTCTTTGCAATTATATAATCTCTTATGTATTCTATCCTATCATCAGGTAACAAAATCGCACTATTCTCAAGTAATTTACGCGCTGCATAATATTTGTTTTTTTCCAGTAGGGAAGAAATTGGTATCAATGACTCATGTATATATAACTTATCCAAGTTGTCTATTACACAATCAAAAAATTGCAAAAATTTATCTTTAAACAAACATTCATCTTCTCCTGGCTTGAGAACTATATAATCTTGAAGCCTATCTAAGTCTTTTAATATAAATTGATATATGAGAGATACAATTTTACTCAAATCACTTGCTTGAAATTCACCAAGATTAAAAAAAACTTTAAGAAATTTACTTAAATCTGATCTAAAAGCCAGAGATCTCTCATTTTTTTCATATTCATTGAACATTTCATCGTAATCGCGCTCTAAATGATGCTGAATCTGAAATTGTTTATTTAAATGAAAAGGTTTACCTAAAGGATCTATTTTTCTAACTTTAATACTTTTATTGTTAATATTTTTTTGCATAGTTTTTATTTTTAATTCAATAATTATACACTAAATTAAAAAATAAATTAGTATAATACAATATTAGTAAGACTACTAATAAATTTTTAATAAATATCAAAAAATAGCATCACATGAAAGAATTTTATGAAATATACTTCATTTTTGCTTCTTTCTCTGATTTCTTCATCATAATATTGTTTATTAGATTTATTGAAATCATATTTGAGCAACTTTGAGCGATTGAATTAATTGCAATCATGCTCATTTTGTGCCTGACGCGCCTGGTTCTAAAGATAGAAAATTAATATTAAATTAAGGAAAGTTGATATTTAAGAATCATTCTGAGTCTTCGCTCATATAACGTTCTTGCCCAATTAGACTCATATCATCTTCGTCTTCGCTCATATAACGTTCTTGCCCAATTAGATTCATATCATTTTCTCCAGCTAGTAAATTTATATTATATTTCTTAGCTGCTAGATGCATATTATACTCTCCCTCCATTAGACGTATTTCTTGCTCCGATGTTTGAGTACTAAAATGTTCTATGTTCATATTTTCATAATTTTTACGCTTTGCATCGTAAACGTAATTAGCAACTTCATTATAAATTGAATCAGCAGCATCTAAATCAGTAGTATCATCTATACTAATTAGAGAATATAATACATCAGCACCATAATTGAGAAGCTTAAGATCTGAATCATTTTCTATCAAGAGTTTAATTTTATTAACAATTAATTTTAGGTTTTTAAAATCACTGTGATTAATATAGGGCGTATAATCATTATGTAAAAATTTCTCAATTGCAAGTTTGATTATACACATTGTAGTTTGCTCGGTTAAATCTTTAAATTCATCCATGCCTACTTTAAATAAATTTAAAAACAATGTTTTAGATATTTTCTTAACCCATGTATTCTTAAGATCTTCATTGTTATATTTATTAAGGTTTATTCTGTATACGTCCATAAATTCACAAATTAGATCTTTAATCTGTTTATTTAAGTATCTAGAGTTTTTAACTTCACATTGCATAATATTTTTAAGAATACAAGATTTTGTTGTATTTATACTTTGCTCGCAATAAACTATTAATGCATTCTGTTTATCTTCAAAAGAAACTTCCTTAAAGTTAATATCAATATAACACAGTAGATTGTTAAAAGTATAAAGCTGAGAATTTTCAAGTTCAGAATTGGTCTCATCATCTTTATTTTTAAAGTTAGAAGCTGCAGGGGGTATATTTTTTGTATCAAATGCCAATATCGACCTATTGAATTGCGATGCATTAAACAATTCATTAAACATAAAATCAAGTTTAATATTTAGACTCATTTGATAGGCGCATATAATCAAGTTATCTTGTTCGCGCTTAATAAAAAACTGCGCTGCTCCTAAAAGCGGAATTTTTTTTGTATTATCAACTTCAACAAATTCCATCAATTCTTTAGTTGCATTGTTACAATTACTAAAAATTTGCCCATCTTGATTAACTATAAGTTGAATATTATAAGTCTTAAGGGTAATTTGAACACACAGTAATTGATTTTTATTAATGTTAGTAATTAGAAAAGCACTTACTGTAAAATATTTTGAGACTTCTTTACTCTTAGTGATGTAATCATTTGTATGAAAAAAAACTGTATTTATATCTTTTATAATATCATTAGATTTAGTATCTAAATATGATTTGTCAATAGTTAACGAAAATATTTTAATATATTCTTTTTGCTTAGGTAATATAGCTAAATAATGTTGATTCTCAGGCCCTCGAGCATTGCCAGCTAAACTAATATTGTCATCCCATTCATCATATTGATCTAATTTAAAATTCATACCAGCCCCTTTTTTACTATCAAAAGGTTTATAATCTGGAAATGAAGATGGTATTTTAGATACGTTCAATCGATAATAATCATTTTTGATATCAGTCTTATTTTGAAATATAGAAAATTCTCCCGTTGAAATTAAGAATTTATCTTTATAATATTCAAAAATTTGCTGACCTTTAGAGTTATCAAAAATGAATTTTTTTTCTAATGCTGTCGCTGTTAATTTTGTGACTGCTATTGGTTCTTTGGATAATTTTGTTTCATCGAACTTTTCAATATCTGACTTAACTTTGTTTAATGACTCACTTAATGCTGTTACAAAAATCTCTGTTTTTATGAAAGGCTCTTTTAAGACATTCTCAAGCTGTATACATAACTTTTGGATATAACTTGATAATGTTTTTCCTTTTTTTAAGTCACTCAAGCTGTTGATAAGGGTCGATTTATTTTTTTCAACAAAATTATATAATTTTTCCATTCCTTTTAGTGAGAAAAGAATATGTTTTGCAAAATCATGTATCGCCTCTGGTCTAGTTTCTGGAATGTTTTTTGATTGATCCATCTTAGAACCTTGATTATATTGTTTTATATAATCATATGTACAAAACATATAATCAATTGATTTATCACAATTATTTAGAGCATAATATTCTAGCTTTATATCATATAACGGTGATAAAATTTCATATACAATTTCTTTAAATTGCTTTATGAGCTCCTCATTGATATCTTTAGAGTTTTTATTTATAAATACTGCCAATTTATGTATTAGTGTTGCACTAGTATGCATGTCGTACTTAATATTCTCATAACTTTTGATTATTATTCTCATAAAATCATTAATACAGTCCTTAAGCCATTTAATATTATCGTCATTATTTTTAGAAAATTCCTCAGAAAACCCTTCATATAACTCATTTATCACATCTATATGTGCAATATGTGAAGTTTCTGCAGTATTATCATAAACATCTTTTTTTATATCAGGTGTGAAAGGGGGCTCATTACGTTTCATCTTACATGTAAATAGTATTTATAACTATTATACAATAAATATTACGGTAAATATAGTATTTGTAACTATTATACAGTAAATAGTATGGTAAATACCGCAATATTTGAATATATATTATTTTGAAATATAAAATGAATTACTTACATCACTTTCTTCCACATTAAAAATCATTCTTGGGATTTATGCATATAATGTCTTTGCTCAAAATGAATCATTCACACCATCTTCTTCCACATTAAAAATCATTATAGGCCTTCATTCATATGTTGATATTTAAAAATCATTCTGAGTCTTCGCTCATATAACGTTCTTGTCCAATTAGATTCATATCATCTTCTACATCTATTAGATTCATATCATTTTCTCCAGCTAGTAAATCTATATTATATTGTCTAGCTGCTAGATGCATATTATACTCTCCCTCCATTAGACGTATTTCTTGCTCCGATGTTTGAGTCCTATAATGTTCCATGTTAATATTTTCATAATTTTTATTCTTTGCATCGTAAACGTAATTAGCAACTTCATTATAAATTGAATCAGCAGCATTTAAATCAGCAGTATCATCTATACTACTAATTAAAGAATCTAATACATCAGCGCCATAATTAAGAAATTTAATGTATGCGTTATTTTGTATTAAGTCTTTTACTTTCTTGGAAAATATTAATGTATTATTTAAGTCATCGCTATTCAAATTGACTAAATATTCATTATTTAACATTGTTTCAATTACGAACTTTATTATATACATTGGAGCTTTGTTGGCTAAATCTTTATTTGTTGCGTCTATTTCAAGCAAATCTTCAAGTAGTTCTTTAGCTTTACTATTAAGTTTTCTATTTTCAGAATATTTATTAAGGTCTCTTCTGGATACATCAATAAATTCACAAATTAGATCTTCAATCTGCTTATTTAGGTATTTAGAGTTTCCAACTTTAAACTCCTTAATTTCTTCAAAAATAGAAGCTTCTGCCTTTCTGTTGCTATACTTGTAATGATTTGTTAATACTTGTTCTTTTTCTTGAGGAGACTTTTTCTTAAAGCCAATATCAATATAGTACATTAGACTGTCCAAATAATCATTTTTATAGAATTTATTCCTTATTTCATTGTTTTCACTTTTAGTGAATTTACTTTTTGAATCAAATTCAACTATGCATTTTGTAGATTGCAATTCAGCAAATGAATGAAAAATCTCAAATTTAATATTTAGCTGCATTTTATAAGTGCAGATATTAATAAAACCTTTCTTTGTATTTATATCAAAAAGAAATTTATCTGTGCCTAAAAGCGGAAGTTTTTTTGTATTATCAAATGTAATAAAGCCAGTTCGCTGGATGATGTCATGGCCATAATTATCAAAAATTTGCCCATCTTCAGTAACTATAAGCTGCATAACAGCATCGTAAAATTTCAACACAACGAATAGTAATTGATTTTTATTAACGTTAGTAAACAAACAAACGCTTGATTCAAAGTAATAGTTTTTTGCTGTTTCACTATCGCTAGGATATTTCAATCCAAAAAATTCTTTTCTAAAAGAAATTGTATTTATATTGTGCATAATATCAAAAGATTTAGTATTTAAATATGATTGATTAATTATCAGAGAAAAAACTTTGTTATTCGATTTATTTTCACATATTTGCAATTCATAATAAGTCATATCGCTCGCTGTGAGAAATGACATTTTATTTTGTATATTGCTTGTTCCTTTTAGGCAAAATTCTTTTATTGCAATAAACTGTTTATCCTTGCAATATTCAAAAATTTTATGTTCATTAAATATCTTATCTTTAGGCTTTGGCTCATATTTATTTTTATTAAGATCTTTGATTAGTGATTGAAATGATAGTTTATCATATGGGATGTCCAATACTTGAACTATTATTGGTTTTGTTAATGCTGGTGTTTTGTTTAATGCTTGAGTTAATTTTTCTACAAAAATCTTTGTTTTAATAAAGGGCTCCTGTGTAACTTTATGAAGGTGTTCATATAACTTGTGAATACAATCTGAACCAATATTTGACATACTTTCTTCTTTTGTGTTTGAGGCACTCAAGCTTTTTATGAGAGTCAATTCATTGTTTTTAACAAAATTATATAGGGCTTTCAATCCTTCTAATGAGCAAAGAATATGTTCCGCAAAATCACTTATCGCCTCTGGTCTAGTGCTTGGAATTTTACTTAGTGAGTCTTCATCAGAATTTTTCTTAAATTGCTTTAGATAATCATATGCATTAAACAGATAGTCAATTGATTCATTATCAATATTTACAAAACAATATTTTGATCTTATTTCATCTAAGGGGAATAAAATGTCATATACAATTGTTTTAAATTGATTTATGAGCTCCTCATTGATATCTTTAGAGTTTTTATTTATAAATACTGCTAATTTATGTATTAGTGTTGCACTAGTATGCATGTCATACATGATATGATTATCACTTTTAATTGTTTTTTGCATAAAATCATTAATGCAACTTTTAAGCCAATGAACATTTTGCGGCCCTATTTCATCAAACCCTTCAACAAAGTCTTCATAAAACTCATTTATTGCATCAATTTTAATATTATTCAATGCTTCGATTTCAGTACTTGTTTTTAATATTGCTTCGTCATTGTTTTTTGTTATAACTTTTATTTTGTTTTGATGTTTTTGCATTTGATATATCAATATAAATAGTATATATAACTATTATACACACATAACAATATATTAATAAATTTGTTTTATTTTTTTAATAAAGTATCTTCTATACTTCAAGCGATTGTAGAACTTGTTGCGTCATCGCACAAAATTTAGAGCTAGGTCTACTTTTAATTTTGTCATCACGGGGAATTTAGATTCAATTCTACTTTTAGTAAAATATCTTCTATAAACTTCAAGCGATTGCTGAATTATTTGCAGGTATAGGCGCATCTTTAGATTGTTTGCCTTTAGAAAACATCTTTGCAGCACTAAACACATTTAAAATATTTAAGATTATTGCGTCATCGCAAAAAATTTAGAACTAGGCCTACTTTTAATTTTGTCATCACGGGGAATGTAGATTCAATTCTACTTTTAGTAAAATATTTTCTAGAAACTTCAAGCGATTGCCGGATTGTTCGCAGGCATAGGCGCATCTTTAGATTGTTTGCCTTTAGAAAACATTTCTTCTAGGTTAATATCCATACGTTTTAAAGATATAGGCTCATAAACACTAGAAAAACTCAATGCTTGATCAACATAGCATCTAGCATATGGGAGAATCATTTCTGCACACTTAACGTAAATGAAGTAGTCTAATTTGTCAGCTGGTATTTGATTATTTAAGTAAAAAGCACCTGCGCATTCAGCTTCTAGTTTTAATAAATTAACTTTCTTTTCTTCTTGGCCAAATCCAACATTAACTGTAACACGAATACTAACCTCATATACCTGAGGCAAATGATCAAAATTTTCTTGTGACTCTTGTCTTTGGAGTTTAGTTGCACCAATTTCTAAATTAATATCAGCTCTTGGGGCCTCACCTTCTGGAATAGAAACAATTAAATTATTTTTCATTTCCAGTGATAGATCTTTCATCCAATGGTTAATATATACTATTGCTTGTCCATTTAATGGATCTTGTTTATCTGTTGACATACTTGAAAATAATGTTTTTATTTAAAAATTATATTTCATAACTCCACAATTCTAAAATATTCATTCCTAAACATATATTTTTTAATTTAGTGAACACATAAATGCACCACTAATGGATTAATTATGTAGCCATTTAGCAATTCTATCTACACAATTGAAGGTATCAAATGTTCTATGCAATTTATAACGTGTCAAGGTTGTGAAGTATCAAGTGTGAAATATCAAGCACCCAGCCAACTACGCCCAACTAACTAACGTGTCAAGGTTGTGAAGTATCAAATGTCCCACCAAATTAATATACCAAGGTTGTGAAGCATCAAGTGTGAAATATCAAGCACCCAGCCAACTACGCCCAACCAACTAACGTATCAACTACCTTACCAAATTAATATGCCAAGGTTGTGAAGTATCAAATGTCCTATGCAATTTACGTGCAAAGGTTGTGAAGCATCAAGTGTGAAATATCAAGCACCCCACCAATTGAAGGTATCAAAAGACTGTGAAGCACCAAGTTTATATTGTCGCACCACCAACTAACGTATCAAGTATGATATTAATCACCAAGGTATAAATTACCTTAAATATCTTTATCTGATTTCTGCTGCAACTCTTTTTTCTTATTATTAATTTTTTGCATATATTCAGTAATTTCTTCTATATTGCACTGTGGGGCGGTAGACAATTTTAGAAATTCATATTCGAGTTGAACTATATCACGTTTAATAACCAAATTATCTAAATTTGCCATGACCTTATTTTTAGTAACAAATTTGACTCCGAATGCATTTTTCAATTTTATTTTTGAGACTTCGTAAGGACTTATCATAGTTTTTTTAAAGTCTAAAAAGATTTTTAACTGGTTAATAATGGTCTCGACGTTAGTTTTTTGAAACTCTGTGGCTTTTTGAGACTCCTTCCAATCAGAATTATTGAAACTAGTTTTTTGAGATTCTGTGGCTTTTTGAAACTCTGTAGTTTTTTGAGATGCCCTCCAATCAGAATTATTGAAACTAGTTTTTTGAGATGTCCTCCAATCAGAATTATCGAGGCTAGTCTTTTGAAACTCTGTAGTCTCTTGAGATTCTTTCGAGGCTGATAAATCAATATCCATTTCTTCATCTTCTTTATGATTATCATCATCACGCCCAATCTTCTTGTAATGGTTATAAGTTATTTCATCATCATGCCCAATCTTCTTACCATGCTTAACTTCATCATCATGTTTCATAACTGCATCGTGTCGATATCCAACTTCATCATCGCTATATCTAACCTCATCATCGGTATACTCAACCTCATCATCGCTATACTCAACCTCATCGTCCTCATACATAATTTTGTCTTGGTCATAGCCAATTGTTCCATAGATAGAACTAACTTCACTATGCTCATTCCTAATCTCATCATCGTTGTCATATCCAGACTTATGATCGTCGCTATACCCAGCCTTGTCGTCGTTGGCATACCTAGCTTTGTCTTTTACATGCTCAACTTCATCGTCTATATCTAATTTTGCGGCAGGTATATAGTCCTTCATTTTGTGTTTTATTTCATACAAAGCCACAAATTCAAAATTCCACAAATAAACGTCCAATAGTTCCAAGCTAAGTGAAATTGAATCATTTTCTAGTTCAAATCTCTCATTATCTGCATTATTTAGGAGCATAATTTCAATTGACACCACTAAATCTGCAAGAATATTGGTTTCTAACGATTTAATCTGCTCATGCAATAAAATATCACTAGATTCAAATGATGAACTGTTATATTGCTGCGGAGTTTGCTGCGAATATAGACTTTGATGCGGAGTTTGCTGCGAATATAGACTTTGATGCGGACCTTGCTGCGGATCTTGCTGCGGGCTATGCTGTGAATATGGACCTTGTTTTATATTTTGATGCGAATATGAACTTTGATGTGAACCCTGCTGAGGATTTTGTTGTAGATTTTGTTGCGAATATTGACCTTGCTGCGAATGTGGACCTTGATGCGAATATTGGCCTTGCTGTGAACCCTGCTGAGGATTTTGTTGTGGATTTTGTTGCGAATATGGGCCTTGCTGCGAATGTGTACTTTGATGCGGGCTTTTTTGTGAGTCCTGCTGTGGACTTTGATTCGAATATTGGCCTTGCTGCGAATATGGACCTTGCTGCGCACCTTGTTGCGAATATGGACCTTGCTGCGCACCTTGCTGCAATTCAAAAGATTTTTTCGAGTAACGTTTAGTTTTATCGTAATATAAATCTGAAATTCTAGTTTTATAAAATTTAGTGAAATTAGACTTCAGTATAGGGTCTTGAATTTGTTTGCAATATGTATTAAGATCTGTTTCCAGTTTAGCAAAATCTTCAGCTGAAGATAAACCTTGATGGCTTTCAAGCATAAATTCCCATAGCGTATCTGATAAAGTTTGGCGACTCAAAGCTTTGAATTCCTCAACTCCATTTTGCATTAGAAAAGAATCTGGGTCATGTCCTGTTGGGAGGCGCAAAAAACTTACTGTTTTGTATGCAGTAATGGCTCCAAGGCTCATTTCTATAACTCGCTTAGCTGCTTTTAAACCTGCTGAATCCGAATCCATACAAATAATTATCTCTTCTACGTGATTCCATATTTTATTTAAATGCTCTAGAGTTATGGCGGTTCCTAATGACGCTACTGTATTTAATAATCCATATTTATGCATCATTATGCAATCAAAATAGCCTTCAACTAAAAAGATATTATTGGTCTTATAACTAATTTGAAACCCGATATGTTCTCCATATAATGAGCTACTTTTTTTAAATAAAGCAGTTTCGGGGGAGTTTAAATATTTTGGCATATGGTCATCAATAACGCGGCCACCAAATCCAATCAAGTTACCGTATTGATTACGTATTGGAATTGTGATTCTATTTTTAAAAACCTCATATAAACCACCTGAGTTAGATTTTGCCAACATTCCGGCAGATACCAAGTCGACCAGGTTATCAGGAAAGCTTTCAATTAAGTTATTGCCAGATAGTCCCAATTGATAATTTTTTATTAAACTTAAGTCAATTCCACGATTATAAAGATATTTTAGAAAAGTATTTCCCTTATATTGAATATTTTTAGTGAAATGATTATTAATTTCTTCTAAAAAATTAGAAATATGTTTTTTATTAGCCTCTGCCTCTTTCTCTTCTTGCGTTAACCGAGGAAGTGGTATATTAAATGTTTTAGCTAGCGCCAATCCGGCATTTTTATAGGACATGTTATGCATTTTGGCATAAAAGCTAATAACATCACCACCTGTATGACAACCAAAACAATAAAAGAAGTTTTTGATACTACTAACTTTAAAGGATGGAGTTTTTTCATTATGAAATGGGCATAGTCCTAAATAATCTTTACCATTTCGCTTAAGGTTTGTGAATTTTTTAACTATTTCCACCATATCCAATTTGGTTTTAAGTGAATCAAAAAACCTGCTCATATGGTATTAGATGAATTAATTTCGTTGATATTTTATACAATAGTATGATATACTTTTTCAAAAGTTATTTAATAATTTATGACAAGAGCTATTACTAGTACAGTAACCAAAGCTAAGCATAAGAAAATTTTGAAGCTAGCTAAAGGTTACAGGGGGAGGTCTTCAAACTGTTACAAAATTGCCAAACAAAGAGTAGAAAAAGGTCTACAATACGCATATCGTGATAGAAGAAAGCGTAAAACCGAATTTAGATCTTTATGGAATGTGAGATTAAATGCTGCATTAAGACAACGTGGAATGATATATTCAAGATTTATACACATGATTAATCAACTTGGTATTGAGCTCAACAGAAAAATGCTTTCAGAAATGGCCATGACCAGCGTAGTCAGTTTTGAAGCTTTAGTTGCTTATGTTCAAGCTAAATTCAGCGAGTCTAAAGAAGATCAAGTTCAGGCCGCTTAAACTTTAAATAAATATAAAACTATTATGATGACAGACAAGATAGCAGATATGCTAGCCAGAATTAGAAACGCTCAAAATGCCAGGTTATTGGAAACAGAAATCATTTATTCTCGTACTAACAAGGCAGTGTTAGAGGTTTTAAAAAAATTAAACTTTGTAAATGCTTATACAGTAGAAGGCGAGTCAAATGTTAGGAGGCTTTTTGTAGAATTACGCTATATTAGCACAGGTATCGGTACTGCAATGGGAAAAATTAACAAAGTAAAACGTGTTTCTAAACCTGGAGGCAGAGTTTATTGCAATACAGATTTCTATAAATATTTCAACTCAAATGAACATTATGTAATCTCAACCAGCAAAGGTGTGATGAGTGGCATGGAAGCTAAGGCTTTAAACATTGGCGGTGAAGTACTTTGTAAAATCTCCTAAGGGACAGGAACTAAAAAACTAAAAGAGGAAAAACTTTTATTATTCCAGTCATTAGCCTTAGGTATATTCAGAGACTTTCTGTAAACTTAAGGCTTCAAGTTGTGACACATAAAATTAGGTGCATCAATCTGAGATTTTTTCTTTTAAATATATTTAATTCATTCAATGTGGCTCATTTATTAAATCCTAAGTCCATTTATGGTTTATCAACACAAGACATATCAATCAGATATTTTGCATCATATGCGGCTTATTAATCGAAAACTTTCCCCTTTTTTCTTTGAAACTTAAGGCTTCAATCTGCGACATTTCACTTATGATTTATTAAGCGAGGACTTTTTTGAAGTAAATTCATTAATTGCATTCAAAGCATCGTCCGACATTCATTAATCAGAAACTTTCTCTTTTTGAGCCGTCCTGATCCAGCTGAGTTTCATTAATTAGATATGTCGCATCAATATATCGTCATTAAAGTTACAGTGTGATGAGTAGTATGGAAGCTAAGGCTTTAAACATTGATGGTGAAGTACTTTGTAAAATCTCCTAAGGAATTTTTAAGGAATTTTTCTTGCAGCAAATTCATTAAAGTTGCTTGTCTCGTCTACAGAAACATCAACAAAAATTATAAAACTAATCATAATTCACACTATCTTCGCAATAATATGTATGACCATGCCCTAAGGTTTTTATCTCTGCAATCAATTGGCCTTGTTCCCATTTTTTAATATTAGGAATATTATAATATTCGCTTTGTACAAATTCTATTTCTTTTGGATTTATTGATTTTGTATTTTCATATTGATCATCTATCATTTCACAAGTTGTTTCGTGATTCAAGCCATTATTTATCTCATTATCATTCTCACGCTCTAAAGAAACTTCGTCAGAATATAAATCAAGGTCTTTTGTCTCAGTAGAAACATTTTCCAACTCTAAATTTATTTCAGTTTTTATATGTTTAATTGTAATAATGTCACTAAATTCATGTATATTGACAATAAGTTTTTTGGAGATTGTGGCATTTAAAAAAATCTTGAACATTTTTGATAATTCATCTAATTGATGTTGACGACTAGAAAGTTTATATAATTTATCATTATTAATATTTCTTTTTATCATTTGTAAGTCACAATTAAATCCAAGATTTATATTATGGATTAAAATACTAGGATCAGCGTTATGGGCTTTAGCATAAGAAGCATAATTCAGCGTTAAGTAATGCTTATTAATTTCATCGGTAACTTCTTGAAAGATTATAAAAGAATGAAAGAACTTTTTAATTTCATTTTTATTTTGCGGCAGACGAAAAATAACTCGATAAGTAGATTTATATTCAACAAAATCGTTGTTTTTATTTTCAAATAAATCATTTAAATCATTGTTTTTAATTGGAGAAAAGTTAACAATCAGTATTTTACTATCCATATATTTGAAATCAAAAACCGCTTTATTTAGTAAAAAGCTAAAACTTAATATAACTTTATTATCTAACTGATAAAACATTTTAAATTCATGAGCTTTACTATATTTTTCATGATTATACATAAAATAATTATTAGAGCCTATTGAATATAAGCCTGATATGAGAGATGATTTATTAGTTAATTCACTTAACGTATAAACAATATGTTTACCTATAATTATTTTTGTTTTAGAAACATCAGTTATGTCTTTATCGTAAAAAAAAGATCTTGTATCGTAAAAAAACTTTTTAGTTGATTGACTTATAGGATATTTTTCATTGAATGATAATGACGGTGGAACGTGGTCTACTATTTTGCAATCAACTTCTTGGGCAATATTGCTAAACGTTACAAAATTTTCATTTTTTAAATAAGAGTTTATTTTTAAATTTACTTGTTTGGTTATCGAATACAATTTATTAAAGTGCTGCATATTATTAATATAATTAATAAACATTGATGCGCCAGCGCATATTTTTGTATCACATTCCACAAAAGAATCATCTAGTAAAAAATGATCAAGTTTATTGTTTTGGTGCATTAAGCTTTTTGATTTATAATCATCTCTTTGCTTTGCAAGAATAGTATTTTCTACTATTCTAGAAACTAATTCATGAAAATCCTCTTGTTTTATACCTGTAATTAGGCTTATTGTACAGGAATATTGTAAATCTTCTTTAAACATTTTTATAATTGCAATATTTTCTTTATCTATACTTTTATGCACACTCTTTGGAATCGGCATCATGTTTCTTCGGACTTCTTTTACATGAGAAACAGTAAGAAGGAATATATTCTTATTAGTAATTTTCTGTTTATTAGGCGCGCCTTGGTTATTAGTAAAATTAGATATGCTTTGATTATTAGTAAAATTAGATACGCTTTGGTTATTTTGCATAAATTAAATAGTGTTGTATATGTACAATAATACAGTATTACACTAAAACTTTAATGTATTTTATGTATTCATTTAATATTATGTTTCAAATATAAAACATATATCAAATATAAAACATATATCAAATATAAAACATATATCAAATATAAAAATCTTTTCTCGCTTCCTAATAAAAGATAAACCAAATATAAAAGTCACTCCCCGATTCCTAATTCTGCTTTCTAACGAAGATAAACCAAATATGAGAATTTCTCCCCCACTCTTTATCACGAAAGCCTCTCGCTACTTTCTAATAAGATAAGCCAAATGTAAAAACCACTGTGATTATGATATTTTCTATATAGCCCATATTTTTAATTTACAATACTCTTCTGCAAACTTCTCCTACATTTCTTCTTTCTAACGTTGATAAAAACTTTTTTCTACTTTACTAATATAGATACGCCAAATGTAAAAACCTCTTTCTACTTTCTAACAAGATAAGCTAAGTATGAAAGCTTTTTCCATTCTCTAGCACGAAAGCCTCTCACCACTTTCTAACAAGAAAAAACCTTAGAGATTAATAATCAACCAAGAGATTAAGAAGAATTCTCAGCATTAACTCTAAGTATTATATTTCTATTAATAATCACCAAGAGATTTAATATAATTATCATTATTCAACTCTTCTTTTACGTCATAATTATATGATTCAATACGTTGAATATGATCATCTTCTGCACAATAATGTTTTACACAAAAATTTGATCCTATATTTTTAATAAAGTTTTTGCATTCCAACTTTTTTATATAATTTGATTCAGTTGTGTAATTTTCCTGTATAAACTTTATTTCCTCAGGTTTTATATTTTTATAAGGCGCCCTCATTACAACATATTTTTTGTTTCCACTTTCATCAAGTATTTCACAATTAAAAAAATCAGAACTGTCGTCTTCTGGTGTGGTTTTATCAAAATAGAAATTTTCGCATGAAGGCTTCTCATGGTGATTTAATTCATCATCCATAAAGCCACCTGATTTATCAATCTTCACTGCCCCCATTTCAGTTTTCATATATTTAATTTTAATAATTTGATGAAAATCATCTTCATTAATAGATTCTTGAGAGATTATTGTGTCTAAAAAAACTTTAGATAATTTTGCTACTTCATCTTCTATATTATTTCTCTTATTTTGTACATCTGATATCGAATTGTTGAATTTATTTTCATCTTTATTTTGCTCATTTGCAAATTGCTTTAATGCATCATAATTCGGATGATTAAAAAAATTCGGATGATCAAAAAATTGCTTTAATGCATCATAATTCGGATGATTAAAAAATTGTTTTAATAGATCATCATCAATATTTCTTTTTATTATTTGTAGATTAAATTCAAATCCAAGATCTGTACATTTAGATGGAATACAAAAAGATTCACAAGGGATCTTAAGCTTAAAAGAATGGTTAGTTCCACAGGAATGATTATGAATTTCACTAGCAACTTTTTCAAATATTAGAAGAGAATCAATGAATTTTTTAATCTCATTTGTCTTTTGTGGTAGATAAAAAGTAACTTGATAAGTAGATTTATATTCACCCAAATAACTACTTTTAATTGGAGAAAAATCAACAACTAGTATTTTACTATTCATATGCTTGAAATCAAAAAACGCTTTATTTAATAAAAAACTTAAATTTAATACATGTTGTGAACTTAATTCGCAAAACATGTTAAATTCATAAGCTTTATTGAGACTTTCGTTATTATTTGTATGATTATGGTGATTATTTCTATAATCATTAAATTTATCGGGAGTTATATCATCATGATATAAATCTGATAGATTTAAGACTTGTGCTAGCGGTAATTTACTGGTTATATCGCTTAATGTATAAACAATATGTTTGCCTGCATTAATTATTTTTGTTTTAGCAATATCTATCACATTTATAGTCTTTTTTGTGCAAAGAGACCAAGGGCCGTTATAAAAAGCGAAACAATCTTTAATTGACGGACTTATAGAATACTTTTTATTGAATGATAATGTAGGACATTGTTTATTAAAATTTTTTTGCTTTGTGTCTATCATGTCCCAAGCAGATTGTGAAATAGGATAGTTTTCATTACAATTTTTTTGCTTTGTGTCTATCATGTCCCAAGCAGATTGTGAAATAGGTGCGCAGCTTATATTACTTTTGCTAATATAGTTTTCATTTTTTAAATAAAGCTCTACGTCAAGATACTTTTCTTTTTTATAATCAAGTGCATTATTGCACGCATTATCTTTATTACAATTATGAAGCAGTGATGTATAAGTTTGTATAACTTTTGTTTCTATTCCATCTAATTGATACATTAAATCAACCATTAATTCACCTTTAGTTTTGTCATGTAGTAAAAAGTGGCCAGTCTTATCGTTATCAGGATTTAAGTTTTTTATATCTTGATTATTTTGATCATTTAGGAAAATATACTTACTTGCAATTTTAGAAGCAAACTTATTAAAATCTTTTTCTTTCTTATTTGAGATGAGGTATTTCATAAAACTAGTTGCGCTAGTTATATAAGGGATGTTCATAGTTATAGCGTCTCCTTTTTTGTTTGCATTTTTACACATGCTTTTTGGAAGAGTTATACTTGGACTAAATGGCACATAAGAATTAAAAAGGATAAAGAAATTTGTATTGTCTTGCTCTTGTTTATTTATATTTTCATTCGCCTGTGTACCATGAGTGTCGTATATGTTCTGCATAAATTAAATTTAATATAATATTAATATATAATATTATATATTCAATATAACACATATGTCAAATATGAAATCTTTTTTGCACTTTCTAGCACAAACAAAGTCAGGCATGAAGGTCACTTCCCACTTCCTAATACAACAAAGTAAGGCATGAGGACCTCTTCTCACTTTTAAACAAGACAAGCCTAGAGATTAATAATCAACCAAGAGATTCAACATCTTCTTCAGACTCAGATGCACACATAAAATCTCCTTCAGAATCTCCAGACCCGGAATCTCTCTCAGAATCTCCAGACATAGAATCTCTTCCTACTTTCCAACAAGAAAAAACTAGAATCAGCCAAGAGATTCAACATCTTCTTCACCCTCAGATGCATACATAAAATCTCCTTCAGAATATCTAGGCCCGGGATTTTTAAATTCTAATATATAATCATTTTTTGATGTAGAAGCATTTTTGCATTTCCATTTTCTTACAAGATTAGGCTCTGTATGCCCATCTATACTCACTTCTTCAACAATCTTTACGTGTTTCCATTTTTTTATATTACGATCATTATCATCAGATTCAACGTAATGTTGTTTAGACTTATTTATCCTAAATCCTTTAAAAGATCTATTAGTATCTTTTAATTTAATTTTAATAATTTTATCAAAATCATCCTTATTAATAGTATAATCTTTAGAAATTATGGCGTCTAAGAAAAGTTGAAATGTTTCTTTTGATTCTTCATCAATAACAGAGCCTTTAGAAAGCATGCGTTCTACACTAGGTTTAATTCTTTCTTTTTCTTCTTCTGGTATATTGCGTAGTTTCGCATATCTATTAAAAGCTTGATCAAAAGCTTGACCATCATCTTTATTATATCTATTCAAAGCTTGCTCCAATTGATCATCATCAATATTTCCTCTTATTATTTGTAGATTAAATTTTAATTCAATCCTGTGGGCGTAAATACTTCCATAAGGAACCTTAGAAATTGTTGTAGCAACTTTTTGAAAAATTATAAAAGAATCAATAAATTTTTTAATCTCATTTTTCTTTTGCGGTAGACGAAAAGTAACTTGATAAGTGGGTCTATATTCACTTAAATCATTGTTTTCAAATGGAGAAAAGTTAACAACTAGTTTTTTATTATCCATATATTTGAAATCAAAAACCACTTTATTTAGTAAAAACCTGAAATTTAATACATGTTCTGAATTTAATTCACAAAACATGCTAAATTCATAAGCTGTAGAATTACATATCTTAGTATACTTGTCACCAATAAGGCCTATTTTAGCGCAAGCGCCTTTTATGTCGCTTAATGTATAAACAATATGTTTATCTGCATTGATTATTTTTGTTTTAGCAACATCTCTAAGCTGTTCTCTATTTATCCCCAGGCTTTCGTAAGAATAAAAATATCTTATATCAGCAATACAATTTTTAATTGATTGACTTATGAAATACTTTTCATTGAATGATAATGGATCGTAGTATGTAAAGTTTTTACAAATACTATCAAGGCTAAAATGGTATATATTTTTATCTTGAATATCATTTGCATTTTTTAAATAAAGTTGTATATCAGGAGTTACCATTTTATTAATATGCAATTTATTCTCGCAAAGTGAATCTTTTACTCCATTTGGATAGTATTCGTAATAAGTTTTTGCATTGCCGCGGTTAGTATCAGGGTCTATATTTTTTACATGACCTGTACTATCGACATAAGTATATTTCTGCTTTTTATGAAACAACATTGTATACATGTCTAAGATTTTCATATTCTTATCTATAGTTTCATCATGTAGTAAAAAGTGACCAGGCTTATCATTATAAGGCTTTAAGTTTTTTATATCTTGTTCTATTTCATCAATCAATCTATCAAAATCCTCCGTTCCTATGCCAGTAATTACAAACTTTACATAGGGGGTTTCTTGTAATTTCATAACAAAGGTATTTTTAGCTATGCTTTTAAGCATGCTCTTTGGAAATGTGATGCTTTTTGGAGGACGCGGCACATGGGAAACAATAATAAGGGATGTATTCTTATTAGTAATTTTATGTTTATTATGCGTGCCTTGGTTATTAGTAAAATTAGATACGCTTTGATTATTAGTAAAATTAGATATGCTTTGTTTATTTTGCATAAATTAAATATTGTTGTATATGTACAATAATACACTATTACACTAAAACTTTAATGTATTTTATTCATTCTTTTAATATTATGTTTCAAATATAAAACATATATCAAATATAAAACATATATCAAATATAAAAATCCCTCCCCGCTTCCTAATAAAAATAAGCCAAATATAAAAACCTCTTTCTACTTTCCAACAAGATAAGCTAAGTAAGGCATGAAGATCCCTTCTCGCTTCCTAATAAAAGATAAACCAAATATGAGAATTTCTCCCCCACTTCTCATTAAATATGAAGGTCCCCCTTTTCATACTTCCTTTTCCCGCTTCCTAATCCTACTTGCTAATAAAAGATAGGCTAAATATAAATATATATCAATTTCCAAAGTCATTGTGATCATAATATTGTCCATATACCTCATATTGCAGTTTTTCATACATCTCATCTTGCACTTTAGAGCATTTTTCTTCTGTATAACCTTGTTTTATTAAGTCTTCAAGAGTTTGTTCAGATTTTTCAAGAAATTGAGAAAAACTTTTTGCATATACTTTATATGATCCCTCATAATATTCTCCTGTATGGGGCTGTTGCGTTATCTCTTTATCCAATATCATTGTTTCATATTTCTTCATATCAGGAATATTATTATATTCTTGAGTAGATTCTATTATTTCTGGCTCTATTATTATCTTAGGTTGAAAACTATAAACCACTTCTTCTAATTTATGCGCTATTTTACATTGTATTTTTACTGGTATTTCTACTAAATCATTAATATACATTATCTCTAAATCTGAGTAATTATAATTTATTGGTTTTATTTCCAGATTATTTGGCTGCAGCTGTAGAATTGGTTCTATTTCTAGATTATTTAGTTCTAGCTGTTGATCTAGATGTAAAGATGATTTAGGAGGAGTGTATTCTAAAGTTTTTATATGTTTAATTCTAACAATTTCACTAAAATTACTATCATAAACGGAGCCACTATAGATTGAATTATTTGAAAAAATTGTAGATAGATTTTTTAAATTTGGCTGTATTTCGTCTGAGTTGGCACTGAGTTTTTTTTCTTTTATTGTGTTAATCACTTGTAAATCAAGACTTAATTCTATGCCACTTTCTTCTTGAAAAGTTAAAAGACAATTAATAAATTTTTTAATTTCTTTTAGAGCTTGAGGTAAAGAAATAGAAATTTGAAAAACTTTTTTAGACTTAGCTGCAGAATCGCATTGATGATACTTAAAAATAAACAAATTTTTACTCATATACTTCAAGGTAGAAAACTCTTGATCCAAGGTAAAACTTAAGTATAAAATATTTGTATTATCTAATGAAGAAAACATTTTAAATTTATAAAATTTATCTACAAGATTTTTATTCAAATTACTTACTGAATAAATAATATATTTGCTTATAGGAAGTATTTTTATTTCAGAAATTTCTGTAATAGGATAATCAATTGCTTTTTTACCTGATATTCTTTTGTTTAAATCAACTTGATATTCCGAAATATACATTGCTTCTTTGCTTATTAAGCGACCACCAAGCTCAAAATTTGAAAAAATGCGACTATAATAATCGCATTCAGTCCTAACAATTATTGGCGCTGTGTAATTTACAAGTTTTGTAGGACAGGTGATTTCTGTGTCAATAACAAAATTATTGGTTGATTTATTGATAGAGTAATTGGAGTATTTTTTATGCACAAAATGTTTAAAACATTCAGGTGATATAGGCTGAAATTTTTCTACAAAATTGACAGATCTCGACGTTTGGTTTTCTGGAACTAAACATTTTTTTTCTTCATCTATATGCAACTCTGTAAGTGAAACTTGATTACTTTTATAAGCCTGTTTGAACAAAGTATTCATAGGCTTCCTTTTTGATTTTTGAAACAAAGAAGAAATGAACCAAAATTCATTTTTATTAGATTCGGTTTGATTATTTTGCATAAACTAAATATTGTTGTATATATACAACAATACACTATTACATTAAAACTTTAATGTATTTTATGTATTCATTTAATATTATGTTTCAAATATAAAACATATATCAAATATAAAAATCCCTTTTTCATATTTTCTATATAGATACGCCAAATGTAAAAGTCACTTCCTGCTTCATATTTTCTATATAGCCCATATTTTTAATTTACAATACTTTTCTACAAACTTCTCCTACATTTCTTCTTTCTAACGTTGATAAAAACCTTTTGCTACTTCATATTTTCTATATAGCCCATATTTGTAATTTACAATACTCTTATGCAAACTTCTGACTTATCTCAAACCGTGGTAAAATTGTTTAATAAAATTTGTTCTATTATGTCAATTAAAAGAGCAGCCTATATGATTTTGGCATCCTCTACAATTTTTTCACCTAGCTTAGGGAGCGATGAAGCGGAAAGATCACACTCTTTTGAGGCGTCTAGTGAATATAATGATGGTTTACAAAATCGAATCAATAATTTAGAAAACAAAGTACAAGATCTGGAAAAAAGCTTTCGCACTTTAGCTAATTCAGTTTACCAATCCCAAAAGCCACAAAAAAGAGATTCTATGAACGAGATGGAATCTGTTAACTTAGATAAGATGGAGCGTAAAGATGAAAAGACTGAAGATAAAAGGGTTGAAAACGAGGAAAAATTTAAGAAATTTACAGAATCTAAGCCGAAAGTTTTGGATTATAGCACTCTAGTTGCCGATTTTAAAGACATTAACTCTGAAACTTCATCCTCAGCCAAGAAAGATAAAGCTTTGAAATTAAGAAAAGATTTTGAAAGTTTTATAGACACGAACAGCAATAGTTCCAACTTAGGCGATGCTCATTTTTGGTTAGGGGAGATATATTATCTTTTAATAACCTTAGAAACCAATAAATCTTCAAGCGGATTTAAAGAATATTTAGATAATGCATCACTTAATTACATAAGAAGTTTTAAGGCATCAAAATCTGGCGAAAAAAAACCTATGTTACTTCTAAAATTGGCAGAAGTTTCTCATTTAAAACGTGAAAATGATGCGGCTATTAAGCTTTTAGACAAAATAAAGACCGATTATCCTAAATCACATAAACAATTACAGCATCAAATCACAGAATTGCGTGAAAAAATTAACAAATCTAAAAAACCTAATCAACCTACTAAAGCTCAGTCTACTAAAAAGAATATTAAGAAATAATATATCTTTAATCAAAGTTGAAAATATTCATTAATGCAGAACTTATACTTCATGATGTTTGTTTAGTCATCAGTTGTGGTTTTCATTATTGTGCGACTTTTACTTCATGATGTTTGTTTAGTTTTATGCATTTCATCAGTTTCAGTTTTCATTTGCAAGAAACTCGACCCGTGCCGACCTCGCCCAGCGCCATCATGTTCAATAAACACAAAAGATTAGGGCTTCCAAGCTCTAGTCCCGCGTCTCTCCCTGAACTGTTCCGTGTCGCCCACGTTCCGATCTATCCCCGCGCCATCATGTTCAATAAACACAAAAGATTAAGCTCTCCACTGACCTGCCCCGCAATAAAACACAAATTTATACAATTTGAACTCAAAATCTAGTTGTTTTTTTACTCTAAAAAATCCAATTTTAACAACTGAAAGTTTTTTTTACAACTCATACGGTATACATTGATGCATCATAAACAATAAAGTTCTATACTTTAGGATTATTTTTGCTTCAAGACTTAATGTGTGAGATATATTGTTATATATTTTCTTGATAAAAAAAATTTCCACCTATGTACATCATAAAGTATATTACTTACTGTTCGTTTTTCGTCACATTGTTTTTTTTAGCTAATTGTCAAAAGCAACAAAGTCGCGGTACTACTAATTCTCCTTTTATTAGACCTAACACTAAACAAAACTTCAAAAAAAAATACATGCCGTTGTATAACGAAAAATACATAGAAAAAGCAAAATACAATAGTAGAGGAAGGTCTGTAGGAGAGGCGATTGAAAATGAAAAATATTATCCAGAAATACATAATCAAAATGTATATAGAAGTATGGACGGAGGAGAACATTCTCTATTGCCAACGTCGCCAACTAATCAAAACATGAATTCTACATTTCAAACGTCGCCAACTAATCAAAACATGAATTCTATGTCATCAATGTCACCAACTAGCCAAATGGCGAATGGAAGACAGCAAACATCTAGACAGAATTTTCACACGTCAAACGATGAGGGTGGCAAATTGAATCGTAATAGGAGTTATACTCCTCAGAATTTTAGAAGTTATGATTTGTATGCAAGTGAAAAAGTCACTGATACATCTTCAAACGATGAGAGTGATAGATTGCATCGTAATAGGAATTATACTCCTCAGAATTTTAGAAGTTATGATTTGCATGCAAGTGAAAAAGTCACTGATACATCTTCAAACAATGAGGGTGACAATACCAATACGCATTATTCTAATAAAAATCCAAAATCAATTACGCATTATTCTAATAAAAATCCAGAATCAATTACGCATTATTCTAATAAAAATCCAAGTTCACTGTATTCAAATGAACACAATATACACGAACAATCTTACGTTACTACAAACTTACGAAGCAATCCATGGCGCAAAAAAAGCAAACGCATTGCAGATAGATCTTTAAGATCAAGGTCTTATAGTTTATTAACTGACCCCGATTCTTCATTAACTTCAAGTCAAAATAAATCAAATTTTAACTCAATTCCAAATCAATTTCCACAAAATTCAATTTATAAAATAATCAATAAAGAGTATGGACATTCATCAACTCCAGGTCAAAATAAATCAAATTTTAACTCAGTCCCAAATCAATTTCCACAAGGGTCGATGCATAAAATAATAGAGAATGAACTTTCATCAAGCGTCATGTACACTGCTAACGAGGATCCAATTTTAATTACTGGCATTAACACACTTAATAATAAAGAAAATACTGCTGGCATTAACACATTTAATAATAGGTTTGATGACTATGCAATTAATAATAGGCTTGATGAATATAATGAAAAATATCAACTATCCTCTGCTGAAGATAATAAAAACTTAGTTACTTATGCATTTGAAAATTATGAAGACAATCTTAACATGAAGCCACTTTCATTTAATAATAAACTGTCAAGAAAATTACGTGTAAGTAAAGTTAACTATAGAAGAAAGTCAATAAAAATTGCATTAAATAATTTTTCACTTCGTTCGTAGTTTGCTCTGTACTGCTTCACCTCGTCACTTCGTTCGTAGTTTTTTATCTATAGCCTAAATTGAGTAATTTTCACTTTGTTCGTAGTTTTTTTATACTGCGTCACCTCGTCACCTCGTCACCTCGTCACCTCGTTCGTAGTTTATTCTGTACTTCGTTCATCCAATTCTTTTTTCATGGGCTCATTAGTTTAAATGAATATGAATTTAATATTTTTTTAGAACTTCTTGTAAATAATTTTTCACTTCCGTTCGTAGTTTTTTTATACTGCGTCATTTCGTTCGTAGTTTGTTCGTCACTTCGTTAAGGCAACAATCAATGTGCGCCAAAGCTCCAAGGCAATCAATATTTATACCTAAACACCACTGTAATAGTACAAATTATATGAGATTTGTATCTTATTAATCACAATTTCAATCTTTATATTTTTAATCTAAAGATTTTTAAATCGATTTGTAGTTTTTAAAAGCAACATATATGCTAGAATAGTTACAGAATTAAAATATAAAAATAAATATGAGAGCTCTAACAAGAATCGCTCCAGTAGCTATTTTAGCCACAACTTTATTATCTAGTGCATTTGCTGCGCCAACGTCTAGAATTAAACAAAATAGTGCAAGTGTAGTCACTAAAACTGAAAAGCATGTACATCAAAACTTGGGATCAAAGCTTCATGCTTCAGAAGGTTATGTGCCACCTAGCATAAAATATGGTGACACTACTACTGTTAGTGAAACTCACAGAACTATTTCTGTCGCTCCACATCCTACACCAGCTCCTACTGAGGAAGAAATGGGATTTTGGATTGATATTCCTAGAGTGTCTTTAGGTTATTCATTCTTAACAAAAAATACTGCAAAAGCTGAAGGTGAAGCTACAATCGGTGGCCTTAACGCTGTATTGTCAGATCCAGCAAGAAATCAGATTTTTAATGGAATGAATGCTAATGATGCAGCCCAATTTGGTAAAAACTTTATTAACGATTTTGTACCAAGCGCTTACGCCTCTAAATTTTTGAACGATATTAAAAATGGAATACGTGGCCCACTTATTGGTGTGATAAATTTTGATAATGAAGATGCTTATAAAGCGTTAAGAGAATTTAAACTTGATCCTAAAGCTACAGGTAGTGCAGAAGCAGAAAGACTATTAGCTACTGTTTTAGCTACTGTTCCTGATAATATAAAAGATGCAGTAGTTGTTGATGCGGATACACCTAACTTTACAAGAGATATACTTCCTAGCATTCAAGCTGCAATTGACGCTTATAAACAAACCCCTAAAGCTGTTTATACATATCAAGTAGTTACTAGTTCAGTTGGTTTAAGTGCTGGGTACAAATTTTGGACAAGTGAATGTAAAAAGTTTTCTGCTAGCGCTGTAGTAGGAACCGGCTTAAGAACAGATTTAATATATTTAAAACCAACCTTAGAATCCTTAGCAGGTTTGTCTGGCAGCGCTAGAGAGGCGGCTTCAGCATTAATAGGTGCAACCAAAGAATATAGCAGATATGGTTTGTTTGGTGAACTAGGTATTAAATTAGATTATTCTATAAATCCATCTATAAGACTTATTACTGGTCTTAGCGCAGAAGTTTCTAGACTATCTTATTCAGATGCTAATATTTTATCAGCAATGGCTTCTTGGTTTACTCCTGATACTTCAAAAGCTATGTCAACTGAAAGAAAATTTGGCGATCCTGAGATTCTTTTCGGTGGTAAATTTACTTTAGGTTTAGAGTTAAAAAGAAATCAGTTTGATTATGTTAGACATACTTTCAGACTTGATATTCAATATACTCAAGGTACCACAATTAAGCCAGTTGGGGAACAAGCAATAAAGCTTGATAGCGGCGTATTCACAACTAACATCGGTTACGGAGCTATATTCGAGTTCTAAACCAAAAGAGCCCCTAATAATCTTTTGTTATCATCTGATTTAAACAAATCCTTTGTTATATCATCTGATTAAAAAACATTCCTTTGTTATCCAGTTAATAGCGTGGCTGAAGCTAACATTAATTATGAAACGATATAAGAATTCTAAGAAACGACTTTCTGTTATCATATAAATTGGTGTTGATAATCACAACTAACATTAGTTATAAAACTATTTGATGAAACTAAAGAATGTAAGTAGAAGAACATCGTCACTCCATATTTATCATCATAAAACACTTTATAAATTACTTTATCCGATATTTATCATCATAAAACACTTTATAAATTACTTTAATAAAATAAATCTACTTAGTAGGACGCCTGCGAAGTAGTACTATATTGATATCTTTGTAGGCTACCAATTTTGGAAGATCAGTATATAAAATTAGAAAAATTATTGAGCCAACTATTGGATGAATTAACAATTCAAATTGGCCAAAGGAGCGGAGACACAGTCAAAACCATCAGGGCTCTAAAAGAATTATCGATAATTTTATTCAAACTTCATGATAAAAAAAGACCGCGCAAAATAGATCAATGTATAGACAATACAGCAGATTCTTTAGAAGATGATTTAGGTGGAATGTTAAATTTAAATGAAATTGCTGATGTTTTAGATTTAATAAGGACCAAAGAAAAACCTGTAAGAAAAAGAATGCAAGTCAAGAAAATGTTGGCTTTTATTATGCAAAAAGCTCTTCTCAGAAATGAGTTAATGTATGAGTTGTCTGAAATGAACTCTAATCAATTTCGCTCCAACGATAAATTATCTGACATGAATTCTAATCAATTTGGCTCCAACGATAAATTATCCGACATGAATTCTAATCAATTTGGCTCCAACGATAAATTATCCGACATGAATTTTAATCAAAGGTATTATAACAAGTTTCCTCAAGATAATTGGAAAAATAAACTTAACTTTATCCTAAAATCTTTTCTTCGCGATAATATAAGTGCTGATGATTTATTTCCCAACAATGCCCGCTCCCATGACTCTTTGTCCAACAATATCCCTGCCAATGACTCACTCCCTAACAATGCCCGCTCCCATGACTCTTTGTCCAATAATACCCGCGCCGACGGCCCGCTCCCCAACAATACCCGCACCCATGACTCCTTGTCCAACAATGTTCGTGCTCACGACCCACTCCCTAACAATGGTTCCCATGACCCGGTCCGAAATGGTGTTTTTGGTAACAATAATACCGGAGTTTACAACTTCTGCTCCAATAATACCCGCGCCGACGGCCCGCTCCCCAACAATACCCGCACCCATGACTCCTTGTCCAACAATATCCCTGCCAATGACTCATTCCGAAATGGTGCTTTTTCCAGTAATACCCGCTCCCATGACTCTTTGTCCAACAATATCCCTGCCAATGACTCATTCCGAAATGGTGCCTTTGGTAACAATAATACCCGCGCCGACGGCCCGATCCCCAACAATGCCCGCTCCCATGACCCAAATAATTCATACAAGAATGATGCCTTGGGGATTAAGCACACTAAAAATGAAGCAGAATTTGAAACAAATCCAGTTAATCGGTCGACGCTTAAACAAGTCACGCAACATAAGCATGATAAAAGTGCAGCTTTTCTATATAAACAAACTACCAGAATTATTCAAGGGGAATTCAATTTAACGTATAAAATCGCACATCAGGTCAGAGATGTAAATCTTCATCAGGATAGAGTGGCTCAGGCGCCAACACAAGAAACATCAAAAGCTCAGGCGCCAAAGACCCAAGTAGAAGCGCAAGAGGCCCAGACGACAATACAAAAAGTACCAAAGGCCCAGACGCCAACACAAGAAATACCAGACGCCCAGCCGCTAATGCAAGAAACATCAAGCGCCCAAGTAGAAATACAAGCATCGCCAAAAGCCCAAGTAGAACCACAAGAAACATCAAAGACCCAAGTAGAAATACAAGCATCGCCAAAAGCCCAAGTAGAAGCGCAAGAAACATCAAAGACCCAAGCGACAATACAAGAAACATCAAAAGCACAGGCGCCAACACAATCAACACCAAAGATTGAGATTCTTAGGCCTCACAATTTAAACGCAAGCAATGCGGGTCCACTTTCCAGCAAGATGCCAACTCATTCCACCAGCAAGATACCGACTTATTCGGATATAACGTTTTTAGATAGCAAAAGAAATCATCAACGGAAGAAACGGCATTGGAAATTACATAAAAAAACAAGGGTTTATAAAGTTTCAAGGAGTGGATGATGAAAATTGAAAGCCAAATTGAACGCCAAATTGAAAACCAAATTGAACGCCAAATTGAAAACCAAATTGAAAATAAAATTAAAAATAAGATATCAATTTAAGAAAAAAGGGGCGGATAAAATTGACTACAAAGCTTTGCAATTATAATTATTGAACCTTATATTAAACTGATGGAACATATAATTGAAGTCTTAGTTACGGATAAATTGATTTTAACTTACAAAATAACGTCAACCATTGGTTCTATAAAATCAACTACTGATATACCTACATCAACTAATAGCGCTATAAAATCAATCAATAGCATGGTCGATAGTATGGCTACGTCAATTTTTAGCGATGAAAGAGCCATAAAGCGCGAAGGAGATGTAACAAACAGTAAAAAGAATCCAGATACAGTAGATGATGATTCAGGGTTTGGACCGGGCAACGCATTAGGATCGAACAAAGTCTTAGAATCGAACAATGATTCAGGATTAGAAACAAATATAAAATCAATCAATTGCTATATCGGGGCCATAGTTCTCATAACTATACGTAATAAATTAACATGGGGAATAGTCATTGGTTATGTATCTCAACAACATAGTCAATCCTGCTCCACAAGAGTTGTTTCGGCATCACAACAAAAATTTTCCTCCATCCTTAAGAGAACTTTTAATTATCAAAAGCATAAAGCGAAGCAAAATACAAAATCGTTTCAGATAAAGTCTATTGTGAAAATTGCACTATTTCTCCGCAGTGAAGAAATGGAATTGATGGCAGACTTATTGCAATTCGGTTTGTTTCAATATGAAAGCTTTATTCAAGTAAGATATGGTATTTACTTAAAAGAGATAATCGATAAACAGACAAAAACAGATCAATCAACAGTAAAACAATCAACAAAAAGACAAGCAAAAACAAATACAAAAACTAATGATACAAATGCAAAATGGCCTTTAAAATGTAATTTATCTGATTTGTCGGTTGATCAGGCAGCATGTTTAGAAATAATGAAAACAGCTTCCAAGCCATGCTTAATTCAGGGCGTTACTGGGTCTGGAAAAACTGAGGTTTATTTTCACTTAATACAGCTTTATTTAACTCAGCTACCAATTAATCAGCGGGGTGGTGACTCCATGAGTCATAATGTACCAATTACTCAGTTTGAGCAGCAAGGAGATTCCGTTAGTCATAATGTACCAATTACTCAGTTTGAGCAGCAGCACGACTCTATGATTCATAACATCCCAATTAGTCAAGGAGATTCTGTGAGTCATAATATACCAATTAGTCAGTTTGAGCAGCAAGGAGATTCCGTTAGTCATAATATACCAATTAGTCAGCGGGGTGGTGACTCTATGATTCATAACATCTCAATTAGTCAAGACAATTCTATGATTGATTCTATACCGCAAGTTTTAATTCTATTGCCAGAAATAGCCTTAATTTCTCAAGTTCTTAGACGTTTCAAGCAAGCTTTTGATCTTGAGCCTGCTGTATGGCACTCACAAGTTTCGGCAGCCAAGAAAAAACAAACTTATAATCAAATCAGGCAGGGGGCAGTTAAGGTAATTATAGGAACAAGAAGCGCAAGTTTTCTGCCATATAAAAATCTAAAATTAGTCATAGTAGATGAGGAGCATGATGATTCTTATAAACAAGAAGATCAAGAAATATATGATACTAAACAAGTGTTAGAACTAATTCATTCACAAGATAAAGATCTAAAAATTTGTTTACTGTCAGCTACGCCATCGTTGAGTAGTTTATATAAAGCGAAGTTGGGTTTATATGAATTTGCACAAATTACAACCAGACATAAAGGGATTCCTATGCCTGAAATAGAAGTTATAGATATGTCTAGAGTCAAATCATCAAATATTATTTCAGACACGTTAGACGAAAAAATTCAGGAGTACTTAAAACTTGATCATCAGGTCATGTTGTATCTTAATAAAAGAGGTTATTACAGAAGTATTTGGTGCACATTCTGCAATTCAAGGTTAGAATGCGTTGACTGCTCAGCCGGTTTAATCTTTCACAATGAAATTAAAAAATTTATCTGTCACCATTGTGGGTATAGCAAGCCATATCAACCCAACTGCAATTCCTGTGGACAAAAATTAAAAATGGGCCAGATGGGTTCAGAGCAACTAAGGAATTTAATAGCAGAAAAATTTCCAAATGCCAATCCAGTATTAATAAGTAGTGACACCATGAAAACAGAGGATCAAATAAATGAAAACATCCAAAATATATTAAACAAACATCACAGAATTATCATAGCAACTCAAATTCTTGCAAAGGGATATCATTTTCCTGATGTCAATTTAATTGGAATACTGGATATTGATAGTACGCTAAGTAACGTTGATCTATATTCATTTGAAAAGAATTTTCAGCTGTTAAGTCAGGTTAGTGGAAGAGTTGGGCGGGTCAGCCCAGGTAAAGTTTGTATTCAGACCGCATCTCCTAATCACAGTCTCATAAGAACACTTACGCAAAACAATTTCACTAAGTTTGCTAAAAATGAAATGAGGCATAGAATTGAAAATAACATGCCACCATCAAACGACAGTATTGCAATAATATTATCTAGTTCAAATCAAGCTTTATGTGAATCTGCCTCGCATACGTTACGCAAAGCTTTGGTTAAAGTTGAGGAATATATATCTAAAAGCGTTACAGCAAATTACGACAAAACGACCCATAGCGTTACAACTTGCGAAAGCGCCCCACATAAAATTTTTGGTCCTACGCCATTCGTCATTATACGATATAAGCGTCAATATAGATATAAAATACTCATTATAGGCAATATAGAGTTTTTACAACTTCAAACCTTTGTATTAAATACATTAGATGAATGCCAATCTAAATCTGATCTGTCTGTAAAGTTTGATATCAATCCAAGATCATTTATATAAACCAGGGTCGCTCATATAAAGTTTTAATTCAACAACAACAATAAATCAATGTGTTATGACGGTGCTTCTATAATTATCTGATATAATCATTTTATTGTACTATTCGTGGTATAATGAACTAAAACATTAATAAATATATGTCAACTAAGGTTAGTAAGGCTATACTAAGCATTGCCCTAATTAGTTCAGAGGACTTAAAGAAGATGAAAAAGACGTATAAGGGCTTAGACACAAGCAACATTTTGGACGAAAGAAATAAGCTTAAAGCTATGTTATTACGTTTAAGAATTAATAAAAAAGTAAGTAGCGAGTCTGTCACAAATGTTAGACTCTATACCGAAGCAAAAAAGATGATAGCTAGGCTTGAAACCGAAATTACATCTAGAAAACTTTCTATAAAATAACTTAAATCAATAAATTTTTATGGCAGCATCAGAAATAAAAAATCCAGAATCAAGCAATGAGGTAGGTAATGATGAATTTATTCATCTTACAAAAGGTCAAGGCAGGGTTTTAACTGGTCTAGTGAGCAGCAATGCAAGAGACAAAACAGTAAGAGTGGATGTAAGACGTCAATTCAAGCATCCTCTTTATGGTAAGCAAGTAAGAAAAACTACTAAGTATCACGCCCATACTCTAAATAAATTAGAAATAGGCACTAAAGTGGACATAGTAGAATGTAGACCAATTTCCAAAACGAAATCTTGGGCGGTTCTTAAGGAATATGAAGTAAGACATTGATTTTCATTAGAAATAAAAACTAAAGTGGACATAGTAGAATGTAGACCAATTTCCAAAACCAAATCTTTCAGCGTCGCTTAAAGAATATGAAGTAAGACATTAATTTTCTATGTTTTGCTTTTTGTTTCTGTATTCGAAATAGATTTTCTATGTTTTGCTTTTTGGTTCTGCAATCGAAAATCGAATTGATTTTATCATTAGCTCTGTTTTGCTCTTTGGTTCTGCAATCGAAAATCGAATTGATTTTATCATTAGCTCTATAAAAAGTGCTTTCAAGATTTTTAAAAATATTTGAAGATACTTAAATTAGCTACTTTTTTAGATTTGGTCAGAATTTGTTTGAATTTGTTTGAAACGTCTTTTTTAGATTTGCTCAGAATTTGTTTGAAACGTCTATTTTATCAAGACTTCATTTGAATTTTTTAGAAGAATAAGAAGTATACTTAATATAAAAATATAATGAAAAGAGATTTTACCTCAAATAGAGTAATATGTACCAATGATTGTTTGGATGTTAATAAGAATATTGATAATAAATTTGATTTAGTCAGATTTGTGTATAGACGCGCGAAGCAGTTAGAGTCTGATCAAAGAACTCCTTTAAGGCATTTTTTGACTAAAATTAGAAATTCCAAATTATTAACTGAAGATGGTCATTTATGCAATACGAAAGATTCATTTAATTTATTGGGCAGAGCTTCCGTGTTAAATGCTTTTGACGCTACCAATTCTATTGAGGCATCTATGCAGGAGATATATTATGGTCTCAGATCACCTGAGATTGATGATTTAATTATTTTTGTTAGGTCGCTGCATAGAAAAAATAGAGGATTGGATATTATCCCAGATGAAGAAGACGATTCAGATAGCCAAATTATTCACGAATAAAGAATATATTTGTTGTCAAAAGTGATTACTGGATCTTGGAGGGGGCGCTATTCTTTAGGAAATTGCTGGACTTTGCATGAATTGTTGGATCTTGGAGCGGCCGTTGGATTTCGGAACAATTACTGGATCTTGGAGGGGGCGCTGGATATTATCCCAGATGAAGAAGACGATTCAGATAGCCAAATTATTCACGAATAAAGAATATCTTTGTTGTCAAAAGTGATCAATTGTATAAAAAGTATTTACGATACAGATTAGAGTTTAAAAAGTGTGCAAATTTGTTTCCAGCATTAGAGATTTTCGCTTATAATATATAAAAAGCTAACAAGAAGAACAGTTATGAAAGAAAACAATGAAATTGAAACTAACTTACATACTGAGAATCTTCAAACAAAACCAAACGTCGATTCTAATACTGATGAAAATACTTCAGAATGGTCATATAGAAGTTTTGGAAATCTAAAAAATCCAAATAAGATCTTTTTATTGTTACATGGTCTTAGTATGACGCATGATGATATGATTGAATTAGGTTTAATATTTAATGAAAGATATAAGGATGCAGCGTTTATATCTTTAAATGGTTTTGAGCAATTTGAGTATGGTGCATATGGAAGACAATGGTTTTCTTTAAGCGATAGATCAGAAGCGGTGATACAAAAACATGCCAATAAAAGCTTTATTATGTTAGAGAAATTTCTTAACTATATATGTAATAAATTTGGATTGAGTCTAAAAGATGTAATTTTGATTGGTTTTTCTCAGGGCGGAATGCTTAGCTCTTATGCTGGCATGATGTTAAAGCTAGGAGGAGTCATAGGTTTTGCGTCATGTTTGGTATATCCAAAAGAAATTGAATCCACTGATACTCCAATGTGCTTCGTGCACGGTGAGAATGATGAGATAATAGATGTATCTCTTTTTAAAAAAACTATAATGGCTGCTAATTATTATTTAAAGCAAAATTCAGTTAAAACTTTAATTACTCCTAATTTAAAGCATGCTGTTTGCTTTGATGGAATTAAATTTGCTTTTGAATTTTTGGATAATAATTTTAAGATAGATTCTTTATAGTAAACAGTTGTTTTTATTTAAAGTATGCTGTTTGCTTTGAAGGTGTTGAATTTGCTTTTGAGGGAATTAGATTTGCTTGAGGATGTTAAATTTGTCTTTGATGGAATTAAATTTGCTTTTGAATTTTTGGATAATAATTTTAAGATAGATTCTTTATAGTAAACAGTTGTCTTTATTTAAAGTATGCTGTTTGCTTTGAGGGTGTTGAATTTACTTGAGGATGTTAAATTTGCTTTTGAATTTTTGGATAATAACTTTAAGATAAAATTTTTGTGACCAATCGTCTTTTATTTTTAGATACTGAAACTACTGGATTAGATATTATTGATAATAGTTCAAAATATCCAAATCATAGGCTTACAGAAATAGCAGTTGTAGAATCAATTGATTTTGAGTTAACGGGAAAAGTTTTTCATACATATCTAAATCCTGGAAGGCATTTATCAGCTACTGCGTATAGAATTACAGGTCTAACATATGATTTTTTGAAAACTAAACCTAAGTTTGGCGAAGTGGCGGAGGAGTTCTTGGAGTTTATAGGCACATCTAAGTTAGTAATTCATAATGCAAAATTTGACTTGAAATTCTTAAACTTTGAACTGTCTCTTTTGAATAAACCTTCATTAAGCAATAATGAAATTATTGATACTATGATTTTAGCAAGAGCCAAATACCCAGGGCAAAGAGCTAGTTTAGACGCCTTATGTAAAAAGTTCAATATAGATAATTCTAGTAGAGTTTTGCACGGGGCTTTGTTGGATGCCCAATTATTAGCTAGAGTTTATGCCAACATAGAGGATTTTGCATTTCAATTTAGCTTATTAAAAAATGATTCAACTGAGAATGATTTAAAAAGCAAGTTTGACAGTAGTAAATTACTATTGTTAAAAGCGAATGATGACGACAGGATGGATCATTTAAATTTGATTGAGCAGATAATTAGTAGTTGAAACGGTTGTAAAAAGTAAGTTTGACAGTAGCAAGTTAATATTGTTAGAAGCGAATGATGACGACAGGATGGAACATTTAAATTTGATTGAACAGATAATTAGTAGTTGAAGTAATAAACGAATTGAGAATTTAAGCGGGTGATTAGTAGTTGAAAATGATTTAAAAAAGTAAAGAAGTAGCTGGAACGGTTGTAAAAAGTAAGTTTGACAGTAGCAAGTTAATATTGTTAAGAGCGAATGATGACGACAGGATGGATCATTTAAATTTGATAAAATAAACAACCCAAGGTTGACTTATATCTTAGTTTGGAGCATAAGGCAAAATATGGTAAAATGTTAGTATAACTTGATAATAGTGGTAATAATGCATAATCTCAAATCAAATGAACAATCCAATTCAGAAAATCAAGGAAATAGCAGTCAAACCCTTGAGGAGATAGGTGATATAGTTTTTAGCGAGATATGTAAATTAGGTCGAGGTTTAGATAATGAACAAAAATTATCCAAAACCAATGATTTAAAAGATTTTGGATTGGATAGTCTAGATCATATAGAACTTATGATGTTTATAGAGCAAAAATTCCACATTAATGTATCAGAAGAAGGGTTTAAACAATTTACCTCAGTTGAAAAAATTGCTGAATATGTTATGGTAGAAATCAGAAATCAACATCTATAACATTGTTCTGATAATTATTCTGATAATTGAATATTAATTAATTATTTAGTATTTGTAATACTGTTTATTTAAAAAGAGTTTAGATTTTATGAAATGGTATTTATGGTGGAAGTCAATTGACAAAATTATATTATTAGTGACTTTTGGATTGATAGGAATTGGAGCATTGTTAATTAATGTATCTACCCAATCAGTGGCGTTACGAATAGGTATTGATTATTATAGCTTTATTAATAAACAAATATTTTTTCTACTTACAGGAGTAGTTTTAATACTATTTTTGTCAACCCTCAAGCCCAAAGGCATAAAGAAATTTTCTATACTGGGCTTAGCATTCTTTTTGCTGTGTTTATTAGCCGTATCATTTGTAGGATATGAAACTAAAGGTGCCAGAAGATGGTTGAATTTGGGAGGGGTCTCGTTTCAGCCATCCGAGTTTATTAAACCATTTTTTTGTATATGCAATGCTATTATTTTATCAGGCAGCAAATTATTATTTTTTGGACGTATATTCCAAGTTACGGCAAATTATAAAATCTTGGTATCAATTTTAATTTATCTCGTAATAGCGACCTTATTGATATTGCAACCAGACTTTGGAATGTTTCTAGTGTTATCTTTTATATGGTTTATGCAAGTATTTATTGCTGGTATTTCCTATGGTTTATCTAGTATTTTTATAGGAATGGTAGCGGGGGGCAGTATTTTATCTTATTTGACTTTGAGCCACGTAAGAAATAGAATAAATTTATTTTTTGACACTAAGGAGATAGGAGTAAAAGCAAATTATCAAGTTTCAAAATCACTTATGGCTTTTAAAAATGGCAAACTTTTTGGAGTTGGACTAGGGGATGGTGTAGTTAAGCGAGTTTTACCAGATTCTCACACTGATTTCATATTTGCAGTTGCTGGAGAGGAGTTTGGGGCTGTATTTTGCATCTTAATACTTTTATTATTTGTTTTACTTTTAGTGCGTATTATTATATTTTGTATGAAAAACACTGACAATTTCATTGTTCTGAGCCTTGTAGGACTTGGATCACAGGTTGGAATTCAATCTTTAATTAATATGGGGGTGGCTCTCAATCTCTTGCCTACTAAAGGAATGACATTGCCCCTAATTAGTTATGGAGGATCGTCTACATTAGCAATTAGTATTTTATTTGGCTTTATATTAAGTTTAAATAAAAATTTAGTCTTACATAAATACAAATTAAGATAGTATTTATTGACTGTATATATAAATTCATTAGAAACAAATATTCTATTAATGAAGTAAATAATAATGCTATAATTGTTGTTGTAAAACAATTACATATATATGAAAGATACAAAGAAATATAAAAATAAACAAGAAAGTAACCTTAATCAAAATAAAGTTACAGCTAGATTTAAGACTTTATTACCTGTTGTAAATTATGCTGATAATACTGAAGATGATGAAGCTGGTGGTAATACTGAAGATGATGAAGCTGGTGGTAATGCTCAAGCTGCTGAATCTGGTGGTAATGATGAAAATATTAGTGAATATCTAGGTAAAAGAAATTCGTTTGATTTAAGTTACTATAAGTTTTTGTTAAGACGATTTTCAGAGCAAACAGTTGATTTAAGTTACCATGAGCTTTTCTTAAGAAAATTTCCAGGGCAAACAGTTGAGCAATGTCTGTATAGTTTAAAACTAGAAAAGCAGAAAAGTAAAAAACTAAAAAATTTTATTAATATATCTTCTAACGAGAATGACAAAGAGTTGAAAAAATTAAAAAAAGAATTGAAAGAAAAAGACAAAGAATTTGAAGAAATTGTACAATTTACTTCTTGCAAGATCAAAAAAGAAAAGAATATACAAAAAGAAATGTGGGAAAAGTTAGCAGAGATACAAAAAAAATACAAAGAGAAGAAAGAAGCAGAGAATATACAAAAAGAAATGTGGGAAAAGTTAGCAGAGATACAAAAAAAATACAAAGAGAAGAGTGAAATCAAAACAATGTTTCATTACAAAGAACAGGAAAATAAAGAAAAAATAGAAGAATTGCAAAAAAATCTGAACAAACAATTTAAAGAACTGGAAGAAAAGCAAAGAGAAGTGGAAGAAATTCAACAGGATGTGTGTCATAAGCTAGAAAAGTTAGCACAAATTGACACAGAGATTAAATATTTACAAAAAGAACATGATAAATTCAATATGTACAATATAGATAATTTAAAAGCAGCAGAGTTTTGTAATGATTTACCCATTGAAGATAATTTCAGCACTGTTGCTGTGTGTGGTGAAGCATTTATTGACGTAATTGAAGGTAGTTAAAGTAATTGAAGATAGTTATTTCAGCACTGTTGCTGTATGCGGAACGGTACTTAAT
>JAYWHH010000010.1:0-2975 GCA_043777815.1 Rickettsiaceae bacterium | reverse complement strand
ATAGCTTACATATAGCTTACATCGATAAAAAAAATTTAATAAAAAATTTGAATAGTGTCTAAATATCGAACAGATTTTGTGACATCGAAATAGTTTGCATCAAAATCAAGAGGCTTTTGTGACATCGAAATAGTTTGCATCAAAATCAAGAGGCTTTTGTGACATCGACATAGCTTGCATCTAGAGTTTTTGCAACATCGAATCATAATTCACGCAATTTACATCTAGTAGTTTTTGCAACATCGAATCATAATTCACCTAGCTTGTATCAATAAAAGAATTTTAATAAAAAATTTTAATAATGTTTAAATATTAAATTTTACTTTATATAGCTTTATATTTTATTTTATATAGCTTTATATTTTACTTTTTTTAACAGTTTATATTGTTTGATAGTGTAAGCAGTCATGCTAAGTAAAAAAGATAAAAAATAATTTTCAAATAAAGTGCCAGCAAAAGTGGGATTGATCAACAACAAAGTGATTTGTCAATCTTGATCTAATTTTTTTTCAAAGGTAGGATTACTATATACGGATATGAGTTCTCCACACCAGAATATAATATCTATTAATCTTGTTTAAATTTAAGTATGAAAAATAATAAAACCCATCAGCAAACTATTAGTAAATGTGATCAAATAATTAATGTAGAATTTAAAACTGATGAAGAGCAGCTAGAACTTAAAATAGAAAGTGACCTTGAAACCGATTTTGAAAGATTCAACTTTTTTATTTCTCCTACAGAAAACGTAAATGAAGATGAAAACAACGAACTAAAGTTAAAGGCTATTCATAGGACTGGGATTAGTAAAAATAATCAATATAATGATACTGATCTGTTGCTAGATGATACTGATCATAACGCTAACGATGATGATTTGTTGTTGAAATCGGTTACTCCTTGCAAAACTGATCATAATCTCACTGATCATAACACCAATGTAAAAGTTAATGATATTAATGCCAAATCGGTTATTACTTGTAAAACTGATCATAACACCAATGTAAAAGTTAATGATGCTGATGTCAAAATAGATATTAACATTTACAATCCATTTAATATTTCAAAAGACATAAGTCGAAGTAGACTACTGACTCCTTTTGCGTTAGCTACTTTACAAGATCGCTACTTACTGCCAACTGAAGATCCACAGGATATGTTTATTAGGGTCAGTAGTGCTTTTGCAGATAATGCAGAGCATGCTAAACGTTTATATGATTATATGAGTCAACTTTGGTTTTTACCCGCTACTCCAATCCTCAGTAATGCGGCCTTAAAGAAACGTGGGATGCCAATTTCTTGTTTTTTAAATGAGTGTCAAGATGATTTAAAAAGTATTATAGGTCTATTCTCTGAAAATAGTATATTAGCCGCAAAAGGTGGTGGAATAGGATCTTATTTTGGAAACGTAAGGTCTATTGGAGAAAAGGTTGGGATTACTGGCACCAGTTCGGGCATAGTTCCTTTTTTAAAAATTGTAGACTCAATCACATTAGGTATATCTCAAGGTGGACTTAGGAGAGGCAGTGCAGCGGTTTATTTACCAATTCATCACCCAGAGATCAATGAATTTATAGACATAAGAAAAGCGTCTGGTGGCGATATTAATCGTAGATGCTTAAATATTAATCATGGAGTTGTAATTACTGATGAGTTTATGAAAGCAGTTGCTAATAATGAGAATTTTGATTTAATTAGTCCCTATACTAAAAAAGTCACTGAAACAGTTAAAGCTAGACAACTTTGGGAAAAACTTTTGATAGCTAGAATGGAAACTGGAGAGCCATACATCTTATTTATAGATACTGTAAATAGAAATATTCCACTGCACCATAAAAAGCTTGGTCTTGAAGTCAAAATGTCTAATCTATGCGCTGAAATCACTCAAACTACGGGGCTAGATCATTTAAACAAGGATAGAACTGCGGTATGTTGCTTATCATCCCTTAATTTGGAATATTTCGAAAAATGGGAAAATAATCCTGAATTCATAATAGATGTTATGCGTATGCTAGACAACGTTTTACAATTTTTTATTGAACATGCTCCAGATGAAATGGAAAGAGCTAAATATTCTGCGTATAGAGAGCGTAGTGTTGGTTTAGGAGCCATGGGATTTCATAGTTTCTTGCAAAAAAAACGTATCCCGATGTCGGGATTGTTAGCTAAAAGCTGGAATTTGCGTATGTTTAAAAAAATTGATGCTAAAACTGCTGAAGCATCTAAAATACTAGCTGAGGAAAAAGGAGCATGTCCAGACGCCAAAGACGCTGGATATAATGAGCGCTTTTCAAATAAAACTGCCATAGCTCCAACCGCCTCAATTTCAAGCCTTGCCAATGCTTCTCCAAGCATAGAGCCAATTTATACTGGTGTTTTCAATCATAAAACTCTTAGTGGTAATTTTGAAGTAAAAAATCCTCATTTAGATAAATTAATACAATCTAAAGTCAAATCAATAGAAGAATATGATAAAATATGGGACAAAATTAAAGAAGATGAGGGGTCTGTGCAAGACGTAGACTGTTTAACTGCAGAAGAAAAAGAAGTCTTTAAAACTGCTTTTGAACTAGATCAAATGACTTTAATCAAATTAGCAGGAGATAGACAGCCCTATATCTCTCAGTCACAATCTTTAAACTTATTTTTACGTAATGACATAAGTAAAGCTGAATTGCACTTGATACATTTCGCGGCGTGGAAGCTTGGTGTTAAAAGTTTATATTATGCGCGCTCTACCGCAATGCGACGCCCTAACAATGTTTCCTCAGGGGCAAAGATGGCATTGGTGTCTTCCAACAACTATTCCGAATGTGAATCTTGTCAATAGAAGAAAACCAGAGGCAAAGATGGCATTGGTGTCTTCCAACAACTATTCCGAATGTGAATCTTGTCAATGAACATAATATTTTTTAGACTGGATGTGAATCTTGTCAATGAACATAATATTTTTTAGACTGGATGTGAATCTTGTC
>JAYWHH010000009.1:0-219130 GCA_043777815.1 Rickettsiaceae bacterium | reverse complement strand
TTCTAAGGAGAAATTAGTAAATGCCAAAGATTATGTTGGTGAGAAATTACATGATGCTAAGGAGTATACCGGTGAGAAACTTCATGACGCTAAGGAGTATACTAGCGAAAAGCTACACGAAGCTAAGGAGTATACTAGCGAAAAGCTACACGACGCCAAAGAATATACTAGCGAGAAGCTACATGATGCTAAAGATAAATTAATAGATACTAAGGATAATAAGAAGGATAAACTACAAGATGCTAAAGATGCTAAAGATGCTAAAGATGCTAAGGATACTAAAGATAAAGCTCAAAATATTAAATAAGATATAAGCATAAATTTCAAGTAAAGGCACGCAACAAAGCCCAAGATTTAAAACTACATGTTGACAAAAAAATTAATAAATATAAACATAAATTAAATTCAAATATTAATAAATATAAGCATAAATTTAAATCAAGAATGCAAATTCTACGATAAAAATTAAAATCAGCGTAAGTTTTTGCAAATGTAGCAAGGTAATAAAATATTAACTTTTTGATAATCTATATTTTAAACTTAATAAAAAATATTCTTTGCGCGAAGGTTTTTATATCAAATTAAATAAAACAAAAAAGCAAATAACTTATTTTAAAATAACATCAATAAATTATTTTTTATTCAATGCAACTGTGATGTTAGTAAAAATTCTATAATTGCAACAGCGCTTACTGATGCAACTTGAGATTTAAGTATATTTGTGAAACTCAAATATAACACCCCTGGAATAGAGTTTATAATTTCACTTTCTTTAACAGAAAAGCCGCCTTCAGGTCCAATGATGATTGTAATTTCTGAATATTGACGTAGATTTGTATGTTGACTTATGCACTTCAGTGCTGCTAGATTAGATCTATTTTCATCACATGCAATAATGAGTTTAGTAGAATCTTCTTTATTATGCTGCGCAATCATAGTATTCAAGTCCATTATGTCATGGACTTTAGTTGGTTCAAATTTTTCAGATTGTTCCGTGCTTGTTATAGCAATTTCTCTATAACGTTTTAGATTTAAGTTTTTAGCATCTTTTTTAGATAACTGAACTCTTTCTGTATAAATTGGATAAATATTAGCTACTTCAAACTGAGATAACATCTGAATAGCATCAGAAAAATTTGATAACTTCAACATTCCTATCCACAAATTTATTTTTGGCGTAGCGCCCAAAGTACATTGATAGTCAGAAGTAAAAACGTTTTTTAATGAAGGATTTGAACTTAGTATGCTATTAGAATTTGATTCTAAGTTTGTTCCTAGATTTGTTTTATGTGTATCTGTTTCTAAATTTGTTTTATGTGTATCTGTTTCTAAATCTTGACTTAATCTACAGTCTGGATTTAATATACAAAATGAATTGTCAAGATCTAATAAAAGTGAATTAAATCTCAAGAGTTTTATTATATTTAGTTTAAAATTATCGTATTTAACTAAATATTCAGCTTTATGATTGAAAACTCTTATTTCTTCACCACTGGTTAACCTAATTACTTTTTCTATGTAATGAATACATGATTTTAAATCTTGACTTGATCTATCGATAATAAGACCTTCATATAGATCTATATCAAAATATAGCCTGCGTAAATGTTTGTAATCCATAATATTTAATATTTTCTGATTTCTTTTATTCTAATTGCAGTTTTCTAAAATTTTATATTAATAAAAAATTTAATTCATGAAGTTAATCTGCTCAAGGTTGATAACTATGTTTACTTCACTAGTAAATCCAGCAATTCATTTTTTTGAGCTTGAAATTTAGATTCGATCCATTTGCGTTGTAATAATTTTAAATTCAAGCTAATTTGAGAGCCTTCAAAGCCTAATGAAATCATATCTTGCCCCCTAATAGGAAACTGGCCACATAAATCCAAAATATCTTGGAAGCTATATTTAACATCAGTGTATAAGACTTTTAGAATTGCAAAACTGAATTCTAAAACTGGTATACGATATGATTTATTCATGATTAGAATATAAAATTCTATTGGTGTTATTAAGTTAAATGACGCATTAATTGAAAATTGATCAGAGTTTTCATTCTTTTTAGCCAAATGTACAAAGTATGTAAACCAGATGTCACGATTTAAATTGATTGTATCCAAGTCTTGATTAGACAGTCTATAATCTTTCAAAATAGCAATGTTTTTTACTATTAAAGGATAAATAAACAGATACATTTTTTTTTGTGAAACCTGAATAGTTTTTAAAAAATTTCTAACATGTTCTGAGTTAATTTCATTCGCAGCATTATTATTTGTTAAGATTTGATTATTATTGATCACCGATACTAATGTGTCATTTTTTTCTATTGATGTGTCACTTTTTTTTATTGATGAGTTGTCATTTATGAATGTTTCTTTAGATAAATTTCTTTCTAATAATGATTCGGCTTCTAAACTATTTTTTAAGAAAATGTGATTAGTTGAATAATTATTATTTATAATTAAGTTGATTACCTCAGTCAAATTATCCGTAATACAAATATTTAAATAATATAAAACTGGCTTGATAAGAGGTAAGATATATTCAACCTTACTTAAACGCGAAAATATTTTATTAAGCTCACTTATAATTCTCTCACGAGAGAGTTGAATTATATTCCCGCTATGCAGAAGGCACGCTTGATAACCTTCTTCATCTAACTGGTCAGCGTAATAAGATGAAAACCTAAAAAATCTAAGTATACGTAAATAGTCTTCTGATATTCTTTTGTCCGCGCTGCCAATAAATATGACGCGTCTTTCATGTAAATGTTGCAATCCATTAAAATAATCAAACAAAATTTCAGTAAGAGGATCAAAACTTAATGCATTGATAGTAAAATCTCGCCTTAAACTATCTTCGTAAAAATCTTCAGTAAAATCTACTTTTGCTTTTCTGCCATAGCATTCTAAGTCATGTCGCAATGTAGTTACCTCAACGCTAAAATTTTTATCTATCAGTACAGTTACTGTGCCATGATCTATTCCAGTTGGAATAGTTCTAAATCCAAAGCGTTTAGCATGATAAATTAAATCATTAGGCTTTAAAGTAGTGCTCAAATCTATATCTTCAGGCATTTTACCTAAAATTAGATCCCTAACACAGCCTCCAACTAATCTGAAGAGTCCATAATTATTCATGATTTTTAGAAACCTAATTAATTTATGATAATTGGTTAATAACTTAACACTGAGCTTTATTTTATTCTGATAAACTTCTAGATATGACATTGGAAAATTGAAAAGAGCTATAATATTTGCTATTACCAAATAGTATTTGATATTCTTAAATATATACATATATTATATCCAATGTCAGGAGACATTCTATCTGTTAATGTAGAAAAATTACATAACGATAATTACCTATCCAGCTATTTATTAGGAATAAAAGAAAAACTAATTCACAGTTTAAATCTATGTGAGTCACTATCTAGTGTTTATTTAGTAAAATCTAAATCTTTAGGTAAAGAATCTCAATTTCACGCAATGTTAAGTCAAATAAAAAATTTAGATCTAGTAAAAAAAATAGAAATTGGAAAATTGATTAATGAAACTAAGAAAGAATTTTTAGATTTGATTCAAGAATATGAATTAAGGTTTGCTTCTATAAGCACCAATACTATAGATCAAGATATATTTCTTGTAACTAAAGATGTAAATTTAGGATCTATCCATCCTGTAACCAAAATAACCAAAGAAATAGAAAAATTTTTATCAATTTTTAGTTTTGTCAAAGTAAATGGGCAAGATGTAGATGATGATTGGCACAATTTTAAAGGTTTAAATTTTGAAGACAATCATCCGGCGAGACAAATGCATGATACATTTTATTTAAATTATCAAAATCTTATTTTACGTACTCACACTTCTAATATGCAAATAAGATTTATGTCAAAAAATAAACCTCCATTTAGGTTTTATTCACATGGCAGAACATATAGAAAAGATAGTGATAGAACTCACACCCCAATGTTTCATCAAATGGAAATAGTGATGGTTGATGAAAAAATTAATATAGGAAATTTAAAATGGTTTATAAAAGAATTACTTACGTATCTTTTTGGAAATAAACTAACTATGAGATTTAGACCAAACTTTTTCCCTTTTACAGAATCTTCTTTGGAAGTAGATATTAAGTTGAATGATAAATGGATGGAAGTTTTAGGTAGTGGAATGATACATAATAATGTTTTTAAAAACACTAATATTGATTTAACAAAATATTCAGGTTTTGCAATAGGCTTCGGCTTGGATCGACTTGCTATGATTAAATATAAAATTCCTGATCTTAGACAAATGTTTGAACCAGATTTTAACTTTATAAAAGAATATAATAAATTATAAGCATTTGAGGTTTTATATATAAAACTTCCAATAATAAAAACCACAACTTCATTGAAAAATACACATATATGGAAAAAGTAATTATTCTTGCAAGCGGAGGCATAGATTCTTTAACGGTAATAGCGGCAGCAATTTCAGAAGGCAAATTGCCAGTTATACTCAGCTTTGATTATGGACAAACTAATAAAATTGAGCTTGAGTTTCTAAAGAAATCCTTAAAACAATTTCCCAATTATAATAAGATTTTGCATAAAATAGCTAAAATAGATTTTAGTTTCCTATTAGATGAAGAAAGCTTCAGTTCATCACTCATTGATCAAAGAGTAAGGGTTAAAAAATATAATAACCTTGAAGAGTTACCAAATATTGTTCCAAATACTTATGTGCCTGCTAGAAATACTATTTTTATTAGTTATGCTTTTGGATTAGCAGAAAATTTAAATATAACTAAAATATATTTAGGAATTCATAAACAAGATGCGCCTAATTATCCGGACTGTACTCTTAAATATTCAAAAGCAATTCACAACTTAGGACAAACTGGATTTAAAAATAAAATCTCAGTAATTACTCCATTAATAAATATGAATAAGGTTCAAATAGTAGAGCTTGGTAAAAAATTAGGGGTAGATTATTCAAATACTTTGTCCTGTTACGAGCCTATAAATGATAAAGCTTGTCATGCCTGTCACTCTTGTTTAATAAGAGACGATGCCCTTAAAGCGAATCAATGCATTTAGTTTTATTTATATTTTTTTATTAACCCATTGTAATTTATCTTTCCATTAGGGAATACCAACATTTCTTCTATAAAAATTATTTCTTTTGGTACAAATAGTGCCGATAAGCCAATCTTATCTAAATATTCTACAATTCCAGAAATTTTAAGTAATGAATTTGTTGTAAACAGCACAATTTTTTCACCCACTTCATCACGCACGGCCACAACAGCATGAGTATGATTTGAGCTTAAATTTTGTATCACTTCTTCTATTTTAGGAAGAGAAATCATCTCTCCACCAATCTTTGCAAATCTTTTTAATCTGGCGATTATGTGTATATAGCCCTCTTCGTCTATCTTTACGACATCTCCAGTGTCATACCAATCATCTATTAATGGTTCTAGCTCCCCATCTTTAACATATCCAAGCATAACATTGTCACCTTTTACTAATAACTTATATCCATCTTTAATATCTTCAACACTAACTAGTTTGTATTCCATTCCAGTAATAATTCTTCCAACTGAGCCTGATTTGTAATACATATTGTTATTTACACTAATAACCGGTGAACATTCAGTAGCTCCATAACCTTCTAAAATACGTATACCAAATTTCTCTAACCATAATTTTCTAGTAGATTCTTTTAATTTTTCAGCCCCAGCTACTACATATCTAGCAGAATAAAAATCATAAGGATGAGCAGTTTTATAATACATATTTAGAAATGTATCGGTCCCTATCAGGATAGTGCAATTACTTTCATAAAAAAATTCAGGAATTACTTTGTAATGTAATGGTGATGGATATAAAAAAGATTTAATACCTCTAGTTAACATTAAAATTTTCACTAATAAGCCAAAAGAATGAAACAAAGGAAGGCAGTTAAAAGCTATATCTCGACTATTAAAATCAAAATGTGAAATCATTTGACATATATTGGTATATATGTTCTTATGAGATAGAGCAACTGCTTTAGGATTGCCTTCAGTTCCAGAGGTAAATAAAATTACGGCTGCAGATGTTGCGTTATGTTTATTCACATGTTCAAAATATTCTTTAATAATAAAACTGTTGAAAAGTCCAACTGCTTTATCTAAAATTGAAGGTTTAAAATCTTCAACTAATTGGACTTTAAATTTTGTTTGTAAGTTTTCAATTAAATTTTGTAAATTAACTTGCTCTATAAACTTACGTGAAGTGTATATAATTTTTATATTTAATAAGTTGCAAGACTTTACAATCGAATCGTACCCTAAGGAGAAATTAATCATAGCGGGAACTAGATTAGCTAATTGCATACTGTAAAACATAACAGTGCATCCAATAGATGTAGGAAGCATTAGTCCAACTATTCTATATTGATCTATAAATTTACCTTGAGAACCATTATTTATATTAGCCTTAGCTTTTTCAGAATTAGATTGAAAATCTGGAAAGATATTTAGTTGTTTAAGATTATTTTCTAATAATCTCGACACTATGATTGTGCGAATAATAAACTGCCTATAATTGAGCGGAGTGTAGTTGATGTCTTCCAAAATATCTTTATATCGATGAAACTTAGCAGCTTCCAACATAACTAGATATAAATGCTTTTCTCTATCAATAGAATCTAATGCCATTTTACACATAATGTCATATATCTTAGTGCCCATTAATTTCCGTCTTTCTTTATTATTTGCCTTAGAATCATTTATCTTAATATGTGGCAAGATACTGATAGTTACTTTTGGAAAAAATTTAACTTTTATACCACTGTTAGATTTGGGCGCATGCGAAAAATGCGTATATTGTAAACCATTTATATGAATTGGTAAAATGACAGCATCTGATTTGTCTGCTATAATTGCTGGTCCTTCATAAATCTTCATTAAAGATCCTGTATTAGTAACCCTACCTTCTGGAAAAATTACTAACTTTTGATTGTTTTTAACTTCTTCTATTAGATTTTTAATTGAAAATGGACTATGGGTGTCTATTGTATATGTTTTAGTGATGCTCGTTATTAATTTGGCCCACCATTTTTTTACTACAATGCTATTTACTGCAAAAAACACTTCGTCTGGTAAGTAAACTGCCAACAAAACTCCATCAATGAGCGATACATGATTAGCAATTATTACGACTTTTTTGCCAGCATTATAAAAATTATCCAAACCCTTAACTTCAACTTTATAAATTTTATTAAAAATTACTTTTAGTATTACCCTTAAAATTCCTTTAGTAATTTTCATAGAATCCGGCGTAATTCTATATATTATTATCGCAACTAAGAAGTTAATAATTCCTAAAATCATAATTATTTTAGGTATTGAAAAATGAAGAGCAAATAAAATTGCCAGAAAAATAGCTGACCCAACTATAAAAATAGAATTTATAACATTGTTAGCAGCAATAACTCGAGACCTAAAATGATTTTCTGAATAAAATTGCATTAATGCATAAAAAGGTACTACATAAATACCACTTAACGCAGAGAAACAAAACATATCAAATAAAATTCTGATGTTATAAATATCACCTAAGAATCCACTGATACTAATTAAATTTTCATTAGCAACTATTCCACTAGAAGTGTATGCTAAATCCAAACTAAAAATAGTCATTCCTATAGCACTAATATAGACATATTTTGTACTTATATCGCCTTTATATAAAAGATTACAAACTCCAGATCCTACACCAACTCCCAAAGAAAAAATTATCAAAAATAAATTAGTTACAGTTTCATCGCCAGAAAAAGTTATTTTTGCAAATAATGGTATTTGTGAAATGAAACAACTTCCTATAAACCAAAACCAAGAGTTTCCTAAAATTGAAATTAGTAAGATTTTTTTATCTAAGCAATATTTAACTAAATTTAAGTTGCCTGACCAAAGATTATAATTAATTTTTAAGTTCAAGTCACCTGAATTGGTCTTTGGTATGAATAAAGATGATACAAAGCCAATGATCGATAATATTATTCCTGAAAATATAACAAAGTTTGAATAATAATTGTATAATCCTCCTAGAATACTTCCCGCACATATTCCAACGAAAGTTGCAGCTTCAATTAAGCCATTGGCATTTAGTAAAGCTTCTTTAGGCAAATGTTCAGGTAAAATTGAATATTTAATTGGACCAAAAAATGTTGAATGAACTCCTAATAAAAAAATATTTAAAAATAAAAGACTAATGCTTTTATGGTAAAAACCATAAGCGGATAAAATTACAATGACAATTTCACTTACTTTAATTAAACGTATTATTTGAGTTTTTTCATATTTATCTGCTAGTTCGCCTGCAATTGAAGCAAAAATTACAAAAGGAGAAATAAAAATAGCCTGCAGTAAGAGAACTAATAAAGCAGAAGAAAGCCCAAAAGCAGAATCTATTTTATATGTTACGTATATTATTAGCGCGCTTTTAATTAGAGAATCATTTAAACAGCTACAAAATTGAGCGATAAAAATAGGAAGGAAATTTCTTGTCCTAAAAAGTTCAGAATTGGTCATATATGTTTTTTTTGATAATATTTTTTAAATACTTATTGTCATTATAATGTCATTTTTTGAAAAGATCAAAGCGGCCGTCACTTCAACCAACAAGAGGATTGTTAGTGCCATTGGCTCAAAACTAAATCATTTGTTTAATTCCACAAGCTTTTCGGAAGATAACATTAGTGAATTAGAGGAAGTTTTATTAGAGTCTGATGTGGGCGCTAGAACAACCAATGAAATCTTAGAGTTGGTAAAAGGGTATAAGTACTTGAGTAATGATGACCAAAAAACTTCTTTGAAAAATCAAATTTACGAATTACTAATCAAAAAAATTGATAAGCTAGAAATCAAATTTGAATTAACTAATGAATTAAATCTCATAATTATGGCAGGTGTTAATGGGGCAGGCAAAACCACAACTATAAAAAAATTATGCAATCTGTGGTCTACAAAAAAGATTTTAGTTGCATGTTGTGATACTTTTCGTGCTGCAGCTTATGAGCAGCTGGAAATAAATATAAAAAACACTCAAGCTGTCTATTTCGAATGGATCGGAAAAAATACTCCTGATAGTATAGCTTATCAAGCTATTATCAAGGCTAAAGAAGAGAAGTTTAATGTTTTATTTTTAGATACATCTGGTAGATTGCAAAATAATCGTAACTTGATGGAGGAATTTGCTAAATTTAGTAAAGTTGCAAATAAGATTGATCAAAATTTAAAACCTAAAGTTATTTTAGTTTTAGATGGATCCAGTGGTCAAAATATAATCAATCAAATAGAAGTTTTTTCACAAAATGCACATTTGAATGGATTAATTTTAACCAAATTTGACGGTATAGCTAAAGGTGGTATAATTCTTCAAATTGCAGAAAAATTTGATATTCCAGTGTATTTTTTAGGAACAGGCGAAGGCGCAAATGACTTAAAAGAATTTAATAAAGAAGAATTCTTAAAAAGATTATTAGATTTTTAATTATAAGCATAATCATGAAGCAAAAATTAATCAATTTAGAAGAGCTTAAGAGCAAGATTGAAAATTACTCTCATTATTATTACAATCTAAATCAAACTCTTATAAGTGATGCAGATTATGATAAATTGGTACTGGAATATAAAAAATTACTAAATGAAATTATAGATAATATCTCTGATAATGAACTAGAGTTAATCAAAAAAAAGTATGAGCTAGATATAGGAGCATACCCCAATTCTGCTTTAAGTAAAGTCAAACATATTCATAAGATGTATTCTTTAGATAATGCATTTGATTATCAGTCCCTAGAAGGTTTTATAAAAAAAATCAAAAATTTTCTCAACTTAAAAAGTTCTGATCAAGAATATAAATTAAAATTTAATGTAGAGCCTAAAATAGACGGCTTATCTTTTTCAGCTAAGTATACAAATGGATATTTGGATTATGTTGCAACTAGAGGCAATGGACTTATAGGAGAAGATGTAACGAGAAATATGCTTACCATAAAGAATTTTCCAAAAAAAATAGACATGAGCTTAATTAAAGAAACTCTAAATATAAAATATGAATCTTCTGAGCATAGCAACTTAATAATAGAAATCAGAGGTGAGGTATTTATTACTAAAAGCGATTTTGAAGCCTTAAATTTACAACAAAAAGCTAATGGATTAGAAGCTTTTGCTAATCCTAGAAATGCAGCTGCAGGCTCTCTTAGGCAATTGGATTATAAAATTACAAAGTTAAGACCCTTAAAATATATTTCATATGAGATAGTTTCTAATTTGAACATATCGACACAAGTTCAATCTTTAAACTTTTTAAATACTTTAGGTTTTAACACTTTTGAAAATAAATCAGAAGCAGAAGTAAATTTATTCGATTTAGAGTCCCTTAAAGAAATACAAACTATATATCAAGATTTTTTAGAAAATAGGAAAAATTTAGATTATGAAGTTGATGGTATGGTTATAAAAGTCAATGATTTAGAGTTACAAAAACGCTTAGGATACACTAATCATGCTCCAAGATATGCAATTGCTTATAAGTTTCCAGCCATAGAAGCTATGACTAGACTAATAGATATTGATCATCAAATAGGGCGTACAGGTACAATTACACCAGTTGCTATACTTGATCCAGTTCAAATATCTGGAGCTTTAATAACCAAAGCAACTTTGCATAATTTTAGTGATATAAAAAAGAAAAACATAATGCTGGGAGATATGGTGTTTTTAGTACGCTCTGGTGATGTAATACCAAAAATTATAGGTCCAAACCTTGCATATAGAGATGAAAAATGTGTTTCTATAAATATGATAGCAGCATGCCCAGGCTGTCAATCAGATTTAGAATTTGATGATCCAGTATTAAAATGCATAAATTTTTATTGTCCTGAGATTTTAATACAAAGACTTTATCACTTCGTAAGCAGTTTAGAAATAGATGATTTGGGAATAAAAAATATACGCTCATTGTATGAGGCTGGTTTTATAGACTCTTTGCCCAAGATCTTTGATCTTGAAAATCATAAGTTAGAATTAGTGAACTTGAAAAGAATGGGACTTAAGATAGTTAGTAATATTTTAGAAAATATCAAAAAAAGTAAAAAAACTAATCTTTCCAAGTTTATATTTAGCTTGGGAATACCTGATGTCGGAAAAAACATTTCTAAGATTTTAGCGTTAGAATTCATTAGTATAGAAAATTTGCTAGATAGAATAGAGAAAGATAATTTGGGAAATATACAAGCCAATGGCATAGGCCCTAATATATCGCATAGTATTGAAACTTTCTTTCTGAAATACAAGCAAGAGATTTTTACTTTAACTGAAAAAATGGACATCATGCCAGATGAGATAAATATAGGTAAATTGCACGGATTGAAATTTATATTTACTGGCACATTGAGCATTTCAAGAAAAGAAGCTAAGGCATTAATTGAAAAAAATGGTGGAATTATCAAAAGCAGTATTAGTGATGATGTCATTCTTGTAAAAGGTGAAGGGGGCGGCTCAAAGCTTTTGGAAGCAACTAAACGCCAAGCCAAAATCATGAGTGAAGAAGAATTATTTAGTATAATCAATAATTAATCAAATACTTATAAGATATATTTAAGTCAGTAATTGAATTATAAAATTCTAACAACTATTGAATAAATAATGAAAAGAAGATTCCATTAAGAGTATAGGTGCAGTTTTTAATAGAAATACAATATTCAAAAAGATAATCCAATGCAACTTTGTCAAGTCAAAGATAATCCAATGCAACGGCGTCAAGTCAAAGATAATCCAAGATAATTCAATCCAACCGTTAGTCAACAATAAAGCCATTAACTTGAGCAATGCAACGGCGTCAAGTCAAAGATAATCCAAAAGATAACTCAATCCAACGTTAGTCAACAATAAAGCCATTAACTTGAGTTTGCCATAATTTTTGATACACTGCATTATGTTTCAATAAATCATCATGAGTCCCATCCCCAACTATCTTTCCTTGGTCAAGAACTATGATTCTATCTAGATGTAAAAGGGTTGATAGCCTATGGGCGATTACAATTACAGTTTTATCTTGCATTACCTCAAATAATTCTTCTTGAATAAATTTTTCAGTAATTGAATCCAAATTACTGGTAGCTTCATCAAGAATCAAAATAGGAGCATCTTTTAATATTGCTCTAGCGATCGAAATTCTGTGTCTTTGGCCACCTGATAATTTAACTCCTCGCTCACCGACAAGAGTTTGATATTGATTTGGCAATTTCATAATGAATTCATGGGCTTGTGCTTTTTTAGCTGCTTCCATAACCTCTGCGTCAGTGCTATCAGATTTGCCATATTTTATATTGTCCATTATGGTTCTATGAAATAAGCTTGAATCTTGTGGTACGACTGAAATATTTTGACGTAAAGACTTCAAAGTTATGTCAACAATGTCCTGATTTCCAATGTAAATTTGTCCCGCCTGAGATTCAAAAAATCTAAGCAATAGATTAATGAAAGTGGATTTACCAACGCCGGAGGATCCAACTAATCCAATTTTGCTACGACCTGCAATCTTAACTGATAAGTTTTCAAAAATAAATGACTGCTTGTTAGTATATTTAAAACAAACCTCCCTAAATTCAATTTGACTATTAACTTGCAAGTCCAAATTCTGAGTGCTGGTGTCTTTTATATCAATTGGCTTCAGCGCAATTTCTAATCCTTGATGTATATCACCAATAATTGTGGTTAATTTATATGCGTCTTCCGACAAGTCCCACATCAATCCAATAAGTTTCCTGTTGATGTTCACAACTAATGCAAAGTCACCTGCGGACATTTGGCCTATTTGTACTTGCTTAAATATAATTTGTAAAACTAAACACATGTATCCTATAAAAATGGCACCTTGCAACAAGAAAATTTTATTTACATATTTAAGCATAGCCTGGTCTGCAATTTTAAAAGACAACATAATTGGTTTTAGATCTTGAATCTCATGTCCAGTAGCTGCAAATAATAAAACATTTTGTATGTTTACAAATATATCCACCATTCGTCCCACAATCAAAGATTTACTTCTCGAAGATGCAATCACTAGTTGGACAGATTTAGCATTACACATCCAAATCATCAACATGATACAAATAATTACTAAAGCCAATAGCAAACAAAACTTATAACTAACAGTATATAAAACACATATACTAATCAAAAAAGTCAATATTTTATCAAAAAGCCAAGAAATTAATTGTATCAAGGCAGGAATCCCACTTCTAACATCACTAATTTTATTTGCCAAATTGCCTGACATTTGGTTATGAAACAGAGTTATGGAATGCTTTAACATTTTAGTGAGTAAAGTGTTGACTATAAAAATCTTTAAGTCAGGCTCAAACCTCATTTTGACATATTCATGTAATCTATATGCTATATTTTCCAGAGCTATTATACTTATATATGCTATCATCAACCATTTTAAATGATTCAAATCAACACCATTGCTGATAGTTTCAATTATCAACTTCATCAAATATGGTTGGCAGACATTGTTAATAGCTGACAGTATAGGAGCCAAAGTTAAAAGCAAAAGAAAGACTTTAAATTTTTTGATAATTAACCAAAAAAACTGAGAAGTTGACTTAAAATCAACATTATCTAAATCATGTTTCATTGATGTGTTAAATGTAACAACAAGAATGATACATTTATCAAAAAGTAAAAGTCAAATTTTTTACTGATAAAAAAAGTCAATAAGGCTTTATTGCGTTAATTTTATTGTAATGAATTTATATAAAGTATGCAAAATAAATAAATTAGTTTAAAAATTTTCAGCTTGGTCCAAAGTATCTACTTTAGTTTAAAAAATTTCAGCCTGGTCTCAAGATTTTATTAAGGTAAGTTATCTCAGTTTAGGAACTATATTAAAGTAAATAAGCTTAGTCTAGGGACTCTACTAAAGTAAATAAGCTTAGTCTAAGGCTCCTATTAAAGTAAACTTGAAATCAATTACATCGAGCTTCTAAGTGAAAGATCAAAATGAATTTGCTATAAAATTGCTTAAGTGTATGCAAAAAAATGGCGTTAAACTAAGAAGTAAGCCAAGAGATTTAGATCTAATATGCTGGGCTTTTAGGGAATATTTTCATGCTAGTTTTTCAGCATTTATTGGCATGTGTTTTAGTACGTTAAACAAAAACTCTAAGCTTTCCTTTGATTGGTACATACATCTTATTGCAGATTACTTGTATCTGGTTTACACCAAACAGATCAAAAGATTAATCATCAATATTCCTCCCAGATGCCTGAAATCTATTTCGGTTAGTGTAGCATGGCCAGCATGGCTTTTAGCCAATGATCCAAATTTAAAAATTATTTTAGCAACTTATTCACAAATATTAACTAGAAAACATTTCGGCGACATTGAATCTATTACAAGCTCTGATTGGTATAATTCCATTTTTCCAGAAATGGAGATTAAAAAAAGTCAAAAAAATAAAATCACTACTACTGATTTGGGATTTATATATTCGACTTCGGTTGGTGGCACTTTAACGGGTGAAGGGGGTGATATTTTAATCATTGATGATCCGCATAATCCAACGCACATACATTCTAATAAGCTTCGCAAAAAAGTTATAGATTGGTATGAGCAAACTTTTTATTCTAGGTTAAATAATCCCAATAGTGGAGCAATAGTTGTGGTGATGCAGAGATTGCACACAGATGATTTATGTGGACATTTGGAGAAATTAGGGGATTGGCATATTTTAAAAATTCCTATTATTGCTGATGCAGATTATGAGTATAGTACTCATAGACGGGTTCATGAATTTAACGCAGGAGATATTATAGATCCGAAAAGATTTTCTCCTGAATCAATTAACGCACTAAAAAACAATTTAGGAATGAATAATTTTCAAGCTCAATATATGCAAAAACCAATTCCAAAGCAAAATCTCATTTCTAGCAATATGATTAATTATGTTAGTAGAGGCGAAATAAATCAAATGAATTTTGATGTCATAATTCAAAGTTGGGACACTGCAATTAAAACCTCTGACACGGCTGATTTTTCAGTCTGTACCACCTTTGGAGTCAAAGACAATCAATATTATTTAATAGATATTATGAGACAAAAACTAGAATATCCAGCTCTAAAGCAGGAATTACAAACTCTAAATACCAAATTTAAACCTTATAGAATAGTAATTGAAGATAAAGCCAGTGGGCAGAGCTTAATACAAGAATTAAAAATTTTGGATATATTAAATGTGATACCTGTTAAGCCCAAGTTAGACAAAGTCACTAGAATGGCATTGAATTTAGAATTTTTCTATAGTAAGAAAATGTATTTTGTGAATGATATTCCTAAAGAAATTTTAGAAGAAATACTATTATTTCCATATGCTAAACATGATGATGTGGTTGATTCAATTAGTCAATTTTTAGATTTTGTAAAAATTTATTTAAACAGTTCATCTGATGATAATTTTGGTAAAAGTAACCGTAAATTTTTTATTCAATAAGATTATTTTTTTATTAATTTCATCTCAGTTGAGAAGATGTTATTTTGTTGAGAAGATGTTATTTTAAAGTTTCTAAATATTCTTCAATTTGATCAATTGAAATTGATTCAGTCCTTAGTGTAGACCTATCTTTTATTTCTAAAATACCTTTCTTTAGATTTCTTTCGCTAACTATAATTTGAATTGGAATTCCTATAAGATCATTAGTGGCAAATTTGCTTCCAACACTTTCATCACTGTCGTCTAGTAAAACATCATATTTTTGTCTTAAGATTTTGAATAAATTTTCAGATTTTTCAGTAACTACCGAGTTTTTAATATCTAAATTAATAATTGAAATATCAAAAGGCGCAATTTGTCTTGGCCATATTATGCCGCTAGAATCATATCCAATGTTATTACCAAGCGTATCACATTGTTCTATTACAGCGGCAACTAGTCTAGAAACTCCTATCCCATAAGAGCCCATATGCATAAAAGTTTTTTCTTGCTTGTTGTTTTGAACGGTAATATTCATGCTTTTAGAATATTTAAGTCCGAAGTTGAATATATGTCCAACTTCAATGCTTTTGCTATTAAGTAAGTCACCTAAATATTGGTCTGGATTATGCTTTTCATCTGTGGCACAATATAGTTCCTTACTTTCATTAATTGATAAGTCGGTATCAGCAAGTCTCTTGTCAAAATATAAAGTGCTTTCACCGTTATTACTTAAGATATGAAATTCATGACTCATGTCTCCCCCAATTGCACCATTTTCTGCTGAAGCAACCATGGCGTGCACTCCAATACGTTTGAATATTTCTATATATGCATTGTACATATCATAATATGCTTTAACACTGTCTTCCTGAGTTAAGTCAAAAGAATATCCATCCTTCATCAAAAATTCTCGTCCTCTCATTACTCCAAATCTAGGTCTTATTTCATCCCTAAATTTAGTAGTAATTTGATATAAAAGTTTAGGAAAGTTCTTATATGAAACTACATTTTTTCTAAATAGATCAGAAACTACTTCTTCATGAGTTGGACCAAATAATAGCTGATTTTCATGCCTATCAGTAATTCTAAGCATTTCTTTTCCATATGCCTCATATCTTTCAGACTCCTGCCAAAGACTGGCCGGTTGAATACATGGCATAATAATTTTTTGTCCATTGAATTCGTGCATTACCTGGTCTATTATCTTAATTATTTTATCTAAGACTTTAACTCCCAAAGGTAACCAGGTGTATATTCCAGAAGATAATTGCCTTATAAAGCCACCATCAATCATTAAATCATAGGACGGCAGAGTGCTTGTTGTTGAAATTTTAGAATTTGAATTTTTACGTAGGACCTTTGGAATAAAGGTATTCGACATTCTCATATAAAACTAGGAAAATAGGTTTTTCTAATATTACCATATATAAAGCATGTATTGATCCAAAAAATTTGTATAATTTTGTCGCCTAAATTATTAAGTTAGTAATATAAAAGTATTGTATATGAAAAATTTAATTGCAACAGCAATATTGATTAAGACATAAAAGTTAATGATCTTAGCTTTAATCAAAAATGCTTAACCTTGTCTAGTGTTAATTTTTCTATTTTTATTGTCTATTACAAAAACTTTTTTTCCTCTTCTAATAATTTTTGCGTCTTTGGTACGTTTTTTTATGGCTTGTAGCGAGCTCCTAACATGCATAGGATTAAAAATTTAATTAAATAAGATTATACCTTATAATCTTAAAATTGAGAAAATGCATTCCAATTTATGTCGCAGATAATTTCAAAAGCATATTTCGATTTTTTATGCAATTCCAATCTAAAGTTAGGATTTTTTGGAGGATCTTTTAATCCTTTTCATGACGGGCATGCTAGTTTAGCTTCTAATATCATAAAAGAATTAGATTTAGATAGGCTTATTATTTTAGTAGCCCATTACAGCTCATACAAAATTTATAACACTAGCGCAAAGATTAGAGGGGAATATATAAAAGATAAATTTTATCATCCAAAAGTTTGCATATCTTCTATTGAAGAAGAGATGGGATATAATTATTCAGCTTTAATCACTAAATACATAGTAAATAGATCTTATGAGCCTTGCTATATGATTCTAGGTTCAGATAGTTTAATAAGTTTTCATCATTGGGAATTTTATAGATACATAATTAGTTTAATGAAAATTAGCATAGTAGCTAGAGAAACATACACATATCAATCATTTGAATCTAAATTAGTTAATGAAGTTTTTGACTTTTTTAGATTTAAATATGTAAATATATCTTCAACAGAGATAAGGAAAAATATATCTAATTTGGAATTAAAATAGATTTTAGATAAATTGCAATTCATTCATTCATTCATTCATTCATTCAATCAGCAAAGTAAATTCATATATGATTCATGAAAAGCTGACTGCAGGCTAAAGATATCTACAGACCATTGAAATCTAAAGCTTTTGAATTATTTAATTTACGATTTAGGACATGCAGAAAATATTATTTAATTTCATTTATTTTTCTAGATTCAAATAAATCATTTAGCCTAAAATAATTCTCACCATTTTCTGTCAGAATATGTACAGCAAATAAATCTTGGCCAAAAACTACTACCCAATCTGGATCATTTAAGCCTGATGCACCAGAATTGATTCCATTTTCTTTTAAATGTTGCATCAAATTCTCTGCCAAGCTTGAAGCATGTCTACTTGATGTAGCAATGCAAGTGACTATAATTTCGTAGTTAATTTTGTATTGTGGAAAAGTATATAAGACCATATCTTCAGCTTTCTTACTATCTAAGTAATTCAAAATCAATTTGGAAAGTTTTTTTAAATCTAATTCCTCTACACTGTTTTTGATTAGATCCTCCATAGAATCATATCTATTCAAATTAGCCATATATCGGTGAATAACATCAATTAATGATTATAATTCAATTTATTGAATTTGTATACTTTTGCCAATATTTTTAACTAAAACCACATTTTTAGAAACTCAATTATGCCAAACCAAAATTATTCTAAGTCAAATTAATTGTTGTCTTTGTTTTTGATGTCTTTGCTTGATTGTTTACGTAAAAATTCATTCCAAAAAATCATCCATTCATCTCCAGCGTGGTCACAATAGTTGCAAACAATTTTTTTATTATATTTAGCATTAGAAGCCTTGATATATCTATCGGTTATTGCGTAAGGCACAACCTTATCATTCTCTCCGACTAAATGAAATTGTGGAATCGATAAATTTCTTGTAAACGAAATTGGATTTAAAGATCCTTTAGATTGTTTTGATTGATGTATTGTATTGAAGTACACTATATCTAAATTTCCGGCAATGGTTGTAATAGTTTTAATATTTGGATTTATTGCAGCAATTAGTACCGCTATGCCGCCACCTCCAGAAAATCCGATCAAGTGAATTGGATTTCCTTTACTAATGATATTGATAGCTTCATTTAAACTTAGAATGACTTCTTTAGACCATCTTTTATCAGTCCAATATGAAAAATTACATATTGGATCTATTCCTATAGTGTATTGACATGGCCTTGCTATATAAAATATGTTAGATCTATTATCTAATTCTACTAATCTCAAAACCAATTTATTTTGAGGCGTTGGGTCGCTGGTTGGATTGATGCCATTTCTAGTTATCAAGCCATCGCCTTCTATATAAAAAATGTATTCATTAGAGTGATGGTTATAAGCGTTAATCTTGCTGAAAGTTTGAATGTAGAAAGGATCAGTCTTGATAATTGATGGCTTAAATTTAGAACTTATAAGTTTAGAGCCATAGCAGCCATGTAAACAAAAAACTAAAAATAAGTATCTAAATATACTTTTGTACATTAAAGTTTGAGCTAATATAGCTATATTTTAACACAAAAAGCTATTTAACAAATCTTCAAAAAATTTACATATACTAATAAATAAGAGTAAAAAATAGTTAGATTCAAATAAGATAAAAATAAACAGTGGGGCGCCTAGTTAGAAGTTAATCTTTGGTATTAGATAAAGTGAGACAAAAATTAATATCCATATAAAATCAACAAAATGCCAATACCAGCAGACTAGCTTTAATGTTTTATATTTTTGTATACCCTGATTATAGATTTGTATATTGGAATGAAAAGCAAACCATATGATAAAATCAGTCAAAACTAAAATTCCAAGCAATAAATGTATTATGTGCAGAATTGTAATAAAGTAAAATATTCCAGAATAACAGTTGTCTATTAATTTAAATTCTAAAGTTTGATATTGATCAAATTGAATTATTAAAAATAACAAGCCCAGTCCAATCGTAGTTAATAATGAAATGCAAACTTCTTTATAATTTGAACGATCTCCAAATAGATAATTTTTATATGCTTCAAGCCCCCAAGTTATGCTACAACTGGATAGTAGTAAAATTATTGTATTAATTATTGGCCAATCTGAGATATCTATGTATTGCGATAAGCTAAAATTTATTACTTCTTTTGAAGTAATAGCATCATTAGGCATAATTTGAAGGAAATACTTTGCATCAGCCTCAGTGTATATACTGAAGTAGAAATAATTAAATAAAATGGTACAAAAAACTATAAATTCAGTTATCAAAAACATAACAATGCCCAAGTTTATACATTTTTGCCTAGATATTTCAATTTTTAAATTGTTTTCTGAGGATAGCTTAGGGCATATCTGAATATTGTTGAATACTGGCTTAGTATTTGTTTTATTTAAAATATCTTCTGAATCGGTTTTTTCAGCATTAATTAAGCATGGCAGTGGATACTCTTTATCATCTATATTTTTACAAATACTGGATTGATACTGATATAGAAATTTATAAATACTAAAAACTAATAAAAATATACTTAAAGCAAACAATAAAATAGTGATTTTTTGAATCAAAAGTAACAAGCCTAAATTTACAAACAATGTTTCTAAGGCAATTAAAATTGGCCAAAAACTACTGTTATAGAAACAAAACTTTACTTTACCAAACTGCGAGTTTATCTTATTCATGTCGTGATAATACAAATATCAAACTAGATTTTTCTTGAAAATTGCTCTTCTTTTGAGAATTATATTGATTATACAAATAGATGCTTTATTAATGAATAAGCAATTGCATTAATACGAGAAATTTATATAAAATTGCATCTTAATTCAATCAAAATTTGAGCTAGTAAAAAATTTTTTATCCAATGAAAACCATTTGAAAACGTTTTATTAAATAAAGCTGATCTGTCAAAATTTGAGCTAGTAAAAAAAATTTTATCCAATGAAAATCATTTGAAAACGTTTTATTAAATAAAGCTGATCTGTTTTTAAAATTTAATTAATTTTTGCGCTTAAGCAATTGACTTCAGCATCATATACATGATATAATGTTTGCGTACTTGCCAAATTAGCTCAGTGGTAGAGCAACCGCCTTGTAAGCGGTAGGTCATCAGTTCAAATCCGATATTTGGCACTTAAACAAATTTTTGTATATCAAATGATTATTAATATTGTTTTGATATTAAATATTTTCTCTATTAAAAAACAATTAAATAAATGGCTATAGAAAAAAAAGAAGAATCTGGAACTCTTGGAGGCACTGGAAACAATAAAAGATATAGGTCAGATCAAAATGTAGGTGAAAAATCAAAGCATGGTGTTGTTGAATCAGCTACCATTTCCCCTAATAGATCAGAAGTTGATAGATACAATGCTCCAGCAATGGAAATAGCAGTTTTTGAAAATGATATACCTGCTGGATATTTTGAAACAGATTGCATCAGCTTTGATACTGAAGCCATGGGACTTAAAGTACGTAGAGATAGATTGTGTGTAATTCAAGCCTGTGAGTATTTAGAAGATACAAAAACTAACAGAGTTGCTATAGTCAAAATTGCAAAAGATCCAAAGCCTGCTAATAACTTAAAAGAAATATTTGAAAATCCAAACATTCGCAAAATAGCCCATTTTGCTAGATTTGATGTAAGAATCATGCTAGAACATTTAGGTATAAAAACACAAAATGTGCATTGTACTCATCTTATGTCAAATTTTGCAAGAACATATACTAATAATCACTCTCTAAAGGATGTTTGTAGAGATGCTTTAGGTGTGATGCTAAATAAACAAGCTTGTTCTACTGACTGGGGCTCAGCAAGTCTTACAGATGAGCAACTAAAATATGCAGCAGGTGATGTTTTATATTTACAGCATGTTTTTCAAGTATTAGAAAACGCCTTGATTAGAGAAGATAGAAATGAACTATATCTACATGCCAGAGAATGTATAATCATTAGAGCAATGTTAGATATTGGTGGTTGGGATTATGACGTTTTTAGTCATCATCGTGATCCAGGAAGATTTGGTGGATAAGCTATAATCTGCATCTTTATTATCTTTAAATCTTAAAAACTTATTTCAAAATAATTACAGTATTCATTTATACCATTTTTTTAATAAGATTTTTCAGATTTTAAAGATTTTTTACTTTATAATTAGTTTAAATATATATCTTATATTTCTATATTTTATAATGCATTATCTTTAGTTAAGTTATTATTTTTAGCTAAAACATTCCATATTTTCTTTTCAATTTGTTAAATTTTTAAGAACTATTTCGATTAAATCATTTAATTCAATATGTTAATGCAAGTGACCTGCTTTATTTTTGAAGTTCAACTTAGGATATAGAATTTTTTTTCTAATTAACTCAAAGTTTAAAAAAATAAATATTTATTGTTGTCAATTATATTAAATTACTAGTATGTAGTAATAATATGTCACATTATTGAGAGGAATTAAAAAATTAATACAAATTATATTATGAAATGCGACACATGGCTCATTTATGATTTATAATTACAATATATATCTGAATCATAAAGTATGTTCCTATGAACCAAATAGATACCAAAGTGGTTAATAACCAATTTCAAGAACAGTTGTTTAAAATTAAATCTACACTGATAATAGTTTTTATCTTTGCGTTTTGCGCTAATTTAACCATGTTAATAACGCCTCTGTATTCGCTACAGGTGCTAGATAGAGTAATCGGAAGTCAAAATCATAGCACGTTGCTATTATTATCGTTAATAATTGGCTTTGTATATTTAGTATATGGATTGATACAAGTGTCCAGATCTTTTGTGTTGATAAAATTAGCGGAATGGATGGATGTTAATATTGCCCCAATGTTATTTTGTCACTCTGTATCTGCTTGCGCAATAAGTCCAAACTTAAGTGCCGGACAAGCCAGTAGAGATTTTTTAGTAGTAAAAGGTTTCGTAACTAGCAACGGGATAAATACTATTTTTGATATGCCATGGACAATTGCATACATAATAGCCGTTTATATGATACATCCCCATTTAGGGATTATTACCATCGTAAGCTGCGTTATATCAATATGTTTTGGTTTATTCAACATGGTAGCCACTACCAAGCCATTAGGAGAAGCAAATGAATCTTTTAACAAAGCATTTTCGAACGCAGAGATTGCGACTAGAAATGCTGAAACTATAGAAAGCATGGGCATGATGAAACGAGTTATGGAAAACTGGTTAAGTTATAGCGTTAAAGCTTCAGAAACGCAAATAGTAGGTAGCAATAGAAATACATTAATTTCTAACTTGGCAAGATATTTGCGTAATATCGCTCAAATGTGTATTACTGGATTTGGAGCTAACGCAGTACTTAAGGGTGAAATGACTACCGGTGGTATGATAGCCAGTTCTATTTTATTTGGACGAGCTTTAGCCCCATTAGATGCTTTTATTGAAGTATATAAAAGTCTTGTTAACTTAAGAAAATCATATACAAGAATCAATGATAGCTTTAGATCACCAATAGTTGCAAGAGAATCAAATATGGGTTTTACAGGAATAGTTGGAAATTTAGAAATAAACAATTTAGTATACGCTCATCCAATGCGTAACACTAGTGCAAATAGTGGAATGCAATCTATGTTGGGTATAAAGCCTAAAGAGATTTTAAAAGGCATTTCATTTAGCTTGAATGCAGGTGAAGTATTGGCAGTAATGGGGGGAAGTGGTTGTGGAAAAACTACTTTAGCTAAAAACATCATGGGTGTTTGGAGGCCTATTGGAGGAAATGTAACTTTGGATAAGATAGACACTTATAGATGGAATAGAGATGATTTTGGAAAACATGTTGGATATATGCCACAAGGCGTAGAGTTATTTAATGGTACAGTTAAGCAAAATATTGCTAGAATGACATCGGAAAATGAAATAAATACGGAGAAAGTTTTACAAGCGGCACAGTTAGTTGATGCGCACAATTTTATCTTGAGCTTGCCTCAGGGATATGATACTGAAATTGGTCCATATGGATCAAATCTTTCAGGCGGACAAAAACAAAAAATAGCCCTAGCTCGTGTTTTATATGGAGATCCTAAATTGATAGTTTTAGATGAGCCTAATGCTAATTTAGATGCGCAGGGCGATATAGCACTGGGTAAAACTATTTTATATGCTAAATCTCAAGGTATTACGGTAGTAATAATATCCCACAGGCATTCTGTGTTGGAATATGTGGATAAAATCTTGTATCTAGATAGTGGACATATAAAATACTTTGATGATAGAGACAGTGTTATTAATCAACTTCTATCTAAAAAATAAATTACAATAAGCAACTAAATTAAAATAAGTAACTAAATTAAAAATCTTATGTCTAACGATAAAAAACAGCAACTTGAGAACGATTTAAAAACGTTAAAAAGCTTACTAAGCACTCAACAACTTAACAATGCTAATGCAAATCAAAATCCAGAGCAAAAACAAAAAATAATAAAGCAAAGCAGTTGGTTTCAAAAATTTGCGCCAAGTAGAATTTGGATGCATGGTAAAAACTTAAGCTTAAGTCTATTTTCCAGAATATACAAAGGCTTTGAATATGGCACCGGTCTTTTAGATGGTTTTATAAGTTTAATTCTAAATAGAAACTCTAATCGAATTGATCCAGTGATAAGCTATGTGCGTAAACCAGCAGTTTTTGGAGCATATGTAGTTTTAATTTTTGTAGTTGGTGGAGGAATATGGGCAGCAACTGCGCCATTGGATAGTGCAACGTCTGCTCAAGGTACCTTAGTATATGAAGGACATAGAAAACTAGTTCAGTACCCTGAGGTAGGAATAATAAAAGATATAGTAGTTAAAGTTGGGGACCATGTGTCCAAAGGAGATCCAATTATTTATATGGATGATACTAGACTAAGTGCCGAATTGTCTTCTGCGGTAACTGAGCAGAGATTAATGTTAGCAATTCAAGCTAGACTTACAGCTGAGCAGGGGAACTTGGATCATATAACATATCCAAATGAATTATTGAAAATTAAAGATGATCCTGAGGTTAAAGAAATAATGAGAATACAAAATGACACCTTCTCTGCTAAGCGTGAACTTTTAAGTGCAACTATAAGTAATCTCAAATCTCAATTATCTGAAACGGAAGAAAGAAGAAAAGGTTATGAAATACGTAAGAAAAACTTTGAAGAAGCTGCTAAAATAGCTTTAGATAGAGTTCAAAAGTCAGAAAAATTATTGAACAAAGGAATAGTTTCTAGAGAAGAATTAATGAAGTATAGGACTATTTATTTAGATGCCTCATCCAATCTTTCAAATTTGAAGTCAGAAATTAATGGCTTGATTGATAAGAAAAATCAAATAGAATACACAATAGCTCAAACGAAAGCCAAAGATTCTTCAGATAATTTAAGAGAAATGGCGCAAACTAGAAATAGTTTAGATAAAAATATTCAAATCATAACCAAGTCACAAGATGCTTTGAATAGAGTTGTCGTTAGAGCTCCAGAAAGCGGCATAATAAATGAAATTAACTTTCATACCAAAGGTGGAGTAGTTGGTGGAGGTGCAACTTTAGCCGAAATTAGTCCAGATGGAACCAAAGATCAGTTGATAATAGAAGCCAGAGTGCAACCTAGGGATATTACTAGAGTTCATGAAGGGGAAGAAGTAAAAATTAAATTTTCTGCTTTCAAATCCCGAACCAGTGCTACTTTTAAAGGCAAGGTACTAAATGTTTCAGCTGATTCTATTCAAGACAAAAACAGAGCACCTCAGCCTGGACAATCAGATACTTTTTATATGGTAAAAATAGAATTAGATGCTGAATCTTTTAAAAATTACCAAGAGCAGTATGAAGAGTTGAGACCTGGTATGCAAGTTGACGTGTCAATTATTCATGGATCAATGACATTATTAAGATATTTATTATCTCAAATAATAGATCAGGTATTATTTAAAGCATTTAATGAAAGATAATCATCTTAAAATTTTAAATATGAATATTTGAAGCATTTTGAAACATATAGAATCTTGAAGAATAAAGTTAAAACATCTTGAATAAGATTTATTGTTAGTTCTTTACTGTGCAACTTAATAAATAGATCTTTAAGATTTATCTTGTTTCTGTTTCTGTCTTAGTAAATTGTTTTATTTTAATATTATTAATTTTTGTCAATATATTGTAATGGTGCCCACCATAGATTCTTAGTCTATCGATTATTAGTGGATAATTTTCTGGCGCATTCTCAAGTACGGAATTAAATCCATTAGTTATAGAGTAGCTCAGGATATCAGCAAAATCATGATATAAGTTAATCTCTCCCAAGTAAATTACTTCTCCTGGATGTATTGTAAATTGTACGTAACCAGGAGGTACAGTTATATATGTATAATCTTTTTGATTTTCATACACACGATATGACCTTAAAGAAATCTCTGGTTTAATTTCCGTACTTTTATTATAGTAAGCATAATTTCCATATTGACCCATGGATACAGTAGTAACTTCTTTAGGTTTAATGTCCGCTGCTATGCCGGACCTAACAAATTTGGGATCATGATTACTTAATAGACGAATTAATCCCAATGTGTATGTTCCTGGACTTACAACCATAGCAATGCTAAGATCATCATTCGTGATATATTCATTGCTTTCATATTTCAAAAAAGTATCATCAAGTTTAACAGAGCTTCCTCCGCCTACAATTTGCATCGAGTTATTAAATGGAACTGCAGATATTAAGCTAGAATTTCTCCAATATAATATAATCTCATCATATTTAGGATACATTGGTCCCATGCCTAAATTAATTTTAGGTTTAAATACGATCAAAGATTTATGATTATTCATTATATTCTTTTGTCCCGCATCTGATATACGTATTTTGCAGCTAGTTAAAATAGTTAAACTTAACAATAGAACACATGCTTTAAAAAATTGTTTCTTCATTTGCCACTAGGTAGTCAATATTAACAAATTATATCATCGCCCTATTGAAAAAATGATAAAAAATCTAAGACATTTAGCAAAAAATTGAAAGTGAATTAGGATTCTTAAGTCTTTAAAATAAGACTTATAATGAAAAAAAATAACTTAACTACTAACTTGATAATTAGTAGTTTTATTTAGATCTCAATTTTACATTTCTTGTAACAAAACTACTACTGTAAATAAAAATTCAATCTAAAGCTGAGTTGTTTGCTATAAAGTACCCATATTTCAAACTACAATTGATCCAAACAAAATCTTACTAATCAGGTATGGTTTTTTGGAACTCAAAGAAGGATAACTCGTTGGAATCTAATTGGTACAATGATAGATCAAGGGAGCTTTTATCACAAAGAAGAATCTTGATTTATCTAAATCTTTTTGGAATTGTGGCTATAGTTATTTTAGTTTTTATAACTTTTAAAATTTCACAATTGAGACGCTTTGACCCGTTGGTGATAAAAATTGAGGAAAATACTGGACAGGTATTATTAGTTAAACCGATAGATAAAAGTTTTTTGGATTCGAAAGAAAATTTGGCTAGATATTTTATAAAGAAGTACATAACCACTAGAGAAAGTTATAATCATGTTGATTTTAACGATTACGCTAAAAGCATAATAGCCAGTCTGTCATCTGAAAATATATATTCACAATACTTAGGTTATATTAAGAGTCCTGAAAATGATCCAACAAAAAAATATGGCGATAGAAATAATACTTATGTAACGATAAGATCATGGTCTAAATTAGATAATAACAAATATATTGTTAGGTTTTCAGTAACAGAAACATTGGGAAATGTAGATACTTTTAATAAAGTTGCAGTAATTGAAATGGCTTATTTAGATAGATATATAAGCGATCAAGAGTCTGATATTAACCCAGTTGGCTTTACAGTAGTTGGATATAAGGTAAGTGATGATAACAGTTAAGAAATTAAAAAAATATTTATAAATGAAAAACACAATTAAAAACTTTTGTAATTTTTTTTACAACAAAAAAAATTGGCTTTTATTATTGATCATAATAGCTCCTGCAAATATAATCAAAGGAATTCAAATAAATCAACCTTTAAAATCTTTCTCATTCCATAATTTGTCACGAGTTACTCAAAATGTAAACAATAATAGTAGCAAAAACATGAATGTAATCAACATTAAGAGAGATTATAACAATAAAAATTATAAGTCTGAATCTAGAATTCAAAGTTATTTTTTTGATGAGGAGAGGATTTATTCCTTGAAACTAAAGCCTGGATTTCAATCACATATACTGTTTGAAAAAGGAGAAGAAGTAAAGACGATTTCGGTTGGTGAAAACCATGCTTTTAAATTTAATATTATAGATAATAGATTATTTATTAGACCTCTAGAAGAAAACATAAAAACTAACATGACTGTCATAACCAACAAAAGATCTTATGAGTTTGATTTAGTTGTTATAAAAGGCTCAAGTAATGAAAATTGCATGTATATTTTGAAGTTTGATTACTTAAAACGTATAAAAAACACATAGATAACTCAGTCTATCTTTACTATCAAATTAAATTTTTCTAAACCTTATGTCAAACGATGATGAATTAAATGAAGTTGAAAATATTGTTAGTTCAAAATTAAACAAAGCATCTAAAAAAATCAACAAGAGTAAAGCTAAATCTAAATCTGCTGAATCTATTAAAGACTCTGAACAGATTGATAATAACATTGATAATAACTTGGATTCTATACAAAAAAATCATGTTGAAATAGATTCTGAAGCAATGCTAAAAAATAATGCTCAATTACCTAAAGAAGAGATCTCTTCACTTATAGATTATATTGATCAATCAATAGAAAATGAAAAAAATAGAAAACAAGATGATTTAAGCACAATAAAACATAAAAAGAAAGCATCAAGTAAAGAAAAAAAAGAATCAATATCTGATTTAGATCAATCCGAAACTTCATCTTCTTTAGATCAATCCGAAACTTCATCTTCTTTAGCTCAATCTAATTCTTTTTCAGATCTAATAAAAAATAGTAATCAAATGCTGGATTTTGATAATGTAACAAACGATACATATAACACATCTAGTTCAAAAAAATCTAAGGCTGCTGAAAATGAAAAAAATGATGCTAAAGAAGGTCAAGTTAAAAACTATGAAAATTCAAAGAATTATTCAGATGAAAGTGAGGAATTTGATGTTTTAACTAATAAACCGAAGAGTAACTTTGATCAAAATGCGAACTATGACAAAAATGATAATCTAAACAGCGATAATGAATTAAATGATTTTGAGCAAAATGCAAAAGCAGAATCATTGCAAGATAGTGAAAACAAGGCCCCCGATAAAGATAATGAAGCGCCTGATAAGGACATAGATCAAAATGATGATTCAAAAATTAAAAATGCATATTTGACTAATGATCAAGAGCTTATAGATGAAAATAAATCATCTATTGTGTCCAATGTTTCCAATATAAAAGCAAAGGTGTCTCAAGTGGTGCAGGCAATAAAAAATATACTTCTTAGTACGACTGGTAAAGCCATATCCGCAATACTTGCATTGATTACTGTATATTTCACTGTATTTAGCTCTACAAACTCAACATCTATTCCAGAAAATATTCCAATTATTCCAAATAAAATTATTAAAACTACCCAAAGTAACACTTATAATCGCGCAAAATCTGTGCCAGAAGCTCCAAGATTCATAAATATTAAACCCAAGCTTGATTCAAAGCCAATTCCAGTAGCGGCACCTATCATATATGAGCCCCCGCCCCCTACTCCTAAAGTTGAAGCTCCTGAATTGCCACCATTGCCAGTAGAAATCATAAAGCCTAAAATAAATAGTAAACCAGAGCCTCAATTGAAATATATTATAGACCCGCCTAAAGTAGTAGATACTGAAAATGACGAAGATAAATTAGCTAGAATGGAGCGAAAAAATACTAAGATGAAATCTTCTATCATGATGATGCAAGGTGAAATATCATCTAATGAACAGCCAAATAATAATGATAATAATCAAGCGCAGACTATCAGTGTCAAGAAAAAAGGGAATCCAGGTTATGTGCTCAATAAAGGTAAAATAATTTATGCCATTCTAGAAACAGCAATTAATACTGATGTAGGTGGGGAAGTAAAAGCTATTATTTCACAAAATGTATACTCTGAGAATGCAAAAAATATTTTAATACCTAGGGGTTCTAAGATTTTTGGATCATATGATACCAACATTTCTAATGATGGATCTAACAGAGTAAATGTTGCATGGAAAAGAATAGATCTTCCATCTGGTCAGATGTTAGAATTGCAAGCTATATCTGTTGATAATTTAGGATTAAAGGGAGCTTCGGGAAATTTAGATATGAAGTATAAAGAAAAAATCTTCAATGCAGTATTAACTTCTGCGATTAAGCTAGCAACATCTTATGGCTTAGATAAAATGAATGATTGGGTAGATGGGGCTAGTAAATCAAGCAATTTAGATGTATCAAAGGGAATAAGGTCTACAGCTTCAAGCATTTTTAATGACTCTTCTAAAGATGAAATAATTAGAATTAATGAAATATGCGCCCAGTGTAAAAATATGATTACAGACAAAAATTCAGATTCTTATAGAACTTTAGATCAATTTTGTTTAAATTTGTTAATTTCTACTCAAGGAGATAAAAAAACTAAGCTAGCTAGCTTAATGGCACAAATTAACAATACAGCAGATGGAGTGATTCAATCAACCAAAACTTCAAATCTAACTACCGCCACTAAAGATACTTATGATAATTTATCAAAAACTGTTAAAGATCTATTTATTGGTCAAAATGACAAGCCAAATATAACGATTGATCAAGGTAAGGTTTTAGAGATTTATGTTAATGAGGATTATTATTTCCCTCAGGCAATTGTACAAAAAGTTAAGTTTCTTTAGATTTTATGAGGTTTTTCCATAAAAAGCATATAAAAAATATAGTTGAATTTGATAATACTATAGTGATTGGCACTATCATTTCAATATCGTATAAACAGTATATTTGCTAAATAGATAGCAATTTACTCTAAGGTATAATTAACATTATATTGTTTTAAAATCATGACATTGGATGAAAATTCACCTAATAATGTAGAAAATTTAATTGAAGTATTGGGAAATTTGTTAACAGAAGCTGAGACTTTGTTCAGTAATTACAAAGAAAAATTTGAATTCTATGAACCTAAAGTTGTTAATACTGAAATAAAAACTATACAACAGATCATTGAAGAGCTTCGAGGAGAGCAAAGTATAGAATCCAAAGAAGAGCCAGAGATTGAAGAGGGAAAATTTGATTTTGAACTTATACAAATGCTTTTAACTGAAAAAAAAGAAGGAAACTTTAAGAATTTTAGTACTGATGAATTGCTAGATATAATAACAGAGGTACAAAAAAATATAGAGTTATTATCTGAAGAATTAAAACGAATTCCAATTCAAGATATCAAAAATATTGATAATGAAGAAGAGTATAAAAAGGTGGAAGAGTATAGAGTTGCATTGCTTGAAAATTTTCGCCAAGTCTTGAAGGTTAAATATATTGAATCATCTGACATGCCAAATAAAAAATATAAAGAATACGAAAACAAAGACAATGCATCAATAGAAAAAGAATTGAATAAGTTACAAAAAGAGATTAATGCTCAAGGTCAATCAAGATCATATGAATCAAATTACGATTCAGTAAAACCAAAAAAACTAGACAATGAAATTGAAAAACTTATACATTATCTTGAGAGTCAAGTTAATGAATTATATAAATTAGATGGTCATAATGAACATGAGGCAAAAGAAAAAGCCAAAAATGCCATGCCAGATTTAATAGAGCATATATATGAGTTAGTAGAAAATGACACTAGTTACATAGGCGACTCAAGTGAAAAAGCTAAAACATTTTTTGTTGACTATATAGATTTCATAGAAGAAGAAATTAAGAATAAAAAACAAGAAATAGTAAGCAATATACACCCTATAGAAAACAAAGAGTTATCGCGCAAAGAATCACCGATCAAAGCGCAAAAGAAAGAAGATATTAGCAATCAAGATAAATCAAAATCAGAAAATTTAAACAATATAAAGAACAATGTTACTAGTAAACTAAAGGAATTATTTGGATTGGTCTTCAATGATGAAAAGAAAGTAAAAGATATGACCAAAAATATATTAGATATCATGAGCGATAAAGAAAAAAAATTAAATCAAGATAGTCATATTGAAGAATTATATTCTAATTATTTAGATGATATAGAAAGTGAGATAGCAAAAAGGTCATCAAGTGTGAATAAGGCTAAAAGCGATCTAGATTCATCATTAATAATGAATGATGATTACAACTTGAATAGTTCAGCTTCCGAAATATTAAATTTGTCAACAAGTGAAATAAGCCTTAGCGCAAAAAATGCTAATAATATAAGTTTTTATTCAGAAAATAAAATAAGTTTGAGTGAAAATAACTTCATTATGAACAAATCATTAAACGAGTCCAGAATGAGCTTAAGCAATAATAAATTGGATGATTCATTAGGTTCCAATTTGTCTTTGGGCGACGCATTAGAACGTGACACGCGAGGGCAAGATTTTGAAAAATCTCGTATTATTAGCGAAAATGATTTAAATTTAGATAATTTGGACAGTCAATTAAGGAATATCAATTCTAATAAAATAAACATAAAGGGTCTAAAAAATCAATCAAATCGTAATATTAACGCAAATGACTCAAGTTCACAAAGTTTTGAGAGAAAGTTAAGTCGTGGTAATAGCTTGAGAGAAATGCAAAATCATGAAAATTTATCAAAAAATATCAATTCCACTAACCTGAATGCAAGCGATGCATCTGCAGTAAAAAGAGATTTTGGGCATATATCAAAAGACGAATATGATGCAGAGTCTATAGAGTTATCAAATAAGTCATTAAATAATAATTCATCTACAATTTCAAATTCATACAATAACCTTGGAGATATATTAAACAAAAACTTAGGTGATGACAATAGTTTATTAAGTAACGAATTGAATCTTGGTATTATATCAGGAAAAAACTTAAGTTCAGAAAAAGACTTGAATAAAGACTTGAATAATGATTTAAATTTAAGCTTTATATATAAATCTGATACTGATAACGAAAAACAAAGCGATAAGTACGAGAATAAAGTAAAAGATATGATTAATTCATCTTCATCACTTGAAGAATTGTTAAATTTGGTAGATAGAGAAGAAGACACTAAAGAAAATAGCACTGCACCCAATCAAATTGACATTAAACCTGACATGGTTAAAGATATGGATGTGGAAAAGCCTAATCAGTCTACAGACACGGAAAAGCCTAATCAGTCTAAAGACAATAGCACTGCACCCAATCAAATTGACATTAAACCTAACATGGTTAAAAATATGTATGCAGAAAAACCTAATCATTCTGATGATTATTATGCACTTTTTACAAAATCAGAAAGTTTAAAAAAATCAAATTCTTTTATTGTAAATACGACTGAAGAAATCGTAAAAAATACTAAATATAATGATGATTTGGAGGTTAAAACAAATAAACATCATGATCTTGATCAAAAAGCTTCAAGTGCAACTCTATCTCAAGAGCATTTAAGTAAGATTTCAGATCAAGAACATCTTGACTTAAGTAAAGACTCTAATTCAAATAATGAAACCAGTAAAAAGAGTTTAAACACAAGTGCCAATAATGAAACCAGTAAAAAGAGTTTAAACATAAATACCATTAAAACTGAAAAAAATGATTTAAATTTAGATAGAAGTCAAGAAAGTGTTCATAGTCTTGAAAAATCTGATACTAGCGTAGCAACTTTATTAGGCGGGTGGGAATTTAAAAAACTAAACTATTCTGAAATTCCGCCTCAGTTACATGAGGCTAATATGACGCATAATGATGATAATAAATCTATGAGCATGTCATTTGAAATTAATAAAGACAGAATTCATGATTTAACTTATGAAACTGCAGAAATAAAATCGCGAAACAATAATTTTGTTGGAAAAGTAATCAAGACTAATAATGGAATAAGAGGAATTGATATATCTAAAGATAAATTTCAAAGTCATAATTTCGCACTCAAGTTCAAGATAGCCGACACTGATAAATCTATTCAAATAGAAGTAAAAGATAGCAATTTAAAAGTTAAATTAGTGGAAAAAGATAAGGATACTAAATATCTTAAGCTAAGTCATTTTCGTGATATGTATGATAAAAAACTGCCACTTCATTTCAATGATATAAAGAGTCTCATCGAGCTCAGTAATAAACATCGCACAAATAAAGAATCATTAAAAAAGGAAGAAAAAATTCAGGAAATACATATGGCTTTTGCAAAAACCAATAATAGAGCCCTGGGACTCATTACACCTATCAAAGAAATGTTAGAAACAATTAGTCCCAAAAGTTTACAAACAAAGCAATGGACAAGAAGACGAGATAGGGAGTTAAGTAATGTTGAAAAATATTGTTTTCCAGATAGAAATCATAAAAATAATAAGTTGACCAAGTATAGCCCAGTCAATGAAGAGTTAAGTAATGTTGAAAAATATTGTTCTACAGATAGAAATCATAAAAATAATAAGTTGACTAAATCTAAGTCGTCTAGTGAAAGAGTTTTATAATTTATATATGTTTAGGCTAGAATGAAAATTTAGACGCTTAAAATAAATATAAATCTAGTAAATAACTATATAATAAACAAGATAAATGCTTTCACTGTATTTTTGTACGACATTGCATAGGTAAGAAAAACTAGGTCAAACTTTAACAAAGATGAAGATGTTATGGATGCTTCCAAAAATCTGGTTGATCACTCAAGTCACAAGATAATCAGCTGTGACGATTAGATGCGACTTTAAAGATAAATGATTTCATTGTATTTTTGCACTACATTGCATAGGTAAGAACAATTAGACCAAGCTTTCAGTAATTTGTACGACATTGCATAGGTAAGAACAACTAGGTCAAACTTTAACACAGATGAAGATGTTATGGATGCTTCCAAAAATCTGGTTGATCACTCAAGTCACAAGACCATTCTGGATCAAAACCAAATCCTGGTGTATTGATTTTTCTCATATATCTACCAGTAACATCAATTGCATATATGTAGCTGGCATTAACTAATATTTTTTTGTTTTTACTAGATTCGATTCTAGATTTTTCTTCTTTAGTAAAAGCAATAAGATTACTATTAGGTGCAAAAGATGGTGATTCAACTAAAAAGCCTTCTGTAATTTTTCTTTCTCCAGAGCCATCAGGATTCATTACTACTATTGAAAATTGGCCACCTTCTACTTTAGTTGCAGCTACGTAGTCTCCATTAGGAGATTCTATAGGTGTAAAATAATTACCCCCACCTTGTCCAATTTTATAACTACCCACTCCACTTCTATCTGAGCTGTAAATATTAATTTTGCCAGCCATATCTGAGTTAAAGTATATCCTGTTGCCATTATGGTTATAAGTACTTGAAGTATTTATATATTGATTATTAGTAAGTTGAGTATATTTATGACTAAAAAGATCAACTTCAAAAATATTAGATCTCCCTCTTTCAGAAATTGTGATTAACATTTTTTTACCATCCGGTGCAAATCTAGGTGCGCTAGACATTGCTTTAAGATCAGTCGCAAAAGACTCTTTACCAGAATAAAGATTTTTTACAACGACCCTAGGTACTTTCTGAACAAATGAAACGTAGGCTAAGTTACTTCCATCCTTGGAAAATCTAGGAGTTAAAACTAAATTTTTACCATTGGTTACATATGTTAGATTGTAACCATCATAATCCATAACCGCTATTCTGGTTACTCTTTTGCCATTTCGATAATTTGCATCTACATAAGCTAGTTTACTATTAAAATATCCTTTATTGCCCGTTGTTTTTTCATATAAAAAGTTTGAAACTATATGTGACAACTTTCTTAAATTTTTCATTGAAGATTCGTAAACCTTTTGAGCAAAAACTCTTTGTGATACTACATCATATAAAACTAATTTAATTAAAATCTCAGATCTATTTCGTACTTGTATCTCACTATTTAATAAAAATTGAGCATTAATAATTTGCCAAGCCTGAAAATTAGGCATATAATCTATTCCAGTGATTTTATCTACAAAACTTTCTCTAGGTAAGATTTTAAAACCACCAGAATGCTCTAAATCTGTTTGTACTATAGAAAATACTTCTTTAGCAACTCGCTCATCTTCAATGTAAGTAATTTTTGGAACTTGTAAAGCAATTGGAATTGGATCATGATGCCCCTTATTAATTTTAATAGTTTCAATTGCAAATGTCGTATTGTCAATTAATAATCCAGTTAAAATTATCAGCTTAAACCCCAATAGTTTGTATAAGTTGTTTCTGTTAACAACTTCTGCGCTTTGATCAAATGCTTGGGCTTTGATATGTAGCGAACGAGTTTTAACATAGTTATATAAGAACTTCATAGCAATATAATGAATATATCTCAATTATATCTGAAATTTCCTCTAAATATAACCAAGAAGATTATCTATTTTGCTTAAAATCAAAATCTTTTTTTTTAGTTTGTAGATGTATAAAGTTAACAACTATTTTTACAGTTATTGAGTATTAAGTGTAGATTATTACAATTTATATTTCGTGCTCAAGTATTACAACGTGCATATTTAACTAAAGACCTGCTATATTCAGACAAATAGAAACAAAATGTTTTATGTACAAGAAACTAATTAAGTACTCTTTTGTAGGCATTTTACTAGGATTTGCAGCATTACAATACGCCAAAACTACCAATGTAATCTTCAATTCAAAATCTGAGTTACCTAATGACGCTAAAAGTGAATTAATAGAAGATCATTTCAAATATCAAGCAATTTTTGGAAATGAGAATTCATCAATTGTCATTGAGGAATTTAGCTCACTCGGCTGTTATGGATGCAAACTATTTAACCAAAATATTTTTCCAAAAATAAAAGAAAAATTCATAGATAAATCTCAAGTTAAGTACATAATAACCGAGCTAGTTCATGGTGCTCAAGATTATCACGCCTCTGTATTATTAAAATTAGCAATAAAAAAATATGGCAATACTGAAGTAGGACATGATGAGTATTTAAAATTGAGAAATTATCTATTTGAAACTCAAGAACAATGGATGTTAAGTCAAAATTTTAAAGAGGTGATTATAGATATAGGAATAAAATATGGAATATCTAAGGAGGAATTTCTTAATGCTTTAGAGTTGGAAGATTTTACTAAAGAAATTGTCATTGGTCACACTAAGAGAATGATAGACAAAAAAATTGCCGTCACTCCAATAGTTACTATCAACGATGAACAATGTGAAGATGATGATAAAATAGAGCAAATGATTGAAGAAAATATTAAAAAAAATCTAGGATAAAGAAGCATAGATTATATTTAACAATTACATTAGACAGGCAAATCTTTATTATATAATTATGGTTTAGTATGTTAAACAAAAATGGAAACAATAGTTTGTATTGGTGGCGGAAGTGGTGGACATTTAAATCCAGCTATTAGTGTTCTTACTGATATTTTAGAAACAAATTCCAAAAGTGGCAAAATTATAAAGTGCTACCTAATCACTGATCCAAGATGCGTTGAATACATTAAATCATTACCACCAGAGATAGAGGTTTATATATTGAAAATAATCAAAACTCCAACAAAAATTTGGGAATGGCCAAAAGTAATTTTTAATTATATTAAATGTCTAGGCGAAGTTCTTTGGTATTTGAGATCTATAAAACCCAGTATGATAATAGGCTTTGGAAGCTATGTATCTTTTTTTTCTATTATAGCAGCAAGACTTTTGGGCATCACTACAATTGCACATGAGCAAAATATAATTCCTAGCAAAACAACTAAAGTTTTGAAAAATTTTGTTGATCATATTGCTGTTTCATTTGAAATTACTAAATCTATTTTGAACAATAAAATCTCGTACAATGACTTGAACAACCCAGCATTTAAATATGATAAATATGAGTCATTTTGTAAAATAAAAAAGACCAATAACTTCTTCCATTTACTTTTTGCTAAGAAACTAAACATTGTATATACTGGTAATCCAATTAAATCAACTTTAATACTAACAAAAGAGAAAACATTTAGTTCTAATCTGGAATTTAAGATTTTAATTTTTGGCGGTAGTCAAGGAGCTAAAATTTTAGATGATTTGTGCCCTAGTATTATGTATTCAATTGAAAAGATATTTAAAACTAAATATCCAAACTTCACTTTGCACGTATCTCATCAGGCGCATAATATGGATCATGTTAAAAATAAATATGAAGAACTTAATTTGTCCTGTCGAGTTTCTAATTATTTTATGGATATGAATAAAGAATATGATGAGGCAGACTTAGTTATTAGTAGATCTGGCGCTTCTACTATTTTTGAATTAATTCAAAAAGCGCAGCCTAGTATCTTAATACCATACCCCTTGTCATATAAAGATCATCAATTGCATCATGCACGATACTTAAATGAAATGAAATGTGGTTGGTTAATTGAACAAAAAGATTTTGAACAATCTTTGCAAGATAAAATAATTGAATTAATAGAAAATCGAGAATTGTTACTTGAATATTCTAAAAACCTCATCAAACTACAATGCAATTGGAATCAAAAAATGTTAGATTTGATATTATGATTTTAGTATTATGATCAAAGCAATAGGCATAGTAGGACTAGCTAGAACTGGCAAAAGTTTATTTGAATTTTTACAAACAAAAACCAATATAAATTTGCTAGTTTATGATGATAAAATAGAGCATCAAAGTACATATGAAAGATATTTTGTTGATATAAATCAAGCATCACTATGGAATCAAATGGAATATATAGTGGTTTCTCCGGGAATACCTGAAAGTCACTCTGTATTTAAATTAAAACCTAAAAAGATTTCTGATATTGAATTATTTTATTTATTTAAAGAAACTTTAACTTTAAATCCAATGTGGATCGTTGGTATTACTGGCACTAATGGTAAAAGTACAATTACTGAACAAATAGCAACTATGCTAAATACCAAAGGATTTGGCAATATTGGCTTACCCATTTTTGATTATTTTAAAAAGGAAGATATAAATTTTAAAGATGATGATAAAAGCATCCTAATTAATGCGTTAGTGTTAGAAATCTCATCATTTCAGCTGGATCTACAAGATAGATTCAGACCAGATATTGCAATCATAACCAATATATCAGAAGATCATTTGGATAGATACAAAAATATTCAGTCTTATATTGAGAGTAAACTAAAAATTTTAGATAACATGACTCCAAATGATATTGGAATTATTAATCTTGATGATGAGGGTCTTAACAAGTTAAAAAATGAAGGTAGGTTTGATAAATATCGTTGTAAATTTATATATGTTTCAAAAGCAAATTTTAATTTATGCGAAAGTTTGATGTGGAATATTTCCATATTGCATTTAATTGGTGAATTGAATGAAGTTAACCTAAACTTTCTCTTTTCTTTAACGCATTTTCAAGTTAATTCACCTGAAGTTTGGATGCGCCAACTGCCCTCTATATCTCATGATTTTTCATTTTTTACAGATTGTGATTTTTCATCAAATTATTATGTGCAAAACACTTTCTTAAGTTTATATGCACTGGCTTTATTGCTAATGTTTAATATGAAATATAAAGTCTCATTTAAAGAAGTTGCATTTAATCAAAATCAGAATCAAATTAATAATGATTTTCAAATCACCAAAGAATTTCTTGTTTCAATTAAAAAGCATTTTTTATTATTAAATCTTTGCAAAAAACAAGATTTCTGTAATCAAATTATTGCCAAAAAGCACAATCTTTGGTTTGTAAATGATAGTAAGGGCACTAACCCATACAGTACAGCTAAAGCAATAGAAAGTTTGATAAATAGACAAATGCTTCAATGTTTAATGCCTAAAAGAGATATAGAATCTCATGCTGAATCTTTTGAAAAATATATCATTACAAAATTTGATATTTGCGCCAATAATGAAGTTAAAATATTTTTGTTAGCAGGTGGAGTATTTAAAAATTCATCTATTGAGCCTATATTGAAGTTTAAATCTTTTATACATAAAGTTTACTTATATGGGCAAGATAAATATCAGTTGCGAGATATGTTTTTAGAACATAAAATAGATTCGGTTGTGTTTGATAATTTACAAGAAGGCTTAATTTCTGCATACGAAGATTGCAAGTCAAGTAGTGAAAACATCCAAAAAGTAATATTGTTTTCTCCAATGTGTGCATCATTAGACCAATTTACGTCCTTTAAACAAAGGGGTGAAGCATTCAATATATTTGTTTCAAAACTTAAGTAATATTTTTGACTATTTGTTTCAAAACTTAAATAATATTTCCGACTAATTTTATGATTTTATAAATAAGGCGCACTAACGATTAAATTTAATATATATCATTAGAATGATCATTATTCATGTAAATTTAAGACACAATTGAAAAATCATGAAGTATTTTTTTATATGAAAGAAGTAAGATTTGGATTTTTTTCAATTAGTGGATAAACTATTCAAAAAATATTCACAAACATGACACTTACTTTATTTGATATTGCAGGCTTAGCTATTATATTTATGTCAAGCTTTTTTGGATTTTTTAAAGGAATGATTTCAGTAGTTTTAGGACTTGTGAGCTTAGGCATAAGCATTTGGGCTGCGCCTTACATTAACCCTTATATAACTGAAGTATTAATAGAATATATTAGAGATGATATCACTGTAAAGTTATTAAGTTACTTTCTATCATTCATTTTGTCTTATTGCATAATTGCAATGACATTATCCCCAATGCCAAACCTTTTTGGATCGTTTTCTAATAGTATTTTAGATAAAGTTTTAGGAATTATAGCTGGCGCTTCTCGCGGATTAATAATAACAAGCACAATCTTTTTTCTTCTCACCGCTCCAATAGTGGCTCGTGCAGAAAAAGATGCATTAGAAGAATGTTTACCAAAAGCTTTATCTAGTTCTCAATTTTATCAAATTTTTAAAAGCTATATTTCTTTAGAGCGTATTCAATCAGTCAGTCAAGATTATTTTAAAACCGCTAAAGATATAAAAGCTCCTGATTTACAAAGCATTGAGGATATTTTTAAGCAATCCAAGCAGTGATATTATTTTTCACAAATCAATTAAACAAAAGTGATATCTTATGAGAAAAATTTCAATTATAGGTGGAGGCAACATTGGTGGGTCTATTTGTTTTGAGCTTGCAAAATGCTCTAATCTAAATTTGGTACTTTTAGATAGAAAAAAAGATTTTGTTAAAGGTAAAATTTTGGACATCAGTCATGCGATGACTATTCTAGAAATTGATACTAATCTTCTTGGTACTTCTAATTTTGAGGATATAGAAGATTCTGAAGTGATCGTAGTTACTGCCGGAGCAACTAGAAAAGCTGGTATGACCAGAGAGGACTTGGTAAATACTAATGCTAAAATAATCAGCGATATAGCTGTTCAAATTAAAAAATTTGCTCCCAATAGCTTTGTGATAGTAGTTACAAATCCTTTGGACGCTATGACGTACCTTATGCAAAAAATAACTAACTTTATGCCTGAAAAAGTAGTAGGTATGGCAGGTATATTAGACACTGCAAGGTTTAAATTTTTACTTAAAAAGCATTTTGGATATGGAATAAGCAATATTTCTTCTATTGTATTGGGAGGACATGGAGATCAGATGGTGCCAATGATTGACTATACCCATATAGCCGGCATGCAATTAAATCTTTTACTTAGTAAATTAGATTTTAAGAACAAATTTGTTGAACCAACTAAAAATGGCGGCGCTGAAATCATTGAACTAATGGGTACATCAGCTTTTTATGCACCAAGCATGGCCGTAATTCAAATGATTAATAGTTACATATTCAATCAAAGGAAAATTCTTCCATGTTCAGTTAAAATGCGAGGAGAGTATGAATTAAATGATATATACTTTGGCGCCCCAGTTGTTATAGGTAAAAATGGCGTAGAAAGCATAATTGAACTACCCATAAGTGAAGAAATAAAAAAATTAATTCATCATTCATCTGATATAGTTAGCAAGACTATTGAAAAAATTCAAACTGATTATTTATCAAGCTATGATTTCTAAGATTGAAGAAATATTTAACCGTCTATCAGACAACATTTCAGATCCAAAAATTGAACTTCATTATACAAATGACTTTACTTTATTGATTGCAGTTATTTTGTCAGCTAGAAATACTGATAAAGGAGTCAATAAAGTGACTTTTGATTTATTTAAAATAATACAATCTCCTAAAGAATTATTAGATTTTGGATTTGAAAATTTCGTAAATTCCATCAGAACGATTGGTTTATATAAAACTAAAGCATCTAACATATTCAAGACAGCTAATATTTTATTTGAAAACTATGATTCTAAAATTCCAAACACTTTTGAAGCTTTGATAAGCTTGCCAGGAGTAGGAAGAAAGAGCGCCAATGTCATACTTCATACTTTGTTTGATAACCCTACAATAGCTGTAGATACTCATGTTTTTAGAGTGAGTAGAAGATTGGGTTTTAGCGAAGGCAAAACTCCGCATAAAGTAGAAGAAGATTTGATGCGTATAATTCCAGAAAAACTTAAACCACAAGCCCATCACTTGTTAGTATTGCATGGAAGATATATTTGTAAAGCGCGCAAACCAAAATGCTTTGAGTGTACATTGAAAGACTTGTGTCCTACATTCGCTACATTGCCAACAAAAATGAATCTATAATGAATCTATAAAATATTTTTTCCAAAATTTTAAGTCTTGAAATTTTAAGTCTTGCACTTATGAATTTTAAGCTTTGTATTTATACTGCCGCTACATTACCAACAAAAATGAATCTATAATGAATCTATGAAATATTTTTTCCAAAATTTTAAGTCTTGAAATTTTAAGTCTTGCACTTATGAGTTTTAAGCTTTGTATTTATTCTTCTAAATTTTTGGCTTTATAATATTAAAAGCTAAGTTATTTAACCTGGTTTTTAATTATCTGTAAATTTTTAAAGTTTCTTAACCAAATATCTATTAGTAATTTAGTTATTACTATGGATGAAAACATAGAAGCTAATATGCCCGCAGTTAAAGTTACTGCGAAACCCCTAATTGGCCCTGTCCCATAAGTATACAAAACCCCAGCGACAATTAAAGTGGTTAGATTGGAATCTAGTATAGTTCCTAGTGCTGTTTTGAACCCTAATCTTACTGCTTGCACTAAGCTATATTGCTTATGTAAATCTTCTTTTATTCTTTCGTAAATTAGAATATTTGCATCCACTGCCATACCTATGGTTAATATTATTCCTGCTATACCTGGCACAGTTAGGGTAGCATTAAACATTGCTAACATGCAAAACATATATAACAAGGACATACCAAGGCTTATACTTGCAAATACGCCTAATATTCGGTAATAAAACACCATAAATGACACTACAAGCATGATTGCAGCCCCTCCGGCCAATTTCATATCTTGAATTGATTTTTCTCCCAAAGTAGGGCCTATAACTTTTTCTTCTACAACTTCTAATTTAACAGCTAAAGCTCCAGAATTTAAAAAAGTTACTAACTCCATTGCCTCATCTACTGAAAAATTTCCAGTAATTATACCTGCGCCTTCTTTGATGGGTGTATTAATATTTGGAGCTGTTATGATTAAATCATCCAAAACAATTGCTAATCTTTTACCAATATTTTGAGAAGTAGCTTCAGCAAATAATTTAGTACCTTTAGGATTTAGTTTAAAACTTACACAAGGTCTTGAGTACTCATCGAAAGTTACAGTTGCATTTTGTAATGTATCTCCAGTAAGCTCTGGTTGTCGAATAATATTTAACTCTTCTCCAAATGTATTTTTTAGAGTCATTGTATCTTGATTTTTTTGATCAGTAACTATGTGAAAGCTCATTCTGGCTGTCTTTCCTATGGCATTTTTTAATGAATTTGCATCACTAAGACCCGGCATTTCCAAAATTATCTTATTAGAGCCTTGCTTTTGAATTACAGGCTCTTTAGTTCCAGTATTATCTACTCTATTTCTCAAAGTAAGCATAGATTGCTCGATAACACTATTTAATAAAATTGATTTATGTTGCTCATGGTAACTTATAACAATAAGATCTGGATCAGATTTTGAATAATCTACCAATAAATTTGTTTCTAATCGTGATATTTGTTCCAAAAGGTTAGACCTAGTATCAGAATCTAAGTTATTTTGTAACTTTACCGTAATTTCATCTTTAGAAAACTTAATGCTTTCAACTTTAACCCTATTATTTTTAATTATTTTTTTAATACTGGGTATTAAGCTTGAATATTTTTCAGATAAATATTGATCAAAATCTGCCTCAAGCAACAAATGAACGCCACCTCGTAAATCTAGACCTAAACTTAAGTTATAATCGAATATTTTTTTAGTATTATTGAAAATTGGCAGCACTATGCACAAAGAAAAAATTGTAACAATTGCTACCAGGCTTAGACGTGGAAAAATTTTGTTCATTCGAAAGTGGTTGCAGACATTCATGTAGTGTATAATAATATTATACAAAATATGTATTAATCGTATGACAATTATCAAGATTAAGCTTAAATGCTACGATCATAGAGCAATAGAAAGATCTGCTGATGCAATCAGACAGGAAGTTAATAAAATTGGAGCTAAAATTATTGGCCCTATTCCTCTGCCAGTTGAAAATTCTTACTGTTTACTTAATAACTCTCCGCATATAGATAAGAGATCGATGACCAAAATGTGCATTTCTAAGCATAGCAGATTATTAAAAGTTTCTAACTTAACCTCAGAAGGCTTAAATCAACTTAATAAACTAGAGCTTTGTCCTGGAGTAGATGTAAATATAGAATATGATACTTCCTTTGCATCTGTTCCCGAATTACCATCTTTGCCTAAATCTAAAGATACAACTAATCACAAGCACTTAAAAAATAAAAAGAGCTTCTGAGATAGTTTTTGAGTACTATCTTTATAAATCTAAAGAGATAACTAATCAAAAGCATTTAAAACATAAAAAGAGCTTCTAAGATAGTTTTTATTTAACATTTATCTATCACTTTGTATTAGGTTGTAGATAAATTTCTGTTAATATTACAAGCTTTATAAACTACAATATCTCAAGCTACCAAATTAAAAATTTTTCTTGTATTTTTCCTTTAATATATTGAAAAACTTCTATCCTATTAGAAAATTCGAATGAATTTTTCTCTAATGTAATATAATGTAATATATTTTTTTTATTCATCTTATGAATTTTCAGAAATCTGAACAATCACCTAATCAAGTTGTTGATGACTCATCTTTAAAAGATTATCAAAATAGTTGGACAGAAACAGATCATCAAACGCTTCTTCATGATACAGCTCATGTATTTGCATCCGCTTTAAAGCGACTTTATGGAAACAAAATTCAAATTACTATTGGACCCTCTATACGTAATGGATTTTACTATGACATAGATGCAGATTTTAAAATCACCTCTAATGATTTTGAAGTAATAGAAAAAGAAATGATGAAAGTTGCAAGAGAAAATAAAAGATTTATTAAAGAACAATGGTCTAAAGAGAAAGCTTTAGATTATTTTAAATCAATAGGAGAAGATTATAAGGTTGCAATAATAAAAGATCTAAAAGATGAGATATTTATATATAGAAATGGTGATTTTTTAGATTTATGCAAAGGTCCACATTTGGATTCTACTAAACATGTGCGTCATTTTAAGTTACTTAAAGTAGCCGGGGCTTATTGGAGAGGCTCTTCTGATAATAAGATGTTACAAAGAATATATGGAACTAGTTTTTTTACCAAAGCAGAGTTGGACAACTATCTTTTTCTACAATCGGAAGCTGAGAAACGAGATCATAGAAGATTAGGAAAAGAATTAGATTTATTTCACTTTCAAGAAGAGGCGCAAGGAAGTCCATTTTGGCATTCAAAAGGATGGACAATAAATTTAATTATTGAAAAATATATACGTCAAATCTTAAAAGAAGATGGATATAAAGAGGTGAAAACTCCTATACTATATGACAGAGGGCTCTGGGAAAAATCTGGTCACTGGGATAAGTTTTCTGATAATATGTTTAGCTTTAAAGAAAAAGCATCATCAGTTATAGAGTCTACAGAGCCCACAAGACCTACAGAGCACATAGAGCCCACATGTATCACAGAAGAGTCTACAGAGTCTAAAAAAGATGAAGTTTATGTGTCTCAAGAGAATATACAATCTATCCATCTAAAATCTAAGACTGATGATAATCAAGATATATGTGATGAAAATGAAAAAAGTAATATGTTGCAAGACAAAGAAACTACTCATTTGAAAACATTAAATCAAACTGATGTTCGTTCTAAATTATCTAAATCTATGGTACTTAAGCCAATGAATTGTCCAGCACATGTACAAATATTTAATCAAGAGATTAGGAGCTACCGTGAATTGCCTTTAAGGCTATCAGAATTTGGCATATGCCACAGAAACGAACCAACTGGAGCACTGTATGGCTTAATGAGGGTTAGAAGCTTTAGGCAAGACGATGGGCATATATTTTGCACTTTCGAACAAATAAAAGATGAGACTGTAAAATTTATTAAAAGCCTTCTTAGGGTTTATGAAAAATTTGGGTTCAATAAAGTAAAAATTAAATTTTCTGATAGACCTGATATACGCTCTGGAACAGATGAGGTTTGGACCTTGGCAGAAAATTCTTTACTATCTGCATTGCAGGATATGAAGCTTAATTATGAATTAAATAAAGGGGAAGGTGCATTTTATGGACCTAAATTAGAATTTACTTTAACTGATGCTTTGGATCGAGAATGGCAATGTGGAACGGTTCAAATAGATATGGTTTTGCCAGAAAGATTAAATGCTAAATATATATCAGAAACTGGAGCAAAAAAGAATTGTGTAATGATACACAGGGCTTTCCTTGGATCTTTTGAAAGATTTATTGGGATTTTAATTGAGCATTATTCTGGAAAATTGCCATTTTGGTTAAGCCCAGTTCAAATTGCTATTTTGAAAGTATCAGATGATATTGAGGAAATAAATGAGTATGCGCTAAAAGTATTTGATATGCTAGATATTGAATTTAGGGTATATCTATATAAAAATAACGAAAGAATAGGCAAAAAAATTGCCGAAATGACTAGTATGAAAATACCTGTGTTAGTCATCATAGGCAAAGAAGAAGCCTCTCAAAACTTAATTACTTTGAGAATAGAAAATATAAAACATCAAATTTCAATTTCTCAATTAGTGGAGTTTTTAACTGAAAAAAAGAATCAATAGTGACAAATAATGATTTTTTATTTTAATAAAGATACTTTTATAGTTAAAAAATTTGGTTTGGTAAATTTTTTGTGCTAAGCTAAGAAAAATATTATTTTAAGCAAGGGAGGTGTTCTATTAGCAAGTTTAATAAACGCATGAGGGTCAATACTCAAATTACTGTCAATGAAGTGAGGTTAGTGGATAGTGATGGTAAGATGCTTGGGGTCATGGGAATGGACCAGGCTCTTAGTATAGCAAAGAGCAGAAGTTTAGATTTAGTTGAAATTTCTCCTGATGCCGCCCCTCCGGTTTGCAAAATAATGGATTTTGCTAGATTTAAGTATGAAGAAAAAAAGAAATCTACAGAAGCCAAAAAGAAGCAAAAGACATTAATTGTAAAAGAGATTAAAATAAAACCAAATATTGGTATAAATGATTTAAATACCAAAATAAAACATATGCGGGATTTTATTATAGGTGAAGATCATGTTAAGGTAAGTCTTATATACAGAGGGCGCCAAGCTTTGCACAAAGAAAATGGAATGAAGCTCTTTGATAAAATTTGCGCTGATACACTTGACATAGCAAAGCCAGAATATCCTCCTAAGCTTTTAGGAAACATTCTATATATGAAATTAGTTCCAATAGCAAAATCAACTCAATAAACTATTGTAATAGTTTTTACTATTGAAACTTAATAAGCTATTATCATAGTTTTTCACTATTGAAACGTCTCAAATACTGTTGATATTTTATTTATTTTCACAAATTTACAATAAAAAATATTAAAGTATTGTCAATATATAACAAAAAAATTATATATATTAAATCCTTTAAAAAAACTTTATCTAAATTTAACTAGTTTGTTATAATTATTAATGTATCACATTATTGAATATAAATATTTACACATATCTCTAGTAGTTTTTTTAATTAAGCGTCGTTCATAAAAATTAAAATTAAGAATAGGCTTTTTTGAAAATCTTGCCAGATTGAAAGTAAAGTTTAAAGTCGAGAAGTAAAAACAATGAACTTCAAAAAATTATATGAAAAGTGTTTATGATAAAGATTTAGCAAAAAGATATATGTTTGCTAAAGAATTATTTGAGAAAGAGCCTTCTTTGTTAGAGAATTCTTATATGTGTCAAATGACTTTAGGCTTAATGAAGTTTTATCTTAAAGATACAAATCTAGATGAGGCTACAAAAATTAATGCTCAAGAAGTTATACTTAATAACTTAATTCAAGAGCAGAAATTTTATAATTCCGTAACTAAATTTAATAAATCAAGAACAGAGTCAAATAAAGATCCTATATCGATTCACGAACTAAATATAGTTCGCATTTCAAATCATCAGGGCAACCCTGTAATCAAAAATTTAAAAGCTGCCTATGTGATTGAAGAATTTCAAAAAAGCCCTGTAAATCAACAAGAGCAAATTGAAGAATTTCAAAAAAGCCCTGTAAATCAACAAGAACAACAAGAGCAAAAAGAAATTGTAGATTTAATCCCTAATACAAAACCTGAGGATTACGTAAGAAGAGGCCTTGTATTTTTAAGCAAAGAAAATCCATTATCAGAAACTCAATTAGAGAATTTAAAGTTTTTATTTTTAGAGCTTCCCAATATTGCAAATACATTAGAGCCAATTTTAAATGCATCTATATTGCATGCTTTAGAGTTGGGCGAGCATGTGACAACTTCACAAAATGCTAGTCATGCTGAGTCTATTCATGCTGAGGCTATTAAAGCTGCTTCTCAGCAAAATAATACTTTTGAGAATCAAGCTTTAGAATATGTTTTACATGCTTTTAATAAACATATCAATTCTAATGGCATTAAAAATGCTCATGATATTAAAAATGAAACTCATGCCAATTCTACAATAGAAGATAAAAGTGCTAACGCATTGCTAATTAAAATACTGACAAAAACAGATATATCAAAAGATAAAATGAAAGATTATTTGGGGGAATTTTTCTTAAAACAAATTTCTATAATTGCACCTAAGCTTTCAGAAAAAGAAATAAATAAGCAGTATACGATACTCAAACAATGCACTGAATATTTATTCTCATCTAAAAAAAAACTTAAGGACCAAAACTTATTGGAGCTCGAAAATAGCATGATTGCCTTAAGTAAAAATATGAATAATGATTCTGCTTTAAGCAATAAATCTACTTTAAACAAAAAATCTAATACAGAAGTTTTAGTTGAATTAGGATGCATGGCTCGTGAGTTAAAAAAATTTAAAGTCTCAGCAAATTCTAAACATAGTCTAAATATGCTTTTTGGCGAAACTGAACTTGGGAAAAAAATAATTGTTGATATAGTATTCAAAGCTTTTCATTTTAAGATAAACGATCAATCATTAAATCAATCTGATATCAAAAAATTTAATTTAAATGAGTCTGATGAATCAAAGATATTCCAATCTGCTGAATCAAAGATATTCCAATCTGCTGAATCAAAGATAGCTCAATCTGATAAAGAATCACATTCTTTTAATGCATTACATCAAAAGCCTTTTAGCACACCTGCTATGCCGCCTATTTATCTTCAGGAAGCCGAAAGAATTAAAGATGTATCCATTGAAAAACTTTTATTTGAAAAAAATAAAGAAGAGCAGTGTCGTATTTTAAAATATATAATGCAAAAAATAGAAGAGGTGCAATTAAATATTGCAAAAGAGACTAGTCAGAGTATAGAGGCTGAAAATAAAATAACCATATCTATTTATAAACGTGCTATAGAATTTGTTCAGAATGTGTTTAAAATGCTTTTTGGACTTGATCCAAAGCAGAAAAATCAAGACATTATTCACTATGATCAACCATCTTTTATTGAAAGATTTTGCCATAAAGAATCTTTGATACATAAATCTGGACGTAACTCCGGACGTGCTATATCATAGTACAAAAATTTTTAAACCTTAATTTAATTTTTATTTAAAACTTATGAAAAATACAAACGAAAATAATTTAGAAAAAATCAGTGAATTTATTATTGAAAACAGTAAAAACCTTAATTCTTTAGGACAAAACCAGATCTCTAACAATCGCGCTCAAGATCCAGAACTTAGTATGTATCGAGACTATAAAGAAAGAATTGAAAAAAGGTCTAGAGATCAAGAGCAGGATATAGGTAAAAATCACTATATGTCATTGGCAAAAGAGATTTATAACACAGCTGATCCGAAGAATATGCAGAACTTTATAAATGAAAACAGAGATTTAATATCAAGCAGTAATTTATTGATGTTAAAGCTAGCTAAAACTCAGACGCATGTTAAAAAAAATTTGATACAAAATTTACCAGAAAATATGATAAGCGATATATTATGCGCAAAGAAAGATTTGGATTTCTTACAAAGTTTACCAGACATGGCTTCTATTTTAGCGACCACGATGGCATTAGATATACAAGCACAGCCTGAGCCTGATAAGGTGCATACTTTAGGCATTAAAGAAAGTGAGGTCAAAGATATAATTACTGAAACTCTAAAATCTCTTAAAGTAAATGAGTTTGGTGATTTATTAACAGGAGACTTCAGCGAAAAAAAAATTAAGAAAGCTTTAGGAAATGCGGTCAAAAATGCTTTTAATGAAGTTGCAGCTGAGCATGGCGAAACATTAATGCATCGTTATGGCATGGATGCAAAATATAATATTGATCCTTTAGTTGAAGCTATATTTAAAAATCCCGAGCTTGCTAAACCAGCTTTTACAGCAGAAGAAGTAAGTGCGACTATTAAAGATGTTGCAGACATGTTAGATTCGCCAGAAATGAAAGATCGTAAGTTTAATTATTGGAATGCAGATCAAAAACAAGCAGAATTTAAGCTTAAATGTGGAAAAGCATTAAATGCTATTCAAGGAATTGAGGATAAAAATTTGAAAGAAGAAATGCTTAAAAAAGTTACTAGAACATATACAAATATAGATACAGTAAAAACTCGAAGCCTGTTTGAATCAATTAAGAATTTAATTAAGAAAGCTTTTAATAAGTTTAAATCTATATTTGTTTCCTCTAACATTCATTCCGCTCATGCTAACGATAAAAGTATTCAAAGTTCTTTAAGAGAAGCGGCAGATCAATATCTAGTAATTGGAAATAAAATAGAAAAAGAACTATTATCAAAAAAGGACAAAGGACTTTCATATTCAAGAGAAGGATTAAGTAATTCAGAAGCATTAAGCAGTAAAGGACTAAGTAGTAATATAAATCAAGAAATGGAATCAAAAAATTCTATAAATAATCAAAATAGCACAAAAAAATATGAAGAATGGGGAAATTCAACACATAAGGTCGATGCATTAAAAACACCAGAGTTTAAAGAAAAATTAACCCATGTAGCAAAATCAAAAGAATTAAAAAAAGTAAGTTTTGTAGAGAGGTTCAAAAAAGTAAGTAATAGCTCTAATACTACAAGATCAAGATAAATATAAGTCTTATCAATATATTTTTGATCATTAATTACTGGAACCACTGTATTATTAATAGCAACTATGTAAAAAAGCTATAAATTTCACATAGAAGACATATCATATGAACTTGTTAGATTTTTCAACCCCATCTATTGTAAATACAATTTTTTATCATCAGTTACTGTTGTTTTCCTACATTAGTTACTGTTGTTTTCCTACATTGTTAACAACAACTATTTATATATAAGACATAATTTGCTAGATTTTCAATCCTATCTATTGCAAATACAATTAAGATGTGAACTTGTTTAAAGATTTCAATCTGACCTCTTGTCAAAGCAGTTAAGCTGCTTAACAAATCAGTAAAACAAGCTTTAGATTATTAGTTACTTTAAGCAAAATAATATCTTTTAAGCTTTACCATTTTTTCAATCTCTATCTCCATAAACTTAAATTAACGAACTTAAATTAGTAAATATTTTTATAAGATTAAATTATGCAATAATTGTCTTTTATACAAACAATGAACTTTTTTTGCAGAGAATTTGCTTTTATATAAACAATGAATTTTTTATAGTTTATGTTTTCATTAAAAAAGAAAGTTTAGAAAAAAGTTAACTTATTAATTCGCCGCTTTCTGATTTTAAAAACTCTATTTAAAGAGGTCTTCTGGCTAATGTGCCTATTGAATTTTATAGACTAAGATGAAAAACTAGACTGAATTTTTACGATTAAAACTACCAAAATCTAATAGAGCGGGCTGTTGAGCTGCATGCGGATGTTCAGAGCCTTCATATATAAACAGATGTTTCATTCTAGATCTATTTAAAGGGTTCCTGGTTAACATTCCAAAGACAGCTTGCTTTAATACTCTTTCAGGATATTTTCCTGCTAAAACTTTACCTGCAGTGATTTCTTTAATACCACCAGGGTGATTAGTATGTCTAAAATATCTTTTACCGGTGTTTATATCAGCTTTGTTGCCCGTTAGTCCAATTTTTTCAGCATTGATTACTATGATGACATCAGATAAATCCATATGTGGAGTATATTCAGCTTTATGCTTTCCCATTAATATAGAAGCGATTTTAGCAGCTAATCGACCTAATATTAGACCATTTGCGTCTATCAAAATTGATTTTCTCTGATACCCTTTAACAGAAGGTAGAGAAGTTTTGCTGCTTTTCCTAAAAGTTTTCATCGATTAAATGTTTTAATTATGATTTAGTTGTAATTTGTGTCAGAATAACAAAGTTTGATCTCACACAAAACAATGTATATCAAGAATATTTTAGATTATTTAGGCTCAAAAGTCAAACTCTTTTTTAGTGGCTTATAGGACAAACTTATAAGCATCATATGACTTTATGATTTTTATGAGGAGATTAATACTTTGGTTATTGTTGAACTATAAAACTAACTTAAGATATTGCGCATCTGTTCAATTGAAATAAATAACTTAATTATGTTTTTGAAAAAAATAATTATTAACTCAAATTCAATAATTACCGATTCAAACTTCTAAGTCAAAGATAATACTTTATAATAATCTCCAGATGCTTTATCTTCTATAATCGAATATTTCTAAAAACTTAATAAAATCTTCAGGATTAATTCTTTGATTTTTAATAATTATTTCAAAATGTAGATGTGGCCCACTACTTCTACCGGAATTACCTTGAATTCCTATATTTTGACCTCTAGCAACTTGCTCTCCAACTTTTACTCGTATTTTATCTAAATGAGCATATCTAGATCTAATATTATGTCCATGATCGATTATAATGTTATTTCCAAAATCAGGAGCTCTATAAGCTGCAATTACTACCCCACCACCCGAGGCATATATATCTGTATTACTGGACTTTATATCTATTCCATAGTGCGTTTTACAAACTCTTGATCTACTAAATTGTTTTGCAATTGATTTTCTTTTAGATTTTTTTTTGGCAAAGTTACCTGATTTAGTAAAACTACGTGATATTATCTCCATACATCTATTTCCATATCTACTAGTAATATAGGCTTTTTCTTCAGGAGAGAGTATGGGCAAGTTACTGTAGTACTGATCTAAAACAGATAAATGATCTAGATAGTTGCCAATGTTTAGCTTCATCTTGACTCTTAAAAATAAAGGTGGATTTGGTATGCTTTTGTATTTTTTTTGTAACAAATAAATGTTACTTAACATCAAATTAACTTTTTGTTTTGCTATAGTATTCATTTGCTTAAGACTAAAGACTTTATCTTTAACACTTTCAGCATATTGCTTTAAATAAACGTCGTCATTGATCAATGACGCATAGCGCGGATTAAATAAGTAGTTTTTTTTATCGCACTCCGATTCTGCAAGATTATAAAATGCAATCAAGTAACCTTGTTCTATTCTATTTTTTTTAAATGGTTTACTAACGTGCTCACTGGTACGATGATTTACTTCTTCCAGTTTAGATTTACCACAACCAGAAAGAAAAAACATTAGTAAAATGTATATAAACAAGCTCTGTTTCAATTTTTTATTTATACTATTAAAGAAAACTATATATATATTATTATAATGTAATTGATTTTAAACCAAAATACTAAATTGTTAGAAAATCATTGTTTTATAAATATTTTATGTAAATTTTCAGCTAATTTTTCATATTGTCTGCCTTTTAAAACAATTTCTATTTTGATTTCTGTCAAATCGGCCAAAATTATCTTCAAGTCAAGCTCAGCCACTTGTCTATATAAAATATCTAATATATTTTCAATGCTTAATAAATTAAAGCCTGTTAATGTAACGAGAGACACATGCTCTGCTTCTAGTTTACAGTCTATGTTTATAATTTCATTTAATTGATCAGGATCACAATATATCAAAAAACTTTCCGTTATCTTAATTGGTAAAACTTTAGCCTTATTTTCAATTATTTTGGTTAATTTTATAATTTCTAAGAATGTATTTTTTGTTCCAAAATTTATTTTCACTAAGTTTGTTTGTAAAGCTATATTGATAACCTCTTCGATTTCTATATTATGCATATTTATTGGATTAATTTGGGTATTGAATTTGTTAATGACTTGTGTTTTTTTAAAATAATCACGCGCTTCAAATGATGGACTGATATAGGTATATTGATTATCATTCTTAAATGAAACTATTCTAACGGGAATATTATATCTAAAAGCTAATGCAGCAGCTCTACAATTTAAAGCTTTAACACCTGCCCTCGATAAAAGATACATCATATAAGAATCTAATTCCATAATGGGCTTAACATCTTGAATTAAAGTAGGATCGCCAGACATAATTCCTACTACATCTTTATATATGTCTACTCGTTTAGCTTTAAGTGCTCTAGAAATAGATATGGCGGTTATATCACTTCCACCCCTTCCTAAAGTTGTAATTCTACTATGTGATCCTATGCTGTCATTAAGATTTTTTTGACTAGAAGATAAATTATTAGTAACGCCTTGAAATCCGGCTATTACTGGAATAATTTGTTGTTTTATTAGATCTTTTAACTCAAAATCATTAATTTTGATAATTTTACTATTTTGATATTGATTATTGGTGTAAATAGGCACTTGCCATCCCATTAAAGATCTTGCTTTAAATCCTATTTTATTTAAATAATAAGCTAGCAAACTACTAGTTAAGCCTTCTGCAGTACTTAAAGCCATGTCCATTTCAGAACTCAAATTAGCAGAAATATTGTTCATATTTTCTATTTTATTATTGCTTAGTTCGTCTCTTGCTATATTGTAATTATTTTGTGGTAGTTCATTATATAACTTAGAATCAACGCAAGTTGATTTATTTGAATTTACAAGCTCTAAAATACTTTTAGAATGTTTTTTAGATATTAAATTAATATTCTTAAATTGATTAATTAATTTATTAGTTTCACCAAAAAATGCCGAAACAACTACTACAGGAAAATTTCCTCGTTGTAATTCTTTGATTATATGAGCCCCAATTTTAGGTATATCATCAATGTTATTCAAGATGCTTCCACCAAATTTTTGGATAACTATTTCCATGATTTATTAAAGTCTCATTATTCAAATTATATACACAAAATACAACAAAAATAATATAAAAGTTAGTCGAATTACTACTAGATAGTGATACGATAAGGACTGTTCATCTAAAATTTCTACAGCCAAATATTTAAATTTTAAACACCTAAAGCGACTGAATATATAATTTTCTAATTATTTAAGTTGATATTATTTGAACAATATGGCTAACTAATTCTTCATGCTTGCATGTTATTACTTTTAATTCATCCTTAGTAAAATTACTCAAAACATGATCTGAAACACTAATACATTTGTTTATGTTATTGCTTGTTTCATTCAGTGGCCTTCCAATTCCAAATCTAATTCTCCAATAATTTGGTCCAATCCTTTGTGTTATGGACTTTAGTCCATTGTGACCATTGTCTCCACCGCCAAATTTATGTTTTATAACTCCAAATTGTAAATCTAATTCATCATGTAATACAATGATTTTCTGAGGATTATACTTAGATTTAACAGAAGAAACAATGTTTCCTGATTCGTTCATATAACAATTAGGTTTGATTAAGACTATTTTTTGCGAATTATTTATAATTGTGTTAGGGTTTTTTGAGATATTATAGTTTGAGAAATATTCTGCAGTTGTTTCAAAAACAAAGCCATTAATACTTTTTTTCAAACTAAAACTTTGATCTTGATTAATAATTTGATCTGCATATATAAATCCTATATTGTGTCGATTTAATGCATATTTGGTACCTATATTTCCTAAAAATATGATGCTTATCACGAAGTTAGTCCAAGTGTTTGTAATGTTATTTTACAACATATTGTTACTTAAAATACTATATATATATCTTAAATGCAGCTTATGACTTTGGTTTTGTTAAGAAAATAGGATAATATAGTTATATTTATGTGTTGTAGTTGTAATTTCATTTTGATACCACAATTTTTGTGCTTCATTGAATTCTATAACTAGAATGAAAAAATTTATTTGATGTGTCACTTATGAATCCGCGCCAAAAATATTGATTGTATCTTTACAATAACTTTTTAACCCAAAAGTTATTTTGCAGTATCAATCTAATAGGCTTAAGATAATAATTTGGTAAATAGAAAATTTAATTTAATAAAAAACGTATTTAAAATGAAGAAATTATTTTTTCAAAGTTTGCTGACCTTAGTTTTGGCAAATGTCAGTATGGCGGTCAATATAAAAGACTTTGAGATAGAGAACAATGCTCGTCTATCTGATAAAACAATTAAATATTACCTTTCCGAATTTAAGAATGAAGAATACTCGCCAGAATTAGAGAACAAGATTATAAAAAAATTATATAGCTTAGGTCTTTTTGCACAAATTATAACAGAGCCAAAGCGTGAAATCTTAAAAGTTATTGTTGAAGAAAATCCAATTATAGAGAGTGTAGAAATTGTTGGTAACAAAAAAATTAAATCTAAATCTATTCAGGCTGAACTACTATCCCAACCTGGCAGTTCTTTGACTTTAAAAAATTTAGAACGAGATAATAAGCTGATAAAGCACATGTATGGAGGCGGGGGAAGATTTTATATTGATGGTTCATCTAGTATTAAAAAGGAGATTCCTGGTAAAGTTAAGCTAGAGTTTAATATTAAAGAAGGTCCTAAAATTTTTGTTAGAAGTATTTTCATTAATGGACTAGAAAATACAGATATTTCAATCAGAGTTCTCAAAACATTAATAACCAGCAAAAGAGATTCTCTATGGAGTAATTTTGCTGGGGGCTCAAGCTATAAACCTCAAAACCTAGAAAATGATATATCCATAATCAAATCTTATCTTGCTTCTAAAGGCTATGCAGATGTAGAAGTTTTAAGTTCGATAGTGCAATTATCAGAAAATGGGAAATATTTTAACTTGATATTTGATGTTAATCCCGGAAATAAATATACTTTTAACAAAATTACAGTATCAAATCCAACTGGAGTTGATATTAAAATAGATAAAAATTGGCTTAAGAAAAATAGTCCATTTAATATGAATAAGGTTGATGCAGTTTCTAATCATATATCCAAAAGTTTATCCAGAATTGGGTATCCGGAAATAGTAATACAACCAGATATTAGCAAAAACTATAATGATAAAACTGTAGATGTTAAATTATTATTAGAAAATACTAACAAGTACTACATAGATAACATTATAGTTAGAAATAATCAGAAAACTCAAACCTCAATCATTTTGAAAAAAATGAAGATTGCTGAGGGCGATTGTTTTAATCAAACCAAAATTGCTTCTAGTATAAGAAGGTTGAATGAATCTGGTTTCTTTAAAAGTGTAAGGCCAGAATTTATTAGTAAGCCTAATGGTAAATTAGATTTAATTGTTGAAGTTGATGAAAAGCCTACTACAAAACTTGGATTTGAAATGACATTTAGCAGTGGTAAAATGCCAAGTATGACTGGGAGTTATACTGAATTAAATTTAATAGGCTTAGGCAAAACACTTAGTGTTAATGCTAACATTTCATTTGAAGGTTCTGTTGAAACTGGTTTATCCTTTTCTTCCCCGGTAACGTTTGAAAAAGATATTAATACTTTCGCTTCTGTAAATTTAAGCGCAACGCCATCCACTGATGAAAGTGAGTTAAAAAAGCTTCTTGGAATCAGGGCTCAAAATTATCGCAAAACAGCTTTTAAATTAGCTTTTGGCGCATCCTATAGCTGGTCTGATAGCATGTCTCAAATATTACAATACACTTTTAAACATGAGTCTCTAGATCTTTCTGAGGAACAAAAAAAAGATGCCAAGAAAAAAGGAGATATAATTTCAGAAAGAGAGCTTGGACAATATACGACTTCTGCTTTACAGAGTAAGTTCATTTTTGATTTAAGTCCTGAGAGACCATTTAATGACCGCAATATGACTTTAACATTATCTGCTGAATTAGCTGGAATTGGTGGTAACGTCAAGTACTTCAAGAGTGAAGCAGAATATAAATTCATCAATCAAATTTCGGATGATGCATTTATAAAATTTAAGTTATCTGGCGGTGTAATGAAAGCTATTGGGGATTATTCATTAAGAACAGATGAAAAATTCATTTCCGGTGAACCTATAGTAAAAGGCTTTGAGTCAAGAGGCATAGGTCCTAGATTGGACAAATCTAAAATAGATCCAGTCAAATTTAAAGATTCAAAACCTATTGACGGCAAATCTTTAAATGGAGAATGGTATTATGCCGCATCTCTTCAATATGAAAAAACAATATTTATAGATGAGATTTTAAGACTTAAAGGCTTGGCATTCATAGATATTGGATCAACTTTTGGAGTTGATAAATATTACGAAGGCAAATACATTGAAACTAAAACACCTAGGGTTTCTGTTGGTATAGGCGCAGCTGTTGAATTCGCGGCTTTTTTGCCTCCAGTTACTGTCAATTTTTCATATCCTTTAATGTTTGCTAAAGAAGATAAACTGCAATATTTTAATTTTGCAGTCAATTTTGAGTTCTAAATCTTTGAATTAAAAACCTTGGCTTGGAACTAATTTTTATTCGATAATAAAAGCTTTTATTTTTAGAAAATATAATTTGCTTAAAGGCTTTGGATGGCTATTTGTTTTTTTATAAAAGGCACAAAAAAACTAAATAGGTAGAATTTATTTTCTCTTTCAACTAAGGGGGTTACAGCTCGATATAAAATAAGTTATAATCTAATTGAATTAATTAAAAAGTCGATCATGTCTGCATCTAAAAATCTTGATTCCTACGGTGATAGATTAGCTGAATATACCAATCAACTCGATAGAAAACTAGAAATTAAGTTTGTATCTGATGAGTGTTACTCTTGCGAAGTATATGTTTTTTTTATTGGTCAAAATGATAAAAAAGAATTAGTCTTGTGTGAAAATTTTCAAGCATGGGATCAAAAGATGCTTGGTAAAATATCTAGTTATTTAAAAAAGAAAAAATTCTGTGGTAATGCAAACAAAATGTTGGAGATGCCTCTTTTTCATGATGATAAATGGAGCAGTATGGTATTTTTTGGGGCAGGAAACTTACATTGCGTTGATAGAAAAACTTTAATAAGTTTTAGTTACAACTTATTACATTCTAAGTACAAATCTTTTCAGGCATATTTACCTAAAGACATTAAGACGATTGATAGTTTAGCTGTTTCAGATGTATCACATCAAGTTTTAATTGGGAATTATTTAGCTGAAGCTTTGGAATATGCAAACTATAAATTCACATACAATCAGACCAAGGGTCTCAAATCTATTAGCTCAATAAATCCAAATGATTGTAGATGTGCTATATATTGCGAATGTATAAACTCAGACGCCGCTCTCTCAGCTCCCTCAGATAACTCTGCTACACTATTATGTTCAAATACAGCTAAAGTAATTCAAGTTGTTCTTGAAACTGATATCTTAGCCAAACAAGCTGAAGATTTATTTAATAATGATACCTATAATTTAAACTTAGGATACAAGATATGTATGGATTTAGGCAATTCTAGCCCTAATCATTTATATCCTGAAACTTTTGCCAATTACATAGAGAATATATTCTCTAAAATTGATGGAGTTGAAGTTAAAGTTTTAGATGTGGCAGAAATGCAGGAGTTAGGGATGGGGTCTTTACTTGGAGTTGGCCAAGGTTCTATCAAACATTCAAAGACTGTAATAATTAAATATACAGGCAATCAAAGCGCTTCATCTGATGTTCATACTGTTTTTATAGGCAAGGGAGTTTGTTTTGATACAGGTGGGATATCTATAAAGCCATCTTTTAATATGGATAAAATGAAATTTGATATGTGTGGCGCAGCAGCTACTGTTGGCTCATTATATGCACTTGCTAAAAGAGGCGATAAGGTGAACGTAGTAGGAATAGTTGGGTTAGTAGAAAATATGCCGGGTGGAAATGCACAAAGGCCTGGAGATATAGTTACAAGTATGTCCGGTAAAACTGTTGAGGTTTTGAATACTGACGCAGAAGGCAGATTGGTACTTATAGATTTAATACAGTATGCGCAGACAAATTTTATCAATACAAAAAACATAATAACTATTGCAACTCTTACTGGCGCAATTGGTGTGGCATTAGGCAATGTACATGCTGGAATATTTTCCAATAGTAAAACTTTGGCTGAGCAATTGATATCATCAGGAAATAAAGCATTGGAGCACTTATGGTTAATGCCATGTAATTTACATCATTTAAAACAAATGGCGTCTTCGGCCGCTGATATAGCAAACATCGCTACGTCAAATCAAGGTTTTACTGGATCCAGCACAGCTGCAGCATTTTTGCAATATTTTGTTAATCCAAAAATTAATTTTGCACATTTGGATATAGCAACTTGTTCCACTGGAACTCATAGAGATAGAAAGCAATCAGGCGCTAACGGATTTGGTGTTGGAATCTTTAATGAGTTTGTAAAAACAATAAATTAAATTTCAAAAGATAGAAAGTAGTTAGGGGAGCTACTACTTTGGTCACACTAAAACCGTTGCTTTTGGTATTAGAAATATCTAAATTTAATGTCTATATAAAAAATAGGAAACGATCAGGGCTTAACTACTTTTGCTGTACTAGATCCATTGCTTTTGGTATTAGAAATTGGTACGCCTAGCTCAGATTTTAGTTTGGTAATTGATGTCCCGCCTAGCTCAGTTAATATCTATAAAAAATAGGAAGCGATTATAAGCTAACGGCTTTGGTATCCTAAAACCTTTGGTGTTGGAATCTTTAATGAGTTTGTAAAAACAATAAATTAAATTTCAAAAGATAGAAAGTAGTCAGGATCTAACTGCTTTTTGGTCGCAGTATAGCCTTTGGTGTTGGCAATTGCTGTACCTAGCTCAGATTTTGGTTTGGTAATTGGTGCCTATCTGGCTCAGTTAATATCTTCACAAGATAGAAAGCAGTCAGAGGTTAACTGCAACTAGCTACTTTTGCTGTACTAGAACCGTTGCTTTTAATATTAGAAATATCTAAATTTAATGTCTCCAAAGATTAAAAATACTACTTTTAGCTGCAGTAGAACTGGCATCTCCAGTACTAGGATTTTGATTTTTTTGAATCCTTTGTAGCAATTCTTTATCTTCTTCCGAAAGCTTATTTGGCAATATTACATTTAATTTTGCGTATAAATTACCTCTAGACTGAGATTTATAGTAAGACATGCCCTGTTTTTCTACTTTCAAAACTTTATTATGCTGACAGTACGCCGGAATGTTTATAGTGATATTGGTTTTATCTATTCCCATCATTTCAATTTTGCCCCCTAAAATCATTTTGATATAATCAACATTCAAAGCACAGTGTAAATCTTTTCCTTTAAGAGTAAATTTATCATGCTTCATTATATTTATGCTGATATAAAGATCGCCTGGAGCGCTTCCGGCACCACCAGCCTCACCCTCTCGATCAAATTTAATTTTATAACTTTCCTCTATACCTGATGGTACTTTAATTTTTATATCTTTTGTTTGTAGAAATTTACCATAACCTTTACAAGTAATACAAGGGTTAGTTATAACTTTGCCTGAACCAGCGCACCTAGGACATGTTTGTTGAAAATCAAAAAAACCTTGCCTTATTGCTATGGAACCATGGCCTTTGCAATTTGAACATGTGCTTACATCATTGTTATTACTATGGCCAACTCCTTTACAGCTACCACATTGACACATAGCCTTGAATTTAATAGATTTCTCCGTGCCATAAAACGCTTCTTCTAAAGATATTGCAATTTCAGTAGTTAAATCTTTGCCACGTTGGCTTTGTCTACTTGATCTGCCCCCGCCCATAAATTGCTTAAGAAGATCTTCAACATCAAAATCAAAGTTTCCACCACTAAAACCTTGAGATTGTGAACTATATCCACCACTTCCACTACCTGCGGCGCCAGGTTCCTGACCAGTTCTGTCATAGTGAGCTCTTTTATCTTTATCAAATAGAGTTTGATAGGCATTATTAATCATTTTAAACTTCTCCTCTCCTTCTTTTACATCTCCTCCAGAATGTTTAACTTTATCTGGATGATATTTCATCACTAATTTCCTGTAAGCTTTTTTTATTTCATCTTGAGTGGCGCTTTTATTAACGCCTAAAATTTCATAGTAATCTTTTTGACTATTCGACATGGTAATACTACTGGTATCTATAATATATATATAATTATTATTAATCAATTTTCAACCCTAAATCTAAAAACTGTTGCAATTTTCTCAATAAATTTTTTGATTTATTTTCATTATTTTATATTCAGCAACATTGAATGTGAAATAAAACTGATTAAGACAATCAAAACTGATTAAAAGCAAATAAATCAAGTCAAATTATGTTTTTATGGAGTGTCAATAAATCAAATCAAATACTTTATAATCTCAATTTTAAATAACAAGGCCATCATTACTTAATCTATCATGAGAAGTTGAAATAATATAACTACCATTCTCTAATCTAATTCTAATTAAGTGCTCTAATTTACCTTTGGAATTAGTATCTAAATTAGAATATGGCTCATCTAAAACCCAAAAATCAGATTTACAAGCCATCAACTTAGCTAATTCTACTTTTTTTACCGTACCTTTAGAAAGTTCACAAATTCTCATATCTAAAATATCTTCCAAGTCCCAGTAGAAAACAGCAGCAGGAATTAATATGATTGAATTGTAAATTGAAGCCCATAAATCCAAAGTCTCTTTCACAGTTAAATATTGTGAAATAGAAGATGTATGTCCTATGTACAATAAATTATTAGTAACATCATGCAATGATTTGATTTCATGAACTCCAAAATGAATTTTGCCTTGAAATTTTTTCAAACCCAAAAGACTTTCAATCATAATAGTTTTCCCAGCGCCGTTTGGACCTGAAATATTGATAAAATTCTTCTTGAATTCAAAATTAATATCTTTTATTATTATTAAGTCATCATAATAGATACTAAAGTTTTCTAATTTAAGACTCATGGTAATAAAAATCTACAATACCTTTGGAACTACAAAATAATTTAATTGCTTTATTTTATCCTTAGTATCTTCAGGGGCCATGCTTAGTATTGCCTCCCTATCATTTCTTTGATTTGTAATATCTCTCACCATTTCTAAACTAATTTCATGCACACTGGCCATGGGCTCTAGATTGCATTTAATGTCTAGAATAGAAGATATTACTATTCTTATAGCTTCAACTTGTCTAATAAAATTCTCATGTTTATGAGGTGAAACTTCTATTTTGGATAAATTTTCCAATCTTCTTAGACTATCTTGTTTGTTGACTACGAAAGTATTAGACATAAAAAATAAGCATGCTCATATTAATAAGATAATAACATAAAGTTGCAGATTGCATAGTATCTTATATTTACATCATAAAAAACTAAATTGCTTTATATTATTACTGCATTAGCAGGATGATAACAAAGCTTACGTTTTTCTTCTGCTGTCAAAAAATCTACATCAATTAAATTTTTAGCTGATTCAGTAATTCTTTCATTGAACCATAATTCAGAAGATGGGTCAGATTCTAATTTAAAATCCACACTATTCCTTGAAGCATGCATACCAAAACCCTTAGAGTTTGCTAAAATAATAGATTTAAAATAATGCTCTATTTGGGATAAAAAGAAATTAGTAAAAGGATATATATTGTTATATAGAAACAATTGATAAATATTACGCATAGCATTATAACCAACATCATTTCCTTGTCCCATAATTATTTTGCTAGGTATGCCCATACTGGACCAAATATTTTGTGCTAGAGTATCTAATAACTCAAAATTAGGATCTGGGTTAGAGATTTTATCTATTGATATTGAGCCAGTCTTAGTTAACATTCTTATTTCTGGAAACTTATCACGTTTTTTTAGAATGCGCCTACAGGCATCTATTTCTTTCTTTATTCCTTCATATTCAGAAGTAGTAAATGCAGCTCCTTTACTTATATCAACTACAATTTGAGCAAGGCTATTGGCTTGAATCTCAAGCGAGTATTTGTGAGTTTGCATTTCATATAATTCAATTGCTTTTCTGGCCAATTCAGTCAAAGGTTTTGATTTATTGGACTCAATTTTCATACATAAACCGTCTTTATTAATTTTTGGACATTTAACATTATGTATCATAGAATATATGCTTGCTACACATCCTGCAGAAGAGTTAAAGCTATAACTAACCACTATGCCAGAATCATTTTTATTTTCTTGAACCTCTGATGACTCTATCCAATAAAACTTAGGTGTGCGAATATCTCCATTCCAATATAAATAAACACAAGATTTAATTAAAAGATGCTTAAATCCTACATGCCTAAATACTTTTCCGCTCTCTTCTAAATTTGGAGATTCTAGAAAATTCAAAATAAAATTTTTGGCTACTGGAGAAATATCTTGATTTTTAAAAATTACTTTAATTATCAAGTTGGTTGCTGTTGAAAGAAAAAGACTTAATCCAGTTTCAAATATAGGATTATCTTCTATAGAACTAGTAGAATTATCAAAACTATACCAATATTGATCATTTACATTACTATTCTCAGAATTTAAAGAATTATATGATTTTCTAGTTAATCCGCTAGTAAGCCAATTGATCACAGAACCAAAAATATTTTTTTTCATAAATATTACTTTTGAGTATAGTATACTCAGATACCGGCATGTGACTAAGTCCATTGCGACTTTAATCATAAGGTTAGTGCTTATTTAAAAAGAATTGGGCAATGAAATTGCTACTAAGTCCAGTGCTTATTTAATCATAAGGTTAGTGTTTATATAAAAAGAGTTGGGCAATCAAATTGTACTCACAATGTTTCAATTTTTTGTTTTTTATAATGAAATTACTTTTAAAGATTTTTTGAATTTTAACAATCAATAATATGACAATTGACTACAGTAGATATTTTTAGTATAATTCAAGACATAACGGGGGTATAGTTTAATGGTAGAACGTCGGTCTCCAAAACCGTAAGCTAGGGTTCGATTCCTTATACCCCTGAGTTTCATTTTCATGAAATTTATTAAACACTGTAATACTTTGCATTTCGCACAATTTTCATTTGAAGTTGTATTTTTCTAATATTGTAGTATTAAATTACGAGTTTACACAAAAATAAGAAAGTTAATAATCTTATTCTCAAATCTTTTAATCACCTATTTAAGCTTGTTTTTAACATGCACGCCTAATTCAGTGATGTCGTTAGCTTTAGCGATGATTTTTTTATTATCTCAAGTCTTTTAAGTTTATTATTATCTCAAATCTTTTAATCACTTATTTAAGCTTGTTTTTAACATGCACGCCTAATTCAGTGATGTCGTTAGCTTTAGCGATGATTTTATCATTAAAGACTTTAGTAAATTTTTCATAGTTTTGATTGAAACTAGCTATGTTAGATGTCATGCTTTGAACCAAGCATCCTGCTTTTCCTATATACTCTATCAATTCTTCTAGCTTCTTAATTATTACATCCAAATTCTCTTCTTTTTTGTGAGAATGTATGTAGAGCTTGTACATACTTAATATATTTAGCATGCTAGATGGTCCTACTGGAGTAATGTTATGCTCTATACATTTATCTAAAATATCTTGATTAAACAATATGCTGGACACCATCTCTTCAGACACCATAAACATTAGTATAGTAATTTTTTTAAAGCCGGTATCATTAGATTTAAGCTTAAGATTAATTGTTCCAAGATCTAGTTGGTCCGCTTTGATATCATAACGCTTTGAAGCCAAACTTTTTAGATGATTTAAGATATTTCTTCTAAAATTTTCTTGTAATTTCTTATCTTCAACCTCATTTAATTTGCACGCTTTAGCATCTATTACAATAAGATGATTATTCGGCAGTATAACTAATGCGTCAGGTCTAATATTGCTAGAATCTGAGTCTCCACTAGATGTTGCTATATGTTTTTGGATAAAAAAATCGATTCCTTCAATTAATCCAGATTTGCGTAAAATATTCTCTAGACTAATTTCAGTTAATTTTCCAGCGCCTATAGGATTAAAAATGTTTTTATTAATAATTTCTATTGCTTGCTTCGATTCGTGAAAGTCTTTAGTAATAAAGGATATCTTTTCTAGTACATCTGAAAAATGTTGTTTAAAATTTGTATTAGCATCCTGAATTTGATGCGATGCTGATTGGCGTATTTTTTCCTGTTCGGTTTTATTGAAATCTAATATATGGCTCATCATTTTATTAGTCAGCTCAATTACATTAGTCTTCATGATTTCCCCATGTGAATCTTTAAAATGTTTTATTTCATTACAATTTTCTTCTAGATATTGAAGCTTCATACTTAATTCAAAATTTATTTTGTTGATTTTATCTATAGACATTTGATTTAAATGTTCAGCTGATACTTTTTGGCTATAAAGTGAAAAATAAAAATATAGAGTTCCAAAAATGCATAATGTTACGATGATATGATTAAGAAAAAATGGCCAAGCAATAAATTCTGTAATAAAATTGACAATTAATATCAAAATATTGAATGACCAAATTAGGATTGGAATTATCATTGTTTAAGAATTTATAAATAAATTAGCGGATTTATTAAACAAATCATCGCATTTTACACGAACTAATTCTGAAATAGAACTTAAAGGCTTTCTACACTGATAATTAATTTCAGGAAATATTTTATGCAACATGTACTTTATTACTATTGGATTAGTTTCTAAATTAGCAACAAGGATATGGGGTATTATGCTAAAAAATTTTTGTCTTGCATTTATAAAATCATTTTGAGATATTAAATCAGCAATATCATTTACTATTTTTGGAAAAATATTTGAAATAACTGAAATCAAACCGTTTGCGCCTGAGGCCGCAAATCCTAAATAACTTATATCATCTCCTGCAAAGATCTTAAAATTTAAATTTTGCTCTTTCACATATTTTGAAAGTACCAAAGTTCTAGATACATCATTGGTAGCATCTTTATAACCAATTATTCCATTTAAATTGGATAAATTTTTTATTGTACTCATGTCCATATCGTTTGCTGTTCTACTTGGTACAGAATAAATTATAGTTGGCAAAACTTCTGATATCAATTTAAAATGTTCAAAGATCCCAGCCTGATTAGGCTTTACATAAAAAGGAGTTGCGCATAGAATAGATTTTATGCCCAGTTCTCGTAAATTATTTGCCTGTTGAATACTATCAGATGTACTAGCGCTAGTACAGCATCCTATTATATTTAATTTATCCGAATATTTATTTTTGATAAATTTAATAAGATCTAAATATTCATTCTTTTTTAAAAGAAGTAGCTCGCCAGTAGATCCTCCCACTATGATAGCTTTAATTCCATTGTCTATTTGAAATTCAATTAAAGTGCTCATTTTAAACAAATCAACCTTGTCATTGTGATCGAACAATGTTGGAATTGCGGTAATCACTTGATTATTGTTTCGCGCTAAATCATTTTTTGATGAAAAATCTGTCATTTTTGGTAAAATTTAACTATTAACTTTTGATTTTACTCATATTAACTAATATAAAATGTGTTCGTGAAAATGGTTCTTCATATTTGCTGAAAACACACGCATATTCTAAAAAGATTATATAGCAAATAAGCTAATTTTTAAGAAATTTTCTAAAAGTAATCTTCTTTTGTTATTTAATAGATCCCAAAAGATAATTTTATATTGTCCTAACTTTCATCTCTTTGATCTAAATTTAATTTATGAGCGGATATTTTCATCACATTTTACTTGTAGACACGGATGAAAAGTTTAGACAAACTATTATTCCAGAATTACAAAAACAAGGCTTTTTAGTAAGCGATGTAGACACATGTGAAATTGCTACTGATTTACTTATATATTTTAAATTTAGTCTGATTATTATCGAAGTATTGTCTGCTACTAAAACTCAAATAAAATTTATCGAAACATTAAAAAGCTCCTTAATGTATCGAGTGCCTATAATTGGTTTAATTGGATTAAACAGCTCTAAGATCAAAATTAAAACTTTAGAAAATGGTGCTGACGATTGTTTAGCTAAGCCAATCGATTCATTAGAATTAGTATTAAAGATGAAAAACTTTATTTTATTATACGAATATATATCTAAAGATACGAATATAGTTCAATTTGGATGCTCTTATTTTAATATTAAAACTAAAACTTTAATGAAAGACAATAAGGAAATAAGCTTAACAACCACAGAATTGAGCTTACTTAAGTTTTTAATAGAGTCTAATAGTGTAGTATCTCGAGATAAAATTGCTAAGTATCTAGATATTAATTCTAGATCCGTAGATGTACAAGTTAATAGATTGCGAAATAAAATAGAGGATGATACTAAACAGCCACAATTTTTACAAACTATTCGTAATGAAGGATATATATTACATTTAAATTTTTAGTCAGCTTATTAACTTTTAAATTTTTAGTAAGCTTATTAACTATTTCAGACTTCTACTCTGTAGATAAGATCTAAAATAGTACTACTTGATGCAGTTATGATAAAATAAAAGATTCTACTTATTATGTAGCTCTATAAATTTTTATTGTTCAAAAAATTTTTACTGTTCAAAATTAATTGAATGACCTTCATCTAAAGTTACTATAGCTTTTTTAGAATCTTTTAATTTGGCTCGTTGTCCGGCTTTAGTTTTTTACTGTTCAAAATTAATTGAATGACCTTCATCTAAAGTTACTATAGCTTTTTTAGAATCTTTTAATTTAGCTAATCTTCCGGCTTTAGTTTTTACTTTACCTTTGACATTCATTACACAAACTTTTTTTACTTTTACTTCAAATAAAGATTCAATGGTAGTTTTGATAGAGATCTTAGAAATTTCTGGGTGTACCATAAAATGGTACTTATTCTCGGACTTTTGGATAGTGCTTTTTTCAGTAACAATCGGATAAGAAATTTTGTCACATTCATGTAGTTTTAGCATAAAAAAACAAGTAATTATATACCCAATTATATACCATATTATATAAATTTATGTACTAGGGCCTTAATTATAAGAACTATATTCATATCTTTTTTGATAAGGCCTAGCGATTTATTTTTTTGTTTAATTAATTAAAATGCAATTTCATCAACATATTGTATTTTGTAGTTAAAAAAGCAGAGCTGGATACTGATATTTCATGAATTCCAACTGATTTAAAAAATTGAAGGTTGGATTCAAAACGAGCATGTTCACCGCATAAAGAGAATTTTATATTTGGGCTGGTAGATTTGGCCAAATTAATACTCATTTTTATTAATTCTTTAACGCAACTATCTAGTTCTTGAAATGGATCCAGTTTCCAAAAATCATAATATTTCGCTGGTATATTTTGAATATCATCTCTAGATATACTTAAAGAAACTTGAGTAAGATCATTAGTGCCAAAGCTAAAATAATCTGCATGTTGGGCCAGTTTATCAGATATAAAACAAGCTTTAACAGTTTCAATCATGACGCCAATTTCTATTTTTTGAGGTAAGTTATATTGATTTTCAATTCGATTAATCATGCTTTTTAAAAATAAAAATTCATCTAAATCATTAATAAACGGAATAGTTATACTAATTTTTTTACAATTTACTTTAAGTTTAGTATTAGCTTGATTAAAATTTTGATTTTCATGAATCTTAGTTAATGCATTAAAAATACTAATTATTTGAGATTCATATAGCTGGGGCAGAAGTATACCTAGCCTGGAGCCTCTATTACCTAACATTGGATTAATCTCTTGTAAATTAGATATAGTTTGCTCGATTAAAATTGCAACGTCCTCATGATCATCATTTATAGCTGACTTTAACTCCTCAAGTCCCAAATTAAATCTATTATGAGTTTTAAAATTACTCAGGGTTTTTATATTATCTATTTCTTCTAAATCTTGCTTGATACTAATAATCAAATCTTGAAGTATTTCACTCTGAAAGAATTCATGTAGAGGCGGATCAAACAATCGCACTAGAATTGAAAGATCAAATTCTAGCATTTCAGAGAATTTGCTAGTTTGAATTGATATTAAATCTTGAAGATAAAAATCTTTCAAGTGTATGAATTCATTTATGTTAGGTTGCTTCATAGATATAATAGCCATTACCACATAATTTCTGAAAGTTTTTAACATTTTAGGATCTACTAACATATGTTCTGTTCTACAGAGTCCTATTTTTTTAATATGTAAATTTGAACTATTTTGAATTTCTTTATATGTATCTGCATTTAATGTTATTTCAATTAAATTGGTTTGTTTAGATTCAATTAAAGCCAATAATTTACTTAAAAGTTCGACGTTATCAGTATTATTAATAATTTTTGTTTCTGGAGATAAAATTAATCCATTTGCACCATCAATTACGACTTCATCGCCCTCATAAAAAGTTTTACCGTGTAATTTAATAAAATTATTATGGCAAGAATTTAAATAAATCTCTAATGAAACAACACCACATATTGCTGGTTTGTTTAGTGATCTGGCTATTACTGAAGCATGTGATGTGGATCCTCCAATTTTAGTAATAAATGCTTTACATTTGGTCATCAATAAATAATCATCGACCGAAGTATAGTTTCTAACTAAGCATAATGGATATTTGTTAGAATTATTTTCTACATATTCATTAGTTAATGCTATTCTCGCCTTGATTGCCCCAGGATTAGATGGAATACCATGAGCAATTATATCCTGTTCATCATATTGAGCAGTTGAGTATAAGCTATCTTCAATATTTATATTTTTTGCAACATTAATTAGTTCTTTTAAATTAATGATATTTTCTTCATACATATCCAAGCTTATCTGCAACTGAGCTTTAGTTGTCAGTTTAGCATTTCTCGTTTGCATGATATATATAATGTCCTTAAAAATTGTAAATTCTATATCTTGTGGATACTTGTAATACTGCTCTATAGTTTTAGCTATTTTATGTAACTCAATCTCGTGTTGTTTATTTTGCAATTTAACCGGTGTTTTCAATCCAGAAACTAAATCATTGCCCTGGCTGTTAAAAACTACTTCAGCATATAAACTATTTTCTCCAGTAATAGGATTACGAGAAAAACAAACTCCTGATAATCCATCCATATCCCCATAAACCATTTTTTGAACTATTATAGCTGTATTGATAGCTGATTGAACTTTATTGTTATTTTTATATAAATTTACATTCAGTGACTGTGAAGACATAAAAACCATCTCAGCAAAAAAAAGAACTTGGTCGATTGGATCTTCTAAAACATTATATTTTAATTTTTTATCTAAAAAAGATTGATTAATTGATGTTTCAAGAAACATTTTAAATTCAAGTAAACCTTCCGAATTATTTTCTAGATCTAAGTTAGATAAAATCTTATCAACTGTTAAACTGTCTTTAACTGTAGTGAAATTCTTAAATACAAGACTTTTTGAGGAAAAAATTGTTTTTAAGTTTATCTTGATACCATCAAATAAACTGTCATATACCACCCCTAAATTTCTTAAGTAGTGAATCAGAAATTTATATCTAATGTTTGAAATATTTGGTTTATTTCTAGTACAATCTAAATATTGATCAAAATCTGACTTAATTAGACCCACATTTAAATAAGTATGCATGATGCCAGGCATAGAAATTACACCACTAGATCTTACAGATACCGTAGACAAGATTTCATCTGCATTTTTTGAATTATTGGCTAGTATAGCCTGTATCACATTTAAATTTTCAATTTTAAACTTTAGATTCTGGGGAAGGTCTTGAGTTTGTAAGTAAAAATCGCATATTTCTGATGAAACTATAAAAAAATCCGGAACATTAATATTTTTATTACTCAAACTGGCTAAATTTTGCCCTTTTATGCCACATTTATTGAGATATTCTTGATTATCTAAAATTTGTTCAGCTAATAAAATCATAAGGTTTTAATCGAGTTAGATATATTATTTAAGTAACTTTTGCCCAAGTTGTCTATTATGGAATTTACCATTCCGACCTCATTGTGCGATAAAAAACTATTGGCAATATTAGTAAATTCATTAGCTACAATCTTTGGCTTTGTATTTAAATACATAATTTCTCCTGCCGCAACTATTAAGATTGATAGAATCATATTGTGAATATTATCGTACGATTGTTTCAAGTTAGAGGCAATAAACTCCTCAATCTCTTTGAAGTGAGATGATATCTCACTAATTAAATTTTCAAAATGCTTGGTTTTGATATGTACAATTTCTTCAAGCAAATCCTCAGTTGTGCTATATAATTCTAATATTTGATTACTGCAAGCAATCAAATCATCTTCGGTTACCTTGGAAAGATAAACTGACTGCACGCAAGCTAATCGAGAAAGTGTTTTGAAGTTGTACTGGGGCTTTTCAAGTCGTGGGTCAGCTTTCCCCTGCTCGCTTAGCTCAGATATTTTATTATGAAGATTCATGATGATGATGTAAATTATTATCGATTAAATTTGAAAGAGATCTGATATCTAATCCTTTATGGATCAGAGTGAAAATTTCTTTGTAAACAGCTGCCGCTAGTGAACTATATAACCGAGTAACTAATATAATTATAATATAATATCAAGCCTATATGCCAAAATTTGATAAACATATTTTTCTTTGTGTATTTTTTAATACACATACCTGAGCCTCAATTTCAAAAATTAGATTATTTTTAAAAACTTTTTTCCTTGGTAAAGATTACTAATCCAAAACAATAACCTTTCCATCAAAACACGGCTCTATATTAGTGCCATTTAACCTAGCAATTAAAATATCATAATCCATTTTATGACTTAAATTTGTTAAATAAATTTTTTGTGGTTTATATTTTTGATTCCACTCAAAAACATTTTCCAGTCCTATATGTGCACTAGTTTGTTCATATTCCTTGCAATCTAAAATCAAGGCTCTTAAGTTATAAAAATGCTTCTCGGATGATGTTGGCAAACTCACAACATCATTGGCATATATTACATCGCGTATTTTAATTCCCAAATTATCTGAATCTATTGCATGATATTGACGAAAAACCTGAATACACTCATTACTTAAATCAAAGTTCTCGCCATTATTAGTATTGCTGCTTGTATTATCTGAAATATCAATATCAGATAAAGATTTTTTCAGAAAATTTTTAAATGGAATTTTATCATCATAATCTATGCTAGTAAAATGCAATTTACCTACTTTATTAAACATATAGGGGAATGCTAAATTAAGATAATTTATCACATCGACTGTTGTAAATACAGGAATTAATGGACTGGGTCCAAAAAATTGGTAACTTCTTATTTCATTAAGACCAATGACGTGATCATAATGTCTATGGGTCAAAATGACTAGATCTATCCTAGGGGCACCTGCTCTGAGTAGCTGCTGTCTAAGATCTGGACCAGTATCTATCAAGATATTGATGCCATCAATTTCTATAAAAACAGATGATCTAAGTCGTTTATTTTTATTATTTTCACTTGTGCATATTTTACATTTGCATCCAGCAACTGGAACTCCAACTGAACAACCGCATCCTAAAATTGTAATTTTCATACCTAACGCCAAATTTATTGGAAATTATACTTTATTTTATGTTTTTAGAAACTTGAAAATCAACAATTAACTTCATTTGATAAATAGTGTGTTAGCTTTAAAATTTTTAAACAATAGATAATGCAGTAAATTTAACATAGTTTATTATTGCAGAAATAATAGCGCGCTCAATATAAACTCAATGCAAAAAAAGTTTTAACAGATAAAATAATATCTTTATCTAATAATAGACAGAATGTCTATTTATCAATACATTCCAGACATATCAGGCATGCCAGAAGCACTAGGCTTTTCTTTTTCAGGCAGCTTTGCAATACCACATTCGGTAGAAATAATGACTGAGGTAGTGTTAATAAGTTTAGACAAAATATCTATTTATCAATACATTCCAGACATATCAGGCATACCAGAAGCGCCAGGCTTTTCTTTTTCAGGCTGTTTTGCAATACCGCATTCAGTAGAAATAATGACTGAGGCACTACTACCAGCATTGATTATTACATCACTAACTACCTTGGCTGGATCTATAATGCCAGCTTTTATCATATCTGTATACTTGTCATTACGAGCATCATACCCATAATTAGGATTGTCGCCTGCATCTTGTGCAATTCTATATTCAATTTGTGAAGCATCTTTACCAGCATTTTCTGCTATCAATCTAAGTGGAGTAGATAAGCTATTAGATACCAATTCCATACCTATTCTTTCTTCTTCACCTAAGTCAGTTGTTTTAGCAATATAATCATCAAGATGTTTTTTAGCTGTATTGAATAGAAAAACTCCGCCACCGGGAACATATCCACTTTCCAAAGCTGCTCTAACAGCATGCCAAGCATCTGTAACACGATCTTTGCGTTCTTTCATTTCAGCCTCAGTGGCTCCACCAACTCTTATAATAGCAACGCCTCCAGATAATTTGGCTAATCTTTCCTGTAATTTTTCTTTATCATAGTCTGAAGTTGTATTAGATATTTCTTTCTTTATCAAGCTACATCTATCTTCAATAGATGACTGAAGATGGTCCCTATCGTTTTTATTTTTGTGTCTTATAAGAACTGTTCTATCCTTGGAAACTTCAGCTCTAGCTACTTCACCAAGATCATTTAATGAAACATTTTCAATTTTTAGACCAAGGTCCTGAGTAATTAAAGTTGCACCAGTCAAAATAGCAATGTCTTCTAACATAGCTTTTCTTCTATCTCCAAATCCTGGAGCTTTAATTGCCACTACTTTCAAGCCGCTTCTTATTTTATTTACTATGATTGTTGAAAGTACATCTAAAGCCATATCTTCACAAATAATTAACAAAGGCTTACCTTGTTGTGCAATTTGCTCTAAAATAGGCACAATGCTTTGAATTGTAGAAATAGTCGCATCAGTAACTAAAACATTACAATTATCATATTCAGCAACCATTTTTTCTGGATTAGTAGTTAAATAAGAAGAGATATATCCTTTATCCAGCTCCATACCATCGGCTATTTCTAAAAATGTTTCTCCACCTTGACTTTCTTGAACAGTAACTACGCCCTCGTTGCCAACTGCTCTAGCTGCTTTAGTGATTAAATCCCCTATTTCTTCATCTCCATTAGAAGATACTGTTGCAATATGCTTGATCTCATGATCATGAACTATTTTAGTAGCATTATTCAATGCTGATTCAGAAACTAACTTAGAAGCAGCTCTAATGCCATTAGCAATACGAATCATATTAAAACTAGTTGAAGCATATCTATTAGCTTTTTCTGCTATTGCATAAGTAAGCACAGTGCAGGTTGTGGTTCCATCTCCAGTGTTGTCACCGGTTTTTTGTGCACTAGCTTTAATTAATTGAGCTCCTAAATTTTCATATGGATCTGCCAATTCTATAGCCTTGGCAACAGTAACTCCATCTTTGGTTACGTGAGGACTGCCATAAGCTTTTTCTATGATCACATTTCTACCCTTTGGTCCCAGGGTTACTTTTACGGCATCCGCAATAGTTTTTACACCTTTTAATATTGGATTACGTGCATCTAAGCCAAATTTAACTGTTGTAGACATAAGTTTATAGTTGTTTATTTATTAAATTTATATATTATTCAACGATGCAAAGAATATCAGATTCTTTCATTATTAAATATTTTTTGCCATTATGGTCGCTCATTTCTGTGCCAGCATATTTACCAAAAATTATCTTATCGCCAGGTTTAACTGACAATTCAATTTTTTTACCATCAGATGTAACTGTGCCATGGCCTACAGCAGCTACTATGCCTATACTTGGTTTTTCCTTAGAATTTTCCGGTATAATGATACCGCCTTTAGTCGTATTCTCTTTAGGTTCAAAAACATCGACTAATACTCTATCATGTAGAGGTTGAATTTTTGAAACTTGAAATTGTAAATTGGTGCTCATAAAAATAAATTTTGTGTAAAGTTAAGAACTTGTACAATCATATATATAAGCATCCTGTTTTCTAACGTCAAGACCATACGCGATAAAATGCAATTTAAATTTAATTTAGTTGCATGTAAGTAATTGAGCAAACAAAGCAAAATGTTATAATTTAATTTCAGATATAAGATGGCATTAAATTCAAACGCTATTAATTAAAAATGTGCAGATCATATAAAGCAATACAAACACCATTAATTCGCTCTGATATATTAAGTCACATATTTGATAACAACATCTTTCTCAAGATGGAGTCTAATCAAATATCAGGCTCTTTTAAATTCAGGGGCGCATTAAATGGCGTCTTAAATATTTTGCCTCAGCTTGATCATTGTGTCCAAGAATCAAATTTTTTTAACGAAACATTTAACAATATAAATAAAAGTTTTACTGATGAGTCTGAAAATTCAAAAAATGAAATAAAATTTAAAGCTAAATATTCCCATATTTCTACTTATACTACAGGAAATTATGGTATAGCATTATGTCATCTATCTAAAATCTTTGGATTTAAATTAAAAATTTTTGCACCTAAATATATACTAGAAAATAAGATTAATACCATTAAAAAATATCAAGAAGTTGAATTAAACTTAACTCAAACTCGTGAAGAAGCCGAAACTGCAGCTAGAACTTCTGAAAATGGATATTTTTTACACCCATCAGGAGATCAAAATGTAATAGATGGCATTGCTTCTATTATTTCAGAAATAATAGATCAATTGCCTGATGAAGTATATGGACTTCTGGCACCATGTGGAGGTGGTGGACTATTATCAGGACTATATCAAGGACTTATTTGGCATGATTTATCAAAACAAGTAAAAATTTTTGGATGTGAGCCACTAATAGCTAATGATGGCTACTTGTCTTTGCTAAATAACAAAATATTTAGATTTAATCAATCTCCTCAAACTGTTGCTGATGCCTTAAGAGCCCTTTCTCTTTCAGAATTAACTTTTAATTACATTAAAAATATAGAAAAATTTTTTCTATCTACGGAAGAAGAGATTTTTATTTCTCATAAAATAATGCAGAGTATTTTAAAAGAAGACTTTCAATTAAAGCAATCATTAACTGATTTGAATCCAATAGAAATCTCATCTTCAATTGTTTTTAGTGGATTATGTAAATGGAAATTAGACAATCCATCAGTTATCAATAAAAACATAGTATTGATAATCTCTGGTGGCAATTGTTAAATTTATGTTCTTAGTAGAATTTTTGATATTTTGAATTAACTAATAAGTTATTATGACGAAAATAATTAATAACCATGTTTGCTTTAAGAAACAAACAAAAATTAAAAATTGATACCAAGATATCCTAAAGCTGTATCAACTAAAAATTTAATAGGCATACGAGATATAGAATCAGGAATAGAAATATCCACATTTTTTATTTCTAAGGCTTTATCTATGCCTTTATGTTTTACTAACCAATCTTTAATTTCTGTTTCAGTGCCATAAGTATCATCTATTAACTTTAATTCTTTTGCTTGTCTTCCAGTATATATCCTACCATCTGCCAAAATTTCCAGATCTTCTAACGGGATGTTGCGCCTGCTAGAAACCAACTCTTTAAAAAAGTTGTGCGTAGACACTAGTGCCTCCTGCAAAGTTTCTTCAGCTTCGGGTGATATTTTTTCAAAACGATTAGGAAAATACTTAACTGATCCACTGCGTAAAACTTTAGATTCAATACCAATTTTTTCTATTACGCCTGTAAAATTGAATGTAGGTAATACAACTCCAATTGAACCTGTCATTGTAGTATTGCTAGCAAAAATATAATCTCCTGCCATTGCAATCATGAAACCTCCAGAACATGCAACTGACATCATTTTAGTTACTACTGGTTTTTTTTCTGAAAGTTTTCGTATAGAGGAATATATTCTTTCACTATGTGCAGATTCTCCACCAGGAGAGTTAACTTCTACTATTATGGCTTTTATTTTATCTTGCTCTATTAAATTATCAATTTTACTTACATCCATTTTTTCAGGGCTGATTCCACCATCTATTATGATTTTAACTATACAATCATCTATAAAATTTAATTCTTGTATTTTTTCATTGGTTTTAGATAGTAATAATCCAGTAAGTCCCAATGCCAAAACAACTGTCATAGCTCTATAACTAAAACATTTTTTAATAAGTCGCCTTCTTTCCAAAAATAGTTCCGAATTCATATTTTTCAAAATCAAAATCTTAAATCAGATTTTACCATAAAAAATTCAAAAAGCCTGGTGTTCGTTGAATGTAAGCATTAAGTCAATTAAACAGAAGCATTAAGTCAATAAATATTGAACTAGTCGCGCTTTTCCGCAACCTTAGGAAGTGCTCTACCACGTAATATACATAGGAAATATTAATGTTGTTAAGAGGCCTGAATTCAAGACAGCACAGAGTTACTTACGACAGATTTTAAGTCTGCTGTTTCTACATTAATTGTACTAATGGGCAGGACTCAAGACGGCGCAGAGTTACTTCCTATAGATTTTAAGTCTGCAAATCTTAAGTCTTTTGTGTATACCAAATTTCAAATAAATAATTTTAATTTAGCACTATAGAATAAAAAAACGTGCCTATGAAAAGAATTGAACTTTCGGCCTCTTCCTTACCAAGGAAGTGCTCTACCACTGAGCTACATAGGCAATATTAATGGTACCCGAGGCCGGACTTGAACCGGCACGGAGTTGTCTCCGACAGATTTTAAGTCTGTTATGTCTACCATTTCATCACTCGGGCTTTTATATAAGCATAAAAGCTTCAATATTAATTCTATCTAATTTATTTTCGAAAGTCAAATCATAATGGATTTAAAAATGAAAATGAATTAGATTGTTTTAGCTTTAAATTGTTTTAATTAAAGGGCAAGTAGTCAATTAAACAATTTTATAGTTAGACTTTCCCTCTGGGAATAGCTATTATGATAGAAAGTTCAGATGGAAGATCTTGCTTTTCTATAAAAAAGAATAAATGTGAACAAATTCTTAAATAATCTTTATCAGTTCTTTCTCTGCCTCTATCCATCAAGACAAACATGTGTAAATTTCTGTGATTTAATACATTCTTAGCGGTAGGGTCATCTTCATCAACCAAACTATCTATAATCATTAATACAGAATTTTTATGCATGTTACGATGAATATTAGATAGGATATTATGGCAAGTTTCTTCATCCCAATGATGTAAAACCTGTCTTAATATATATAAATCAGCTTCAAATGGCGCCGTTTCTAAAAAGTTACCTTCCATGAATTCACATCTGCTCAATATATCTTCTTCAGTAACTTTCTTTTTTAATTCAATGCTAGAAATATGAAAAAATATCCCATATACATCAGGATTTTGCTGCATAATTGCTTTGAGTAGACCGCCTGAGCCTGATCCTATATCTGCAATAGTCTTATATTGAGAAAAATCATGCCATTTTAATATATAGGATTTATCTATTGATAATAATGACTCCATTCCTTCATTAAAAATATGAAATGCTTCTGGATCAACTATTAAATCGCTAAAAATTGATCTATTGTTCCTAAGCATGGTTGTAGGTAAATTATTTTTCAATGACCAAGGCAAATATTGCCAAGATTGATAAAATTTTGTTCTTAAGCTACCATGAAGCCTAGCAACGCCTGCAATTGAAAATTCAGATTTAGTAGATAACAATCTGCCTAATTCACTCAATTTATAGCAATGATTTTTGCTAAATTCTAAAACTTCTGCAGTTACTAAAAATGTAAATAATCTAGAAATTGCCCTATAATCAATCTTAAATTTATTTTTAATAATTTTTAAATGAATGGGCTCTTCAAAGTCAAACATAAAATCTGCCATACCCATATCAACAAAAGCAAAAATAGCTTGTGTCATTTGATATCCATATATTCTTCTTAATAAGGTCTTTATATTTAAAATATTACGATTTTCACTAGATCCAAGATATTTTTCAGTTTTATCACGTATCGTATGCTCAATATCATATAACTTTTGATCTACCATAGATTTCATATCTACAGCATACTTTTGATTATGAGATACGTTAGAGCTATTAAAATTAGATTTATTAGTATTTGCATCTCGTAAAACTGCATTTTCTAAAGTTTGAGGAATTTTACAAGGGCTTTGCTGCTTATCTTCACTAGAAATAGAATGATTTTTATTACACTGTAAACTTGATATTAATTTGGTATTAGATTTAAGTTTTGGATCTGAATCTTTAAATTCATTATCTGATGAATTGTCTTCTATGTGATAACTATCATCAGAGCTAGACCTATCGATTATGTTAATCATATCTCTATTAAATTGTACCTCTACTGCAATTATGAATTATTTATTGAAATGCTGTATATTACACTCTAAACTAATCCAATTAAATTAGAAATATAGGTCAATTTTCCTATTAAAATCTACATTATACAAGAGTTAATTTAGGTAATTCAAAATGTTGCACTTTACATATTATAAACTTAATTACAGAAGATTTCTATATACAATATAAGTAAATAATGTTTATCTATACCGAAATAAAACAAAACTAAAATTGAGATATAGTTTTTCTCAGTTATTAATTTGTTCTTGCGGCTTGTTAGCTTGCCGGTTCTCCAATCTTGTTTTCACAACTTTTTTGTATAGTCATTTTTTCACCAGATATATATTTAATTATGTCAGGGGCCCCAAGGATAACTACAACTCCACTAGCAACTATAATTGCGGTTTTTACTTCTATTCTTCCAGTAGCAGCACTAAAGCCGATGGCAATTATGAAGGCACCCGAAATTATAGAACTGATTTTCATAACACCAATTATTATTCTACAACCAACTTTTTCAAAATTTGTCGTGTCTTCAGCAGCAAAAACTTCGCTAATACCAATTATGTTTAAAATCAATGCAGAAAGAATTAAAAATAATGCATATCCTAAATACTTATTCCAAAAATACGATGTGCGAATTAATTCGTTTGAGCGTTTAAGCTCATGATTTTTTGAACTATTTCCTATATTCATAAAAGATTTTAAAGACTTCATTTTAACAATTAACTAAGTTTATTAAATTAATAATAACAAAGAGAGTGACTAATCTTTATAAAATCAATAACGTATCTTACTAATTTGAATGCAGAGTTTCTATTTAGCGCCAAAATTTAAGAAATATACTCTAAATGTTTTTATTTGACATCTCAAAATTATTAGTTAAGTGTTTAAGTTATAATTAAACAATCACTAGAATAAAAATGTATGAGTAGTATTTCAATGCCGATAGCGACAGCGAAGTGGTTAGTCAAAAATACTGGATTGACCTTTAAGCAGATAGCTAATTTTTGTAACTTACATATTTTAGAAGTTCAGGGTATAGCAGATAATGAAATTCAACGACATGTAAAAGAATTGAATCCTGTAAATCGAGGACTATTAACTGAAGAAGAAATTGAAAAATGCAATAATAATCCAAATTTAGATTTGAAGCCAAATCAGTTTTACGATATGAGGAAAATAATTAAACCTCCTAAGAAATATGTATCTTTAGCAGTAAGACGTGATAAACAAAATGGAATATGTTGGGTATTGGTTAATTATCCTAATGTTGATTTGATTAAATTAATCAAATTATTCAAAACCACTAAAACTGCTATAAAAAACATAAAAGATAAATTTCATAATGATATTGAGATTGCTCCACGTAATCCGATTGAACTAAATTTATGTTCCGAAGAGCAATTAAAAAATTTATTATCAGAGGATTAAATCATTCATTATCTTTATAGCTTTTTGCCTTCAATATAATGATAATTTTGGCGTTATCAATTATTTAAACTTATCTCGTGAGACTAATTTATTTAAAATTATTGTTTTGTGTAATTGTAATAAATATTATAGTAGTTAGTCCTAGTTTAGGAGGGCCATGGATACCATCTAAGCCCAAGTTTTACACTACGACATTTTATAAAGATGTTCATCTTGCATTTGAAGAAAATATTGAAGATCAATTGAAGCTTTTGGATGCAAAAAGTAAATTTAACAAATCAATTCCCTCTCCTAGTAAAAAATTCAATCAAAATGCAAAAATTATTAAAGAGGTAATGCTTGCTAAGCATATTTTAGATGGGGCGGGCTTTAGTAGCTTTATTCAAATTCCTATAAATTCCAACTTTAGCACTGAGATAGATTTTTATTTAGGAGAAGGGGCAAAAATCTTCAAATTCAAAAATAAGTTTTTATTATTAAATAAGCGAAATTTAATTGTTAGCTTGATAATGCCAGCTGTTGAAGTTATACATAAATCTAAATTAGATACTGGGGGTAAAATTGATATAGAGCTAAAGCAAGAATCAGAAATGATGATAGATTTACAACCTAAAGAAATTTTTTATGGATGTGGAATATCTATTGGTGGTAGCTTTATTAAAAGATTCTTATATGTAGATGCGACTATTTTTAAGAGCAAGACTCATATAAAATTAAATACAGAATTAGCTTATAGTAGTTATATTTTTAATAGCGAAATATTAACTTTTTTAAGTATTACCAAAATAGAATATAGTAAGAAAATTAAATCTACTAATTTAATAGATTTATTTAAAAGTATTGCTATTAAAGGTTTAAATTCTATATCTATGCTAAATGACGATGGAATTGAACATAGAAAATTTACACAAGAAATTATGCTTAAGATACATCCAATCAATATGTCAATTTCATTTGGAGTTGGGATAGAAAAAATTAATGGGATTGATGCTACAAGAACATATAGTTTAGGATTTGAGGTTTGTTTGTAGCATTTTAACAAGATATCTTATTATAGTGGTAGAAAAACATTGCTATACATCAAGCAAATTTACATTAAGTTAAAATAAAATGATTTATATGCTCATTGAAAGTTAGAGCCATATTAAAATGGTTTATAGTAAATAAACCATAGTTTCTCATGCCGCCTATTTATTTAATCTTAATTTTGGCCTCTTTAAGTAGATTTTCTGAAACAGTATATCTTCCTTCGTTAAATTTTATAGCTGAAGACTTTGGAATTAAGATATCTCTGGTAGAATTTACTTCATCTATTTTTTTTATATCTGTCGCAATAAGTAATATATTTTGGGGAATAATATCGGATTTATTTGGTAAAAAAAAATCTATTTATATTGGCATGTTAATTTATACTATTGGATGCATTGGCTGTGGCTTGGCAGAAAATATACAAATTCTAAGCTTATCGAAACTTATTCAAGGAATAGGAACTAGTTGTGGGATTATGATCGCACAAGTTATGACTAGGGAGATAAGTGACCAATTAGAAAGAACAAAAATTTTTGCAATGTTGTTTAGCTTGATTGCTTTTGTTCCAACTATTGGTCCAATTGTGAGTAATTTGGCTAATTATTATTTCAATTGGAGATTAAATTTTTTGCTAATGATATCCGTTAGTATTATTGCACTAATAATGAATATATCTTATAAAGAAGTAAGAAAAACTAATAACAATAATTTTAATAAGTTGATTTTAACAGCTAAACAAATTATGTTTGATCAAAAGGTTTGGCTTATAGCAATTACTATTGGGTGCTGTAATGGAATAGTCTTCAGTTATTTTAGTGAAGGAACTTATTACGTTGTAAATCTATTAAATTTTAAACCACATTATCATAATTTAAGTTATATATTAATGGGATTGAGTGCGTTTTTTGGTGGACGACTAACAAATACTTTGCGCACCAAAGAGCCGTATATAGTAATCAATAAAGGCATAAGAATAAGTCTCTATAGCATGATTGTCTTGCTTTTAATTGCTGCTTTAAGGACGCATAATGTATTATGCGATTTTACAACTAGCTTGGGAGTTGTGATTTGTATGTCGGGATTTGTTTTCAGTACAGGCTTGATTATACCTAACTGCATGTCTATTTCTTTGAATAAATACTCGCAGAATATTGGTTCTGCCACTTCTTTATTTGGATTTATGTATTATACTGTAACTTCTACAGTAAGTTTGTTTATGGCAGTTTTAAGAGATGATAATATTATCATTATGCCAATTTATTTTTTACTAATTGCTTTTGTGATGAAGATAGCAGTTTTGAGACTGAAGACATCTAATGATTATTGAAAATGAATGTTTAATTGGTTTTATATGCTTAAAAAGTTTGTCTTAAATATATTTAAAAACATGCAATTAGACAATGTATCTAATTGAAATACACTTTCAAGACTTGCAAAAAAAATATACTTATAGTAATATGATAGTATACTGCCCGTAGCGCTTTTCATGGCGCGATTGGATTACAGGACACGTGACTTTCGGGATCTAGATAGTCTGATCTAAATAGATTTCAGTGTCAAATCAATTACATTAGTAACTAATAAACTAAATTTTATGTCTAAAGTTAGTATGAAAAATTATAATCCTACAACCCCTTCTCTTAGGGGCACAATTAGTGTAGTTAGGGAAAATATTTGGAAAGGAAAGCCGCACAAAGGTTTGACTTGTAGTTTGAAGAAAACTGGTGGTCGTAATAACTACGGTAGAATTACTACTAGACATATAGGTGGCGGACACAAGCAAAGATATAGGCTTGTAGATTTTAAGCGTAGCTCTAATTTAGATCATAAAGCTACAGTAGAAAGATTGGAATATGATCCGAATAGAAATTGTTTTATTGCTTTAATTAAGTATCCTCATGATGAAAGCTATGCTTATATTTTGGCTCCTCAAGGCTTAAAGCCAGGTGCTCAAGTTTATTCTGCTGAAGGAGAAGTGGATGTTCGTATAGGAAACTGTGCAAAACTACGTTATATTCCTGTTGGAACTAAGATTCACAATATAGAATTAAAAGTTGGCGCAGGGGGCAAATTAGTTAGAGCAGGTGGAGGTTTTTCTGAAATTATGGATAAAAGCAATAATTATGCCATGATTAAGCTTCCATCCGGTGAAAAAAGATTAGTATTTCTAGATTGTAGAGCAACTATTGGAGAGCTTACTGGTGAAAATTCAAATCTAATTAAACTAGGTAAAGCTGGCCGCTCTAGACATTTAGGGATTAGACCAACTGTAAGAGGTGTTGCCATGAACCCAGTAGATCACCCTCATGGTGGTGGTGAGGGCAAAACATCAGGCGGCAGACATCCAGTAACGCCTTGGGGCAAACCTACTAAAGGTAAGAAAACTAGAACTAATAAAAGAACTAGTAGCTTTATTTTAGTCAATAAAAGAGCAGCTAAGAAATCAAAGTAGTAAAACAATTTAGTCGGTAAACATTAAGTTGATTTCAAGAAACAGAGATTAAATTTCAAATCCAGCGAATTATGTACATTACAGCGAGTTAAATATGATTCCAGCGAACTATATACTATTTCAGTGAATTAAGTACGACTCCATCGAACTATATACTATTTCAGTGAGTTTAAATTTCAAATCCAGCGAACTATATACTATTTCAGTGAGTTAAATACGATTCCAGCGAACTAAATTTCAAACTCAGTGAATTATGTACATTATATAAATAATCAAAATAACTGTACAACTAATTTTTTTGCTTCTAATCATGAAGTTATAACGAAAATAGCTAAAATGTAAAAGACTTTTTGCTTATTAAATAAGTCTTAAAACTATTAATTATGTATCTGGCTCCATATATTCCAAATTTTGTTTTTAAAAATAATAATAAAATTATATGTTTCTATTTTAAACCTAAGCTCACGAAAATCTAAAGGTTTAAATGGCATATAAAAAATACTTTGACAGCATCTATATAGTTCGATAAATTAAATATATGGCATATAAAAAATACTTTGACAGCATCTATATAGTTCGATAAATGAAATATGTTGATAGAAGCCACCTCTTTCTCTCATAGTTTTTTGCAAAAAACTCTATTTTTAATAGTCTAATATATGTTTTTAAGCATGTTTTTAATTTTTTAATGAATAATTATCGCATTAGCTTTTAAAAAGTTGTTTGTTATTATTGGGATGTAGTATAATGTTATGTTTTTACTTAAATTAATTTCAAATATGAGCTTGACCCTATCCGAATCTAAAGTTATAGAAATCAAAAATAATGACTTTAAAGATATCGAGAATAATAAATTTACTGTGGTGGACTTTTGGGCTCCTTGGTGTGGTCCTTGTAGAATGTTAACGCCTATATTAGATTCATTGGCTGAGAAATTTTTGTCCAATGTATCATTTGCAAAAGTAAATATTGATGAAAATCAAGACTTAGCACAGACCTTTGAAGTGCAAACCCTTCCTACAATCATGTTTTTCAAAGAAGGAAAATTGGTTCATAAAATGGTTGGACTTCCTAACGAAGAAGCTTTCTCTGATATGATTAGAGAAAAATTCAAAATAAATTAAACAGTTTTGAGATGATATAAAGATATTGATGATATCTTTCTCGATTTATATATATTCTATACATGTTTAAAAACTATATATAAGTTATTTATTGAGATAATTTTGCCATAAAATCTTAATGTGTTGAGGAAACTTTTACACAAAAAATTAATTTTTTTTAATAGGCAAATTATTTACTTATAAAATTATAATATTTATTACATAATATAAATGTATTTAATTACATATATTATATGCAAACAACAAATAATCTTAATGATCTAGATTTAGATCTAACAAATCTTCAAATCAATTCTCAAAATAAAGAAGATGTTAAAATAAAATTTAAAAAATTCATAGTAGCAGCAAAGCAAGAATTATTATCTGGTTTAAATCAGTTTGAAAAAATGATTTCTGATCTTGAAAAATCGATCCAAATCAGCAGCAAGGGTAATGCACAAGAGAGAGAAAAATTGCCACAAATAGAAAAAATAAAAAATGCTATGCGTGATTTTAAACCTAAAGAAATGGTCGAAAGCGCAAACAGTAAATTTGATCAGATATCTGTTTTAGTAGATGAAATGATATCTTCTATCGACCAAGAAGATTATGATATTGGTCATATAGAGAATATTGTAAACTTGGTAACTGATATGTATTTAGAAAATAAATTAAAGCAATTAGACTTACTAAACTCAATTTTAAAAAATTAATTTTAAACTAATCTTAACAAAATAATAATAAATATATATAAACATATGACAACAACTAATAAATCACAATTAACTGAATCATCTCTAGTCAAACAAAATCTAAAAGTATCAGATAAAAAATCAGATGATATTGAAATGTTATTAGAAAAATTAACTTTTGAAATAATAATGACTGGATTTCAAGATTTCATGAAATGGTTTGAGAAAATGTTTACTGCATTAGTTGAATTTACTCAACCTACCATAGAAAAGATTTCAACAAAACTTGAGAAGTTTGCAGAAAAAGCAGAAGAAATATTGGATAAATTGCCAAAAAAAGCAGTAGAAGTATACAAAAAACTTCCATTGGAAGTTAGAGACAAAATAGAAGAAAATATACCTATAGAATTGAAAAATGAGATTAATAATTTAACCACCGTGTTACAAGGGATAAAAGATGCTAAATCTAGAGTTGCCACAGCGGTTTCTGAAACAATAAACAACGTGAAGATAGATAAAAAAAATATTATAGAGACAATACTAAAAGGCTCAGTTTCATTTATTTCTCAAATATATAAAGATTTAAAACTTATTCCAAAAGCGGTAGATACTACAATTTTATCTAAAGATCAAGAAAGAGTTAGATAAAAGTTTTTATTTATATCAAATTTCTTATTATGGACTCACATCTCAACACACTTAATTATAAAAATTAAACGAATATGTTTTACTTAGAAGATGAACAAAACGACATAAGTGATCTCATTGATGCACAAAGCGACATCAGTGATCTTAGTGATGAACAAGCTGACATCAGTGATCTTAGTGATGAACAAGCTGACATCAGTGACATTGATCTTGGTCTTGGAGCAGCTCCTGCTAATGAAAGTTTAGGTAGTAGCTTATTCAATAAAACTAATCAACTAGCTAGTAGTTTAGTCAACAAGACTAATCAATTGGCTAGCAGCTTAGGCAAGCAGATTGATATTGGATTATTAAAAATAGCAGAAAAAGCACTTTTAATATTAGATGAAAATGTAATCCAGGGTGAAGAACTAGTAGCTTCTAAGCAGCGCGCAGCACTAGAGAGGGTTCGTCAAATTTTTACTGGAGATCAGGAGCAAATTTCTACTGCCATAGATGCATTTAATAGAAATGCAGAAGAAGTTTTACAACAGGCTTTGTATGCAAGTTTCAAGCCATTAGTTTCATTAACATCTAATCTAAAATCTCTTAAAATTCGTCTTGATACATTGTTCCAAAAACCACATGTTGAACGTTTTCAATCAGGATTGCTTGATATGGAAGATTTGAGTTCTGAAGAAAAGAAAGACGTGGAAAATTACACACTATTACTAAATGAAATGAAGAAACAAAGTCGTCGTATGCCAATTGTGATTTTAATTACATCGGTGACATTACTAAGGTCTCAAACTTGGAAGCAGTTGCTTCATGTATTTAACTTAATATCAGTAGCATTTGACTCGTATCTACACCCAAAAAAAATAAAAGAAAAAGCCGTCAAAACAATTTTGTTTAGTAAATCTCTTGCCGAAGCTAACTCTAGCATTCTTGAAGAACTTGGGCCTGAAAACTATTTTACCCAAAAAGTAGCACTTAATTTAGAAAAATTAAATCTTAAACAAATAGAGCTTGATTTAAAAATCTCAAAACAAAATGATGAAACTGCGAAAATATATGACCCTAACAGTCCAATCTTTTCTATAATTAAAACCTTAACTAAACAATTTTTGTCATCCACATTAGATCCTTTAATAGCGCCTATTAAAAAATACTTATTAGATAAATCTAAGCTTCAAGTTTTAAGTGACGAAATAAAGGTTTATTCCAATAAAGCTGTGCATGATATAGTGCATAATAATGACTCAATAGCTAAAAATAAATGTGAAGCGCTATTGAAACAATTGGAAAATGAGGGCTTTAAAGACCCCATACCAGATAGACTGAAAACTGGAGCGTCTAATTTAAATAAACTATCACTAAAAAAAGCTTTAGAGAAGTGCGGAGAAACGGATTATAAAAATATTCCAAACGAAGTAATTGTTGGGATAATGTTAAATGATGAAAAGTTTCAAACTCTTAATAAAAATGTATTGGAGGCAGACAACGCACTTTCTCTTTTTGGCACTATTTTTGAAACAATTAAAAAATTAGCTCTTATGCCATTTTCTATTTTATATGGAATAGTGCAGTCTGGAATAAAGCTAGCTTTTATAGTAAAATATAAGATAGAACACCAAAAAACTAGTAAGTCATTAGATCAAATTTGGAATCAAATTCAAAATGCCCCAAGTGAAAAAGATATAAAGTTACAAGATACAAAATCTGCTATAGATGAAGATAAAAATATTGGAAGCCATGAACCGGATCAAGTGCGAAGCTCTTTACAGGGGGAAATAGTTAAGGATATAAAAAAAGTTTATTCAGAAATATGGGACAATGCAAAATTTAACCCTATTTTAGCTAAAATGTTAGCAATAAATAAACCGTTTTTTGGAGAACAAGATGATAAAATATTAACGCAAAAAGCATTAGAAAAATTTGAATTAAAGATGAAAGAATATAAAAAACAAATGCTTTCTTTGTCAAGGAATTTTTGGAAATCTGAAGATCGCCAAGACCCAGCCTTAAATAATTTTCAAACTAAATTTGAAGAAATAAAAAAATCAATGAATGAAGCTAAACAAGAATTACATATTGTATTTATGAAAGATTTAATGCCTGACATAGCAGCAAGCATATCCAAAGTTGCGGAATCAATGGCAGGCGTTGTAGAAAAAGTTAAAGGTCCATTTGACTTAATCGATCAAGCTCAAAAACTTGTTATTAAGCCAGAGCCTGGTAAAGTTAAAAAACCTGAGCCTTTAGCGATGAATATTAGTAAAGCATTTGGCAATTACGCCATTTCATTTTAGAGAAAATCACTTTTTTATTAAAAGTCCTAGTCTTGATTAACGCAACTCTCATAAAAAGCCTTAGATTTGATTAGCGCAACTCTCATAAAAAGCCTTAGACTTGATTATAAGCATTATTATTCACAATGCTTAATGAGCAATATTTTATTGGGTATAATACTCATTTATAAAATGGGCACTAGAATGAATATTCAAAATAATATACGAAAAATTAAAAATTTAAATCATTTATCCAATTTATGTGCCAGGGTACAAGAAATGACCTGGGGGGATCAAGATCCCAAAAGCTTAACTTATTACAAAGGCTCAACAAAGTTTAGTTATGTGAATAATGATAAAGATGAAGCCACTAAATTACCTCATGACTGTTTTAGAATTACATTATTAATAGAATTAAAGGAAACAATGCCCACTTCAGAAATGGATTTATTTTTAGATGCATTTCAAAAACTTATTCAGACTACTGATGATCAAAATCCATCGTTAGTTTTACAATTAAAATGTAAATCATTGGAGACATGTTCAGAGGTTAAAAATCGTACCATGACCGCTACTACAGAGTTCAAAACGACTATGATTTTTGATGCTGTAATTCAAACATTCAAATCTTAATCAAATATCTTATTATGTCTTTTTTTGCTATTAATTTAATTAGTTTACCTCCTGTTTTGGAGCCTTATTTAACGATAAAACTTATATCTCAAATGAATCATGGAATATATGAAAATAAGTCTTCAGAAATGATTTACTACGATAAAAATGTTTTTACTTTTTATAGATGTTATGTAGAAAATTCTACATTTCTATATCAAAAACAATATAAAGAGGTTATGGAATGGTACTATAGAGTTTTGAAAGAAAAATTATTAGTCAAGATCAAAATGCCGGGCGAATATGAAATGATAATTGATTTAGATGAAAATAAAACTTTTAGCCTACTTCAATTTATTGAATCTATTAGCGATAATATGGTTAAGATTAATGTATTAAAAATTTGCAGTGAATCTGATAGTGAGCTTGATATAGAATATCACACTAATGAGCATGATCTAAAGATCAATTGTAAAAATACTTTATTAAATAAAGTACGTATCAAATATACCTATTGTATTATTTGTCAACTTGAACTAAAAAATAATGAAATTGTTCACCCTTTTTCTCTTTCATCTTTATCATCAGAGTCTAAATTACAAATTTTAGAACCTTTTAGTATGATCGAGTTTAATACTAGTAAAATTAAAAATAACTAAATTATGTCAAAGTATTTCACTTTTGAAATCAAAGTTCACTCTAAAATATTTAGAGTAACAACTTTTCCTAAAAATGTATTAATTAATAACTTAGAGTATTTCAGTATTTGTAAAAGTTTTCATTTTAATGATTTCGCTGATTATTCTAGTTATTTAGAATGTATTTTTGATTTAAATGGCCTAATTAAATATACTGATACCAAATCTTTAGATAATTTAAACAATGATCTAGAAAAAAATCTTTATCTTGAGAATAAAGCTCTAAATGAAGGTAAAGATCTAAATATCGATGATAAAGATCTAAATATCGATGCTGCAACAGGTGATATATATCAACCAGAACATTTTCATGTCTTAGAAAATATTGACAGTTATAAGAATAATAATTCAAATTCAAAAACTATATCAGAAATATTTTTGGACAAAATTATTTTAGTTCATACTTTTATGCATGAAGGTAGTGTATTTGCGTCTAGCATTGAAGCTAAATTTGAGAATATTGAGAAATTTAAATGTTATGAAGTTCAAATTCTAAATCAAGATTCTATCAAAATAAAAGCCAAATCAATTCTTTCTGATATTTTGCACGCAGTTCCAATTAAACAATTCAGCGATTTATGTAATGCTAATTTTGGGGATGTAAGATGCGGATTAAAGGAAAAAGCTAAGCCATTAGAAGCTAATATTTTATTAATTGAAGGCTCTTCAATAACTTTGCTGTTAAACAAATCTATGGCAAATGATTTAATGCAAATAAAGCATACTGTTTTTCATAAAATATTTAATATAGAGTCATTGCTGTTTTTTTGGCAAAATTTATCAAATAGAACGAAAATTCGGTCATACGAGATTATTGATTCTATAAATCTTGAAAACAAGTATCAGGCAAATTTAAAAGAATCCATGATCTTTAAATCGATATATCAAAAACACAAAGAAAAGATTTTAGATGATTCAAATATAATAATCAAGTTCTATAGTTTTTATACTTTTGATTCAAATAATTTAAACATAGACGATTTAAGCTATATAGGCTTGGGATGTGATAAAACTGTAAAAAGTTGTCAAAAATATAAAAATTTTGATAATTTTCGTGGATTTCCACCAATAATGTAAAAAATTGCAGAAAATATAAGGACTTTTATGGATTTCCACAACAAATAATGTAAAAAATTGCCGAAAATATAAGGACTTTTATGAATTTCCACAAACAAACTAAGGATATTTATCAAAAAGCTTTATCTTTAGGATTTAATCCTTGATATCTAATTATTTTGATCTTAATAGGAATTTAATCTCTACTATCTAAGTATTTTAGGTCTAATGCTGAGATTATTTTTTTAGATTTAAAACTATCTTAATTGAATTTTTTTTATTGAATTTTTTTAGAACTGCAGTAGCAGATAATTCCAAATTTTAATTGTAATAGAATATACCACAGGTATAGAAAAATTATCATTTACTCTGAGAGTTCTATTATATCCTTCAGCCAAAGTGGTGATGCCAGAAGCGATCAACAAACCTGTAATATTTGAGTATTGACCAAATATTTGATTTTTATAAAAATAAAACTCATAACCATTTATATTAAAACTTATTATACAGGCTGCTATAAAAAAACATAACATTCGCCAGCCTTTTGTCCTTAAAACTGAACCTACTAAGCCTGATAAGGGATCAGCAAAAATCAAAATCAAACAACTTGTAATATATAGAGAGCTATGTCCCGAAATGATATAAGAAAAAAGAAAACCTAATATCATATAAGATATTCCAGAAAAAGCCTGCTTTTTTTCTGACTCTCGCAATACATCATCAAAGACATTATGACATAAATATCTAAACCTAGGATTGAGTGTTCTCATAACATCTAGGAGACATATTGCAACACTCAAGAAAATCAACAAGTAATAATATTGTTTGGAGTTTAAATAACAATAGGGTATCATTATGACTATACTAAGTGTATGAAAGAATTTTCTTTTGATTTCTATGGAGTCACACATCAGATTCACAACATTCGGAGTATAATAGACATAATTATATATTAATCCTAATTTAATATAAAAATATGGAACGCATTCCCATAACACCCAAAGGCTACGCCAAACTAGAGAAAGAGATAGATTATCTTAAAAATGTCGAAAGGCCTAATATTATCAAGAGTATACAGGTAGCAAGAGATTTTGGAGACCTGTCTGAAAATGCTGATTATAGCACAGCTAAGGAAAAACAATCCTTTATAGAAGGAAGAATTAAAGATATGGAGCATTTACAATCTAAGGCAGAAATAATACGTCATAGACCAGAATCTTCATCTGATAATCCAGAACTTTCAGTAAGTTTTGGCGCTAGAGTAACCTTAAAAAATGTAAATAATAATAATATTATTGCATATACGCTTGTTGGAGATTACGAAGCCAATATAAATCAAAATCTCATTTCAATATCCTCACCTCTAGCCAAAGCTATGATAGGTTTTATTCAAGATGATATAATAGAAATTGAAAATAGTGGTAAAAAATATATGATCTTAAAAATAGAACATAAAGCAGAAGTTTAATTCTTAAATTAAACAAAAAAACTTGTTTGTTGTATAGCGGATATATTTTCTTTTGTCTTATTAAAAAATTTATATTTACGTTATATATCGTATAAGCTTCATACAATAAATAACCTAAAATTTCATACAACATTCAAGTTAAATTGATATGAATCTTGATAGTAAATAAAAAATTAAGCAAAATTTAGCATAAATGTTAAGAGTCAAAAGACTTTGGCTTGTAGCAAAAATAGAATTAATTCTTCTATTGAGTACCAGAATTTATTCATTAAAACATATCAAATAAGTCTATTGCGTATCAACAATGTACTACTACTTGATGCATATTAAAGTAGATAAGTCTATCTAGATTGCTTTTTATATACTCTCATCATATACATTTGTTGTTTGAAACCCAATACAGCTTTTGAAACCTAATACAGCTTCAGATAAGTAGTTAAGTTTATCTAGACTGCTTTTTTATCACATACATTTGTTTTTTGAAACCTAATACAGCTTCAGATAAGTAGTTAAGTTTATCTAGATTTCTTTTTATATACTCTCATCATATACATTTGTTTTTTGAAACGTAATACAACTTTTGAAACCTAATACAGCTTCAGATATTTTTTTTTGAAGACTATACCCAGGAATCAAAATCTCTTTGACAGAACAATTTCTACTAACTAAAAATCTTTCTCGTGAAAGTAATAAAACTAAAACAGTATCTAAAAATCTTTTCCATGACAATGCTTGTAGCGTTTGCCAGATCCACATAAGCACAACTCATTTCTGCCTTGCCTATCCAAATCTTTAGGTTTGTTATTACTAAATCCAGCCTTGTCATTCCTCACATCATTTTCTTGACCGTGACAATGCTTGTAGCGCTTGTTAGATCCACAAAAACATGGATCATTCCTTCTTCTGATTTGATTAGCATTTGGTGTGTCTTGAGGCTCAAGTTCACTTGAAGTGACCTGAAGTGCGTTGCAACTGTCCGTTTTTGATTTATCTGAAGTGACCTGAAATGCGTTGCCAGTGTTCGCTTCTGATTTATCTGAAGTAACCTGAAATGCGTTGCCAGTGTTCGCTTCTGATTTATCTGAAGTGACCTGAAGTGCGTTGACAGTGCCCGTTTCTGATTTATCTAAGTTAGAGGTTTGTTGTTTGGATAATATCTTATCAAGAGCTTTAGAGTTTTTTTTGCCAGTTTTAATTTGCGCATCTTTTTTAACAGCAGGATCAATATAGTCCTTAATATCATTAGGCATGGACGTCAGGATATTATTTGAATTAACTTCTACAAAATCATCACCTGTACTAGTTACATCAATCTCATCAGGCATGGACGTCAGGCTATTATTTGAATTAACTTCTACAAAATCATCACCTGTAGTAATTACATCTAAAAAATTATTTTTAACATCTTGAACCTTTGAGCTTTTCGTAGACTTTCGTGACTTTTTTTCTATTTTATTATTGGTTTTTTCAAGAGCAGATTCTGTTTCAGGCTCTAGAATCTTAGTTACTTCTGACCATGATTCTAAAGTTTCATTTTTTTGTGACCCTGTAGATTTTGTTTTGAGCTCTAGGGCTTTAGTTGCTTCTGACTTTTGTGATTTTTTTGAAGAAGGTTTTGGTGCTGGATTAGACCCATCTTTTAAGCTTGGACTTAAATTATCATTTGATAGATCTATATTTTCACTTGACGCTCCTGATGATAGATCTATATTTTCACTTGACGCTCCTGATGCTACATCTATATTTTCACTTGACGCTCCTGATGATACATCTATATTTTCACTTGACGCTCCTGATGATAGATCTATATTTTCACTTGACGCTCCTGATGATAGATCTATATTTTCACTTGACGCTCCTGATGATACATCTATATTTTCACTTGACTCTTCTGAACTTTTTTTACTTGTTAATTTTTTCTTAGACTTTTTTGTAATTTTTTCATTTAGTTGACTGATTAAATCAGGTTGATCATTTTTAAATTGCAATTCACTTACTTTAGAAGCCTGTAAATCGTTATCTAAAGAAGCCTGTAAATTATTATCTAAGTTAAGTTTATCTTGGTCATTATAAACCTCTAAGTGAAGTTTATCTTGATCATTAGAAGCCTGTAAATCATTAAGTTTATCTTGGTCATTAGAAACCTCTAAGTGAAGTTTATCTTGATCATTAGAAGCCTGTAAATCATTATCTAAATGAGGTTTATCTTGAGCTTGAAAAGAATCTTTATTATTTGTTATATTAGACTTAAATTGGTTGAATTTTGGATATTTGATTTGTTTTATTGGTACACTGCCGAGTTGAAAATTAAATCGTCTTGCTGTGTCTATAGGGCCATCATTATTAATGTTATGAGTTGCCTCTAAATTACTATTTATATCTTTATAAAAAGGATTATTAAATATCCCATCTTGTTGATTATTGGGCAGCTTTTTATCTTTTAAAATATTATCAGATGAAGAAACATTGGTCTCTTGCCCAACGTGCTCGCTTGTATCATATGCCAAAGTACCACTTTGATGAATTATATCAAGCTCATTTGCATCATTATTTTCTAAATAATTCATATCTAAATCCTGAAAAACTTTGTCAGCTAAATTAAGACGCGAATAATTTGCCAAAAATATTTCTTCGGCCCTATCGAGAGTTTTTTCAAACATTTCAAAAGTTTCTCTATTATATTCAATAAAAGGATCTTTTTGACCATATGAACGCATATACATGTTTTGTTTAAGGCTATCTAAAGCGTTAATATGATCTTGCCATGTTGTATCAAGACATCTTAACAAAGTAGCTTTAATTGTATAAGAGCTTACGCTTATTGCTTTTTGTATTAAATCGCGATCATTCTGATAAATATTATCAAGATTATTTTCTTTAGGCTCATCTTTAAATTTGAATTCAACTTCATTTAATAACTTGAGATCAAAAATTCTATTTGCCAAAAATGTATTTATATGATTAAGCAATCCATATTCTAATTCTTGAACTGTTATATCTTCTTTTTGTATCTTATCTGTATTTAATTGATAATTTAATATCAAGTCTAGATGTTTGCTCAATTTAGATAAGTGCCAATCTTCCTTGAAAGAATCTTTAGGAATAAAAGTTTGTACCTGTTTTTTAAGCCAACTTTCCGTTATTTGAGTTACTATGTCATATAGATCTTCTCTTGTTAACAATACCCTATCTCTATATTCGTATATTATTTTACGTTGACGGTTAATTACGTTATCAAATTTGATTAGATTCTTTCTTGATTCATAGTTCATAGTCTCAATTTTTTGTTGAGTCTTACTAATTCCTCGCGTAATGAAAGGGTGATGAATAGCTTCGCCATCTTTCAATCCAAGATTTTTTAACATCTTTGCGGTGCTTTCATTAATTAACATTTTCATTAAATTATCTTCCAAAGATAAATAAAATACGCTAGTGCCTGGATCGCCCTGTCTGCCACCCCTGCCTCTTAATTGATTATCAATACGTCTACTTTCATGCCTTTCAGTTCCTATTACTAATAATCCACCCGCATCTATTACTCTTTGTTTGTCGTTATTTTGATCTATAGCTTCTGAAGTACAGTCTTTAGAATCTATATCAGAATTAATTTCTTCATTTTCTTTTAAGTCTGAAATTAGATGAGTAATAGGTGTTCCGCCTAAAATTATATCGGTTCCTCTACCAGCCATGTTGGTAGCAATGGTTACGGCTCCATATCTACCAGCTTCTGCTATTATATAAGCCTCCATTTCATGATTTTTTGCATTTAAAACATTATGTGGAATATTATACTCTGATAAAATATTCGAAAATTCTTCTGAACTAGCTATGCTGGCGGTTCCTATCAAAATAGGTCTACCTAACTTGTGATTCTCAGAGATCATTTCTAGAATTGCCTTATGTTTATCAATTAATGTTCCATATATCTTATCATCCTGATCAATACGAGCTATTTTGTTATTAGTAGGAATTGCCACAACATCTAAATCATAAATATCTTTTAATTCTGCAGCTTCAGTCATGGCCGTTCCAGTCATACCAGCAATTTTATGATACATTTTAAAGTAATTTTGTATAGTAATACTGGCAAGAGTTTTATTTTCTTCCCTAACTTTTACTCTTTCTTTTTGCTCAATTGCTTGATGTAGGCCGTCAGAATATCTTCTACCATCCATAATACGTCCCGTTAAAGAGTCTACTATGCAAACCATATTGTCTCTGACAACATATTCAACATCTTTTTTAAAAAGAAAATATGCTCTCAAGCTTTGATTTATTAGGTGAAGAAGTGAAATATTTGAAGCATCATATATTCCTTTTTCTTGATTTTGAATAATTTGTCTTGCTATAAGATATTGTTCAGCATATTCTATACCTTCATCTGTTAAAAAGATATTTCGATTATTTTCTTCTATTTCAAAGTGATTAGGCTTCAGTTGTGAAACGAATGTATCCACAACCGCATACATATTTTGTGTATATTTGGCAGGGCCAGAAATTACCAAAGGAGTTCTTGCTTCATCTATTAAAACAGAATCTGCTTCATCTATTAAAACATAATTCAATTCCAGCTGAATTCTTTGCTCTTCATATCTCATATTATCTTTCAAATAATCAAATCCAAATTCACTACTAGTGCCATAAACTATATCGCATCTATAGGCGCATAATCTTTCCTCTTGCTCCATGCCATTATATATAACTCCAACAGATAAATTCAAGAAATCCATGAGTTTTTTCATCATTTCAGCATCACGTTTTGCTAAATATTCATTTGCAGTAACGACATGAACAGAAGATTTCAAGCCATTTAAGTACATAGGCAAAGCAGAAGCTAAAGTTTTTCCTTCGCCAGTTTTCATTTCAGATATCATTCCTCTGTGAAGTATGATTCCAGCCATAATTTGCACGTCAAAATGACGCATTTTTAATAAACGCCTAGAAGCTTCTCTTACAACGGCAAAAGCTTCGTGCAAAATATCGTCTAAACTTGTGCCTTGGGATATACTGTGTCTAAAAAATTCAGTTTTAGATTGAAGTTCCATATCGGAACATTCGACAATTACATCTTCAAGATTATTAATTTTCTCAACTTCTTTTTTTAACTTTTTGATAATCCTGTCATTATTGGTGCCGAAAAGAGCTTTAAATATGTACTTAAGCATTTGAAATGTGTCCGTGCAACTGAAATTAATGACCGGATTATATCATATTTTGGGATACTTGTAAATTTAAAATCATTTAAAGGTTTTAGTTTTGATTTATCTGTTTCAATAAAAAGTCAACTTATTATAGTTATAATAAAAAATATCATAATTTTTACTTATGAAATATAAGTTCAAACAATTGTTTGTGATATTATAAAAATAATAAATTTAAATATAAGAAAATTATAATAACATTTAATATTGTATAGATTGCTATTTAAAGATGACACTATTAAAAAATAGAGTTTAAATTTCAACAATTTTAAGAAAGCATATTTTTATAAGTCTGACTAACGCCTTAAAGTATTGACTAGTACTTTATTGTTGTATATACTTGATGTTGAATATTTTATATATTAGCAATGGGCAATTTAAGAAAAATTTCTATTCTTTCATCAATTTTATTATCTAGCTGTGTAGCGAATTTAGTTTTTGCTGGCACAACAGTTGATCAAAAAAATACCACAACTGCAATTGAAGTAACAAATACCAAACCTGCAGTTGATACAGGCAAGCCTGCAGCTGCCTCTGACAACAAACTAAGTTCAGTAAAAGCTGAAATAAGAAAAAATGAGATTTTAGCTAAGTACATCTTAGGAGATGGGAATAAAGAAGTAACAGTAGATTTAGATAAAATAAGAGCTACATATATGGAGTTAATACCAGAAGAAATGAGAGAGGGTAAAACTTTTGACGAGTTATCTGAATCAGAGCAAAATATACTTAAAGAGATAGTTACAAATAATTTATTGTTTAAGGATTATGCAAAACATATGAATTATGATAAATCTGAAGAATATATTAAGGCAGTCAAGGCTCTAAAAGAACAAGCTTTATTAAAAATAATGATGGAAAAAGAAATAGAATCTGAGTTAAAAGCCGCCGGTGGAATGGATAATTTAGTCAATAAATCTTATGACGATTTAGAAATACAAACTAAGGGTGAAAAGCAATACGATATAACATATATTCCAGTAAAAAATAAAGAAGAGGGTGAAATTGCATTAAAAAATCTAAAGTCTAGTAAAAGTACCGCATCAGCATTGTTAAAACAAATTATCGGTAAAGGCCCTGGCAAAGAAGCAGATTTCAAAATCAAAGGTGCCAATGCTCATTACGGCAATTTTAGATTTTCTAAAGATATCATTGCTCAATTTGCAACATTAAAGAATGGAGGGTTTGATTTGGTTAAATATGGAGACGTTTACATGATAGTTCAAATGAATAAATCATCCGATATAAAATTACCATCTAAAGACAAAATGATTGGTCAATTGAAACAAAAAGTACAAAATAAAATCAATCAACAAATAGTCGAAAAAATCAAAAAAGAGTCCAAGTTTTCTTTAGTTTCACCTGTAAACACAGGCAACTAAAATTGACGTTTCAATTTTTGAGTTATACATCGACTCAAGTTATTTAGACTTGTCAACTTTTGAGTCATAAATCAGGTGATATTAAAAAACTAAAATTAGCTAATTGCGCCTATCAAATTATGATATCAATTGAAACGAAGATATAATTGTTCACATATCAATTCATTTTATTTATGCTTAAAGTATTATTGATGATCGAAGTTACCATCTCGATTTTATTAATTATGGTCAGTCTAATAACTAATTGAGCCTATCAAATTATGATATCAATTGAAACGAAGATATAATTGTTCACATATCAATTCATTTTATTTATGCTGAAAGTATTATTGATTATCCATGTTATCATCTCGATTTTATTAATTATGGTCATTCTATTACAAAAGACTAATGTAGACGGCGCAAGTACTTTGAGTGGTAGCAATATGAATTTAATGGGTGTAGGTGCGGCAAATAATTTCCTCGTTAAAACCACAGTTATTTTAGCCATTGCATTTGCAGTTGTACTTATTGTTATTGCTAATAACATCTCTAAGACTAATCAAAAAAGATTAGTAGAAACGGAAGAAAAAATTGAAATGCAATAAGAGTTAAAAATTGCAATAAATTGAATATATCAATATAGCATTCAAAATATCACAATAAAACAAATCAAAATAATTGAAACGTAAAATGTAGCAATATATCATTTAACATATCAAAAGCATTCAAAATATCAAAACGAAATAAATTAAAATATTGCAATAAAACAAATCAAAAAAATTGAAACGTAAATTGAAAAATTTACGATATAAGTAAATTATTTATAGACCGTAAGGGGCAAAAAATCTTTTAATATTTTTAGCTTGTTGACCAGCTATAACAGTTAACCCGCTAAGCTGTCTAGATTGTTTATTAGTTTTGTGTCTCATAAAGTGATTTTTGAAAGCGTGCTTGGCTTTAACTACACCACTGGATGATATTTTAAAGCGTTTTTTAATCGCGGATTTGGTTTTCAACTTTGACATAGCTTTGTATCTGATTAATAATAATTATATTACATCAGGGCTATTTGACAAAATAGTATAAACATTTCTGATGCTTATATTGATATTTTAATGCAATCAAATTACTAACCTGCTTGGCTTTTTAGTTTTTAAAATCTTAAAGTGCGTTAGAAATATTCTTAAGTGCGACAGCAATATTCTTAACTATTCCATTTGTATTCTTAAGTGCGTTAGAAATATTCTTAAGTGCGACAGCGATATTCTTAGCTGCCCCGATGGTATTTTAAGTGTGACAAGTGGTATTCTTCGAGTATAGAGATACAAAATAAATCTTATAGCTAGGTTGTTTCTTTAAATTGCTAAAATATGATAAAATTTATCATGTTTAACAAATTTAAACTCTCATGCCTAAAAACAATCTTCAACTTCATGACCTAGCAATTCAAATAGGCTCTACGCAATTTGTTACCAAAAGTGCAAGGAAAGATCTTGGTCGCATATTATTAGATGTAGATTTAAGAAATAATCCAATTTGGATAAAATCTAATAATGAGAATGTAACAATATCCAGTAAAGCACAGCAGCATTTGGATAAGTTTATTAAAAAATTCAAATAGTAGTAATTTGTAGCAATTAATTGAGCTTTGCTTCACAAAAACACTGTTATACAATATATAAAATACTATAATTTTTTGATTTACTAATCTATTCTTGATTCTGTTTATTATTTACTTTTAAAGCTACTTTAGATTGAATTCTATACATAATTTGTCTCAATATCTATTGTATAAAATTGCAACTTAGACATAATCTTTCTGAATGTCTATTGTATAAAATTGCAAGCTTTGATTAGTTATTTCTCAAAATAATTTCTTTGTCAAAATTTATTTGCGTATTTCTTATTTGATTTTGTTTATTATCTACCTTTAAATCTACTGTAAATAATTCTGTAGAATTGAAATCTAGATAGAAGTTTATTTGACTATCTACCTCGTACATTTTGGTATATAAGTTGTATTTCATTGAACCCAAGCCGGCAGTTTGTAAAGTTTCAAAAGTTATTCCAGTAACTAAAAAATTGCCATTTTCATATCTTAAATTACCATTCACTTTATTTAAAATTCCTTCGTTTAAATATAATGAGGATTTGATATTGTCAAAATTTTTTGTTCTTATAGTTTGAGCCAAATTATCCAAATCAAACTCATTCGTTTTTAATTTATCTATATGAAATAAGCTAGAAATTTTTGAATTGAAAACTAATTCATCTATATTTTTTCCATATGTAATTATCTTTCCGTCCAAATCAAAATTATAGTTAAATGGAATTGGTATTGGTAATAAGTCAGATATGTTTAGATTTTTAGCTTGATATAGCAATCTAAAGTTCCATGGATTATGATTTACAATACCTTTTAATTTTAGATATCCATTTAGATAATCAAACTTGAGCTGTTCAATTAAAATTGTACTGTCTTTTGCTTTAAAGATTGCTTTTACATTTTTTAAATCATTGTTTCCAAATTTGATTAATGGCGTATTAAGAAATATTTCCGTATCAACACTTGGAATGTATTTTAAAAGATTGATGATGTTGTCCGGATTAAGATTCAAATATCCATCTTGTATATCTAGAATTATTTTAGGGTATGGATCACTAACAATCAAAACATTTCCCAATATAACATTATCATCTTTTATATAAAAGCTATTACTATCTAATCTACCATCGTATATATTAAGATCTGTCTTAATCTCTTCTACTTTATGACCTTTAATCGTTATATTTTTTCCATTAATTTGATATCTCGCTAAGCACTTCGTTTTGCCTAACTTAACAATAAAACTTTCATAATCTTTCAAATCTTTAAAGTCGAATATATGGTCTAAATCTAAATTATCAATAAATAATTTACTGTCTATACTATAGTCATTACCTAAATAATTGTAATCAAAATATCCTGTTATTTTAGCTAAATCATGTTTAATATTTAAATCTTTAATAAAAAATCCTATTTCATCAGAATCAAATTTAGCCGCAAGATACCAATAGTTTTTTTGTAAATTAGAAACTTGATTATATTTGTCCTTAGAATTTTCATCATTAATTGATGATGAATGTGCATTATTCAAATAGTCTGATAGAGCTAAATAGTTAGGAATAATATAAAGTTGACCATTGCTGATCCAATCCAGTGTATCCCATCTTACAGATCCTTTCAGTATAGCTTTATATTCATCTCCAATATTTCCCACAAGTTGATCTATTTGAAAATTTTTATTTAAAATATGTCCCGAAAGCTGTAAGTTATCAACCTCAATAGAACCTAATTTAAATTGATTTGCATCTACATAGATTTTTATATTATGAGCTAACACAAAATCTAAAAAATTGAGAAAATTAGCATTAAGATTTTCGCTAATCGCACGTTGATCTAGCTTAGTAAAAGATAATTTAATTTGACTCTTACCTAACAATTCATCTCGATTTAATACCAAGCGACCACTTCCAATTATAGAATCTGAAATTATTTTAATATTATCGATTGTTGTTTTGTTTTCATCAAATTTAAAATCTCCAATCAGCTCTATGGATGATGATTCATGTTTTATTTCTTCATTTAACAATATTTCATTTAACAATATTTCATTTTGTTCATTATTACTATTATCCATAATGTTACTTTCAATTGGTTTAGCAATATGTTTATTAACATTATTTTTTAATTTTAAATCAGGCAACAGGGGCAATAGTTCCATAGCGATAGAATCTGTTATTGGTCTAAAATCTGTAATTGTATTAATTTTTGTTGATTTGTTTAAATTTGATTTTATGTGTATTTTTTCATAAATTCCATTCTTTTTAGTAAGGAAAATTTGTATTTCATTTATCTTAAATAACAAAGAGTTTTCTAGTATTTCTATACTTACAATCTCATTATTAGTTATGAAACTAATCAAATTATCTTGCTTCATGAGATCTTCTATTCGAAACTGCTTTTCACCATGTTGAATAATAAATGAGTCACAAACTTCAAAATCTGGAATCAGGTTCATAATGTTGTATAAATTTGCTAAGCTCATTAAATTAATAGGAGATACAAAGCTTAAATTTTCAAACTCAATCTTATCTATAGATGGATTTAAAGTTAAAATAGATAGGGGTGACAGTTTAACTTTCAAGCTAGAAGACTTAAGAAGATCACTGGAGAGATTTTTTAATATTAGATTTAGATTAGGCAAAAACTTAATTGACCCTACTTCATAATTAAAATTCTTTCCCATCTGCGACCCATGAATGTTAAAGTTAAATAACTTGAATAGCATAATGCTGAAATATACCACAATAATAGCAGCTAATTTTTTTGAATTAGAAAACATAGTACTTATGAGAATTTTAAAAAATCATGGAAACACTAAATTATAAGTTGTGTTCTACGATTCAATAGCACTTTAATTGTATTTTTGGCTTAATCAAATTTGTTAATTAGTTTTTTCACCACACTAAAATATTTTGAACTATTTTAATAATCAAAAGTTAGTTGAGGAACTAATGCTGAAAGTATTTCAAGTAATTTTATAAAAAAAAATCGAAAAGAATAATAACTAATATCAGATTCAAAACATGGAAAAAATAGTAGCTAATACTGGATTCAAAACTTTGTTTTTATAACCACACAAAGCTCTAAGATAAAAGCTTTCAAATAAAAATTTAATTTCCCTGTTGTCTTCTAGCAAATTTTCTTGCTAGAGCTGGAATCATAATGACGCCTTTATAGACACCATTACTTGATACGTGATGAGAATAGAATGCGTCTACAGTATTTGGCTTAGCTAAACATAGTTTATCTATAGCATGATGCGAAGCTCTCATTCTAGTTTTTGAGTGCGAGGTTTTCTTTTTAGGTACTGCCATAAGAATACATATACATTATAAATTTATTATACCATGCCTTTGTAAATATACTGAAAAAGCTTGTTGCTCTTTTTAATTAAGAATTAATACCTAAATAAACAGATGTATAAAATAAGCAGAGGCACTTACAGCAGGCAGCGGCTGCAGGAGTACCTTACTTAAAACAAGCGATGAAACTTAAACAGGCCACAGGACCTTACTGCACTTCCAAACAAGCAGCGGTGGGCACTCCACTTAAAACAAGCAATGTAAAAGATGGGGGCATGTATTCCAAGCAAGCAGCGGCTGCAGGAGTACTTTACTTAAAACAAGCGATGAAACTTAAACAGGCCACATGACCTTACTGCACCTCCAAACAAGCAGCGGCGGCAGCTTAATTTTTTTAGCTTAAAAAAACTTATTGTCTCTTAAAGAATGGCCTAAGTAGTAAGATTTAATGATTGATCTTTGTGATAAAATAACATTTAAAAAAGTTATTTTGCTTTAATAAACTGCAACATCTTGCTCTAGTGTAAAAAAATATCTGACTAGGAAAGATTTTTAGAATAATATAAAATTCAAATCTTAAATTTAAAATTTTTTGTAAATAAAAAATAAAAGTATAAAAAGTAACTCATTGTATGAGTTGATAAAGTTATACCAAAATAAAAAATTTGGTATAAATAGTGATGTATAAAATAGGCAATGAGGGATTCGAACCCCCGACCCCTTCGGTGTAAACGAAATACTCTAACCAGCTGAGCTAATTGCCTGTAACACATTAATTTTATCATAAACAATACAATAAAATCAAGCATGTTCAATCTTAAAAATTAATTAAATTCCAAAAAAATATCTCCACAGTGCTTTTAAGTATGAAAACTTATCTGTAAGTAATAAAACTTTAGGCTGTTGTTTTTTTTTAGACATTAAGGCATTGATTGAATCAATAGCATCTAGAACTTCTTTTTGATTTTCAGGATTTTGATGCCCCTGACTTGAAGTATAAAGATTTTTAGATTTTTCATTGTGCATTGTCACGCTTGTATGTATTTAGGGTTTATTATACATGAAGAATACTTTTGGATAAAATCTATATCTCTGTAGCGGATACTTTTGGATAAAATCTATATTTCTTAAACCAGTAACGGATACTTTTGGATAAAATCTATATCTCTTAAACCAAATGAATCAAGTTTTACATAAATATTATTTATATATCTTTTTAGATTATTGATTATTGTGCCCAAGATTTTTCTGAAGTTTATAAGCTTTAACAACATTATTAAGTAAATAAATTACAGTCATAGGGCCAATGCCTTTTGGAACTGGGGTAATGGCTTTTACATTCAAATTCTCAATGTCCGCATCTCCACAAATTTTATTATCAATATAGCTAATTCCTACATCTATTACTATTGAATTTTGGTTAAAAAATCTTTGAGTAAAATATTTTGGTGCTCCAGTTGCTAAAACAACTATGTCAGCTTTTTTGGTTAATGTTTCTAGGTCTTTAGTATATGAATGTGCTAGAGTTACGGTTGCATTACAGCTGGTTAAAAGATATGAAAGTGGTTTGCCAACTATATTAGACCTACCTACAATTAATATTGAAAGACCGCCTAAAGCTTTTTTAGCCAAATCAAATATGTTGGAATCAACTTTTTCTACTTTGAGATCTAATGCTTTTAAAATGACATGTAAACATCCAAGTGCTGTACATGGTATAAAGCAATTTTTTATATCCCCATAGCTTAATAAGCCCATATTTAATGGATGTAGGCCATCTACATCTTTTTTTGGGTCTATTAACTTAATCATTTCAAGTTGATTTTTAGACATCAGGGGCAGTTGAATTATGATACCATGGCAATGTGGATCAACATTAAGCGCTTCTACATACTTAGGCAATTCCTCCTCATTAACAAAAATAGATACAGCTTTTATGCCTAATTGAGCGGCTTTTTTCTTTTTATTATTAATGTAACTTAAGGTTGCTGGAGCCTCTGTGGTGTAAAGAATGGTGAAAGATATTTCATTAATTTGAGGTGTGTCAGATAATGAAGTTTCAACTGTTTTAGCTAGGTCTACACAATTTATTATTTCCATAACAGTTATTTTTGATTTTTCTTGATGATATATCAGATATTTCTAATAAAATTAATTATACTGAATTTCATTTCTAATGTTGAGTTCTTCTAAAACTTTGGCTGAGAAAAATAACAGCATCAAATCTAATGCGATATTGATTGTTGGTAGTTTATTTGGAAACATGATGGAATACTTCGACTTTACCTTGTATAGTATTTTTGCTATTAGTTTAGGTAAAGCTTTTTTTCCAAATCACGCAATTGAAACCCAAGAAATTTTATCTTTTGTTATATTTGCCATAGGTTTTGTAACTAGGCCTTTGGGTGGAATAGTTTTTGGCTATATAGGAACTTATCTCAGCCGCAAAACTTCTTTGATATTATCATCTCTATTTATGAGTTTATCTACTTTAAGTATTGGCTTTATACCATCAAGCGAAGAAATTGGAATTAAAGCTACGTACTTATTAATTTTGATTAGAGCCATACAAGGCTTATGCGTAAGCGGAGAAGGTGCCGTGATTGCAGTTTATTTATTAGGAAAAATAAAATCTGTAAGACATGGTTTAATTACAGGGATTGTGCATGGATCTAACTTGGCAGGAACTGTGCTTGCTGGTATTTTGGGGCTTTATATCCATTATCATAATCTTGATTGGAGAATTGGATTTATTATAGGTGGCACTATGTCATTTATTGGATTGATATTGCGCTTAGCCATAAAAGACGAAGAGAATGTTAGTCAAGAAAAGCCTGCTGTAGCTGCTAATTTACTTAAACATCATAAGCAAATCTTATTAACTGTAGCAATGGCAGGCCTAGCCTCTAGCATGACATACACTGGAAAAAGTTATTTAAATATATTTTTCGCAAATAAGTATCAAAATACTGGTTATGGCATTTGGTATACAACTATAATTGGAACAATGATTATGATTTTAATGCCAATTGCTGGTCTTTTAAATGATAGATTGGGGCCACAAAAATTATTAAGACGAGTTTTATGGTCCATTGCTCTCTTTATAATTCCTACATTTTTATTAATGGAAAACAACAACTTCTATGTAGAGTTTATAGGGATTTTTATTTTTTGTAGTATGACCGCAAATGCAGCGACTACCAGTTATTTATTTTGTATTAAATTGTTTGCTAATCAATATAGATTCTTTAATATAGGATTTGGTTATAACCTAGGAGTGGCTCTTTTGGGCGGCACAACTCCTGCAATAAGTGCTTACTTGGTCAGTATTCTAAAGTTCAGTTATGCACCAAGTCTATATATTTTGTTTAATGTTATGATAGTGGCATGGTTATTGAATAGAAACAAAATTAAATTGTTAGATATATAAAATTCAATTAAAAGCTAAATGTTAGATATATAAAACTCAATTAAAAGCTGAATAATAAAAGTAATTTAAAAGTTAATTATCTATAATAGCTAAAATAAAAAATCTCCAATCAGCATATTACTTTAAAATCAACAAAATATTTTACAAGCTTTTTTCAATTTATAGTCAATAGACTACTTCGCAAGCTATAGTCAATAGACTTACTTTACAGATTTATTTTCTGTTTTATAATTCGTCTTATACATACTGGATATTATAAGGCTTTGTAAGATATCAAATCCTCTTATATACATATTTTTTTCAATAAATCTATTTAATTTATCCCTAGGTGTCTGATTCTTAACCAAAGAATCATCAGATTTACACTTCAAAAAAGTATTCTTTTTATTAGGATTATTTTTTTCTATTTCAGATGCGATAAGAGTATCAACAGATTCTGAGTTTGATTTTTTAATAATAGATTTATTTTTTTGATTTTTAGTATTGTTTTCTTTATCTAAAATATTATTGGATTGCTTTGATTCTAATTCTTCATCTATATGATCTATATCATCTTTAGGCTTTATATAGTTCTTATAAAGAGACTCTGATGGTCGAAAAAAATCTTCATCATCATTATTGTCTTTATCCAATTTAATATTCATTTTTTTTACAATTATATCTGGATCTACTCCTTTGCCCTGAATAGTTTTGCCGTTTGGCCTATGATGTAAGGCTGTGGTAATTTTTATACCATAATTTTTATTTAACTCAAACACAGTTTGAACTGAGCCTTTGCCAAATGATCTTCTGCCAATAATTATAGCTCTATGATGATCTTGTAATGCTGCTGCCACGATTTCAGCAGCAGACGCAGTAGACTCGTTAATCATAATAACCAATGGTATATCGGTATACTTTATCAAGTTATCAGGATTTGCAACATATTCAAGATCACCGGATCCTTTTCCCTTAATTGAAACTATTTTACCTTCTTTAATGAAGAGATCAACTATCTTATTAGCAGCGTCAACAACTCCACCAGGATTATTGGTTAAATCAAGTAATATTCCCTTAATTCCACAAGGTTGTAAACGTATAATAATTTTGCGAAATTCATCAAATGTATTTTTATCAAAACTGATTATTCTAATATAAGCAATGTTATTGTCTATAAAATATTTAACTGGATTTGCCTTAATGATGGCTCGTGTAATTGTAAGATCTATCTTTTTTCTAGCCCCATTTTCATCTATTCTAAGCACTGTGACCTTAACTTTAGTTCCAGGCATTCCTTTTAGATTAGACAAAGCTTTACTATATCCTATAGCCTCAATCATTTCATCATTAATAGCAATCATTAGGTCATTAGATTTAATACCAGCAAGTTCAGCTGGCAAGTCATCTAATGCGGTAATTATTAAAAATCCTGCACCTCGTCTCCATTCCAATTCAACACCTATGCCTCCAAATTCCCCATCTACTTGTTCTACCAAATCTTTAAATTCTTCTTTAGAAAATAAAACAGAGTGAGGGTCCATGGATGACAAAATTCCATTGATAGCATGTAAATTAATAGTTTTTTTATCTATAGGCTCAACATGAAATTCAGCAACTTTATCTACTAGAAACTTAAATTCATTAACATTAATCTCGTTTCGATCTTTCGTGTCAAACATTTTTTTTGCAAATCCAATTCCATTAAAGCTTGAAAATAGTAACAAAATAAATATTACTATCAAATTGCATAATACAATTAAACTAAGTTTCAAATTTTTTAACACAAGTATAAATTTTAATATTAAAACCCTAGTAATAATCTGTTTACAATTAAAAACTAGTTAAATTAAATTATTACATAACATTGATTCAAAACCTTGTAACGATTTTTGTAAACCAAAATTTGATTATGTTTTTTGTAATATGTAGCCAAAAAACTACTAATATTTTATGTTTAGTAACAATAAACCTTTAGCTGGCGCAGTTGGTCCACTCAAAGCTCTTTTCTTACTAAAAAGAATTGATTTTATATCTTCAAATGCAATTTTTGATAATCCAACATGAACCAAAGTTCCAACTATATTTCTAATCATATGGTGCAAAAAAGATTTACCGACAAAATATATTTCTATATGAGTTGCATAATTTAATTGATTCACAAACATTAATTTATCGCTCAATTGTTTTAGATTTTCAAAAGCAAATTGGTCCACTGTAGGTAAAATATTTTGACTTGATAAATTGTCAATGATAACGCAACTCAAATTTGCTTGCTTGATAAAAGATTGACTTATATCTTGAGATCTATTTTGTGACGTAGAATTATTTTGTGAATGATTGATATGTTGCGACTTAAAATATTCCATCTGATCATATAATTTAATGGTACAAGATTCAGAAGAATGTTGTTGTGATTTAATTTGAAATATGATTTGATCAATTGATCTAATTGCATTTTTAGCTTGACATTGTTGAGCTCTAAAGCTACTAAAATCATGCTTTCCTATAAATTCATGCGCTGCTAATATCATATTTACCAGGTTTAGACGTGGCTTAATTTGCCATGCTTCTTGATTCAAAGTAATAGGCGTTTGATTTATTAAACGATATGAATAAGTTTTAATTTTAGCATTAAACCTTGCATGAAAGTCTTGAGATACTTGGTCTATTTTAACAATTCTTATTTTGTGATCATTGGCTTGTAAAAAAAAATTAATGCTACTGATGAATCCACATTGCATCTTCATATTTTGACTAGATAAATCAAAATGCGCAACTTGGCTTTTGGCATGTACGCCAGAATCAGTTCTACTTGCTCCACAAAGCTTAATTTTTTCCTTTAAAAAATCTGAAATTATATTTTCAAGTGCTTCTTGGACGCTTAATTTATTGATTTGACTTTGCCAACCACAAAAATTAGTACCATCATATTCAATTACAATTTTGTATCGCCTCATGTTATTTCACTAAAAAAATTGATTATATACAATTTTGAGCATGATAGAATTTGAATATTAGCAATATTAGATGAGGGTTACTCAAAAAAAAGTTTTCGAAGAACTCAATACTGATGAGGAATAATCAAGATATTAATGATCAAGAAGAATCATCAGGTCATTAATAAAAAATCATCAGATCACCAATGAAAAGACTTATAAAAATAAATCTAATGCTATTTTATAAGTATAAATGCCACCTTAGAAGGAACTTTTTTCTAGAAAATACTTTATTCGCCTTGATTTTAACAAAAAAACGTGATAAGATAATATTTATGAATTAAGCGGGAGTAGCTTAATGGTAAAGCTCCAGCCTTCCAAGCTGATCACGTGGGTTCGATTCCCATCTTCCGCTCCAATTTTTTCCAAATGTTTACTATTTGTTATTTAGTAAAATTTTTTTATAAACAAGGTTTAAAATTTTTTTTATATAAAACTAAGTAACTTTGTCTTTTGAGTTGATCTTATATAACTTACAACGTCAGAACATAACTATAGTGTCAAGAATATAGCTCTCAATGTTAGAACATAACTTACAGCGTTAGAATTATTGATTTAAATCGTAGTTAAAATACTCAAATATAAAACATGATATTGAATATTTAATTCAACTATTTTCCCACTTTTTTCTAGAAAATTAATTGCAATTTCATTGAAACTTATTGCCTTTATTGGAGTTTTAGGTTAAAATATTTCTTTTAATTACTAAAAAATATGGATATTTCAAACATTAATAGTAGGCTTGTCAAAATATCCAGTTCAATAGAATTGGTTAGGGGGTCTCTTTGACTATGATAGTCTAAAAAATAATCTACAAGATTTAGAGTTGGAATTAGATGCAATAGAATCAAAGCTTCTAGATGAGTCCAATCGATTTACAGTTGATAGTTTATCTAAAGCTAAAATCATTTTACTAAAATCTAAATCACAGTTAGAGACCAAGATAGAATCCATAGATAGTTTGGCAGCAAGATTGAAGTCAATCGAAGACTTAGTTCAAATGTGTAAGGATCAAAACGACGATTCAATTCTAGAAGAAATCATTTTAGATGTTGATAAATTAGAAGCTTCTGCAAGTGATTTAGAATTAATGTCTTTATTCAAAGAAAAGCACGATGATGCAAATTGCTTTTTTGATATCAATGCAGGGGCCGGGGGCACAGAGAGCCACGATTGGGCAAATATCCTATTAAGAATGTATTTAAGATTTTGCGAAAGAATGAATTTTACTACCGAAATTATAGATATGTTAGCGGGAGAAGAAACTGGAATTAAATCTTGCACAGTTAAAGTTTGTGGAGTAAATGCATACGGCTGGCTTAAAAATGAAGTTGGGGTTCATAGGTTAGTTAGAATATCGCCTTTCAATGCTAATGCCAAACGCATGACTAGCTTTGTAAGTTTTTTTGCTTATCCAGAGATAGATGATGATGTTCAAGTTGCTATTGAGGATAAAGATTTAAGAATTGACACTTATAGGGCCTCAGGCGCTGGGGGTCAGCACGTTAATAAAACTGATTCAGCAGTTAGAATAACACATATTCCAAGCGGCGTTGTAGTTCAATCGCAGTCAGATAGATCTCAACATAAAAATAGAGCAGAATGTATGAGAGTTTTAAAGTCAAAATTATATGATTTGGAACAAAAAAAGCGCAAAGAAGACTTAGAGGGAATTACTAGTGATAAAGTTGATGCATCCTGGGGCAATCAAATTAGATCTTATGTAATGCAACCTTATCAGATGGTGAAGGATTTACGCACTTCGCATGAATCTGGAAATATAAAAGCTATACTAGATGGAGATATAGAGAATTTTATTAAAGCAAATTTAGCTAAATAATTTTTTAATTACTAAAAAATCTGTAATAATTAATATATTAAACCATCTTAAATTCTATGCAAAATAGCACCTTTCTCTTTAAATCTAACCCTTCAAAAGTTGTTGACAAATATTATCCTGATTTTAAATTTGAAATAACAGACCCAGATTTTAAAATAACAAACCCAGATTTTGATATCGATCGTAATAACAAAAAGATAGTACTTAGTCACAAAATAAGTAAAGATATCACATCTAAACAACAAATTAGTATCTCTATTAAAATATTAGATAATAGCAACTCTCATGTGTTAAATGCCCCAAGTGAACAATTTACAGTAACTTACATACAAAAAGCCGGCTACAAATCACAATATAAGCATTTGTGCATTGATGCTGTAAGTGTAAAAATTTCATTTATAGAAATTAAGCAAGTTGGTAAAAAGTCTATCAATATTAATGATGTTCTAAATAAAGAAAACAAACAACATACTACTCAAAGTAATCTCAAATCTACTTTATCAATTAATTATGAATTTGATGAGGAATTTATATCTGATAAGTTTGGATATTTAATACCTGATATGAAAGGAAATTCTTTATTTATTTCACGTAGTGAGCCATTAAGTGAAAGTCTATTTTCACTTAATGTAGAGGATTTTGATAAAAATTTATTTTCATCGCTTATAATAAAACAATTCAAAAAAGAGAGCAAGATACAAAAATCAATAAAAAAATTAAAAGAAGATTTATTAATTAAAAATTGTGATAATGTAGGTATAAAAATGCTTCATAGTATAAATTTACATATGGATAAAGAATTGAATTTGAGTGATTATGCTTCTAAAAAATTCAAAAAAAATAAATCATCATTAGAAATAGAGCTAAGTATCGATTCGAATGTCGAATCTGTTTCTTGGGATGATGATGTAATAAAATATAAACCTCAAGCTGATTACAAAATATCAAATATTAAAAAGTTTATGGCAGAGTTTCTAAAATCATCTTATTATGATGAGTTTTTCCAGAATTTTCAAGCAAATGAGCCTAGATTTAAAGAAATGAAGTATGGATATGTTTATTACTCTATTAAAAATAATTATGGTTCATCGGATATGAAATCTTGCAATGAAACTATTGCTTGTACTATAAAACAACATTTGGTAGATATAAAAAAAATAAAAGTAGGCATATTAGATAAAATTTCGAAAGTAGAAAGTGGAAGTTTTCTTTCGGAAGAAAATATTGAAGGATTCAATAATCTTATAGATATTAATGAACAACTTCCTAAACTCCAAGATTGTTGTAGTCGTCATGAATTAGATCAAAGGTCTATTGAAAACTGTGAAAAAATTGTTAATCTTTTAGAAGAAATTAAGCAAAGTAGCTTTTTTGATTCAAAATCGCTAGATTGTATTGGTGGCTTAAATGATTTACAAGTAAATTCTGAATTTTTAGATTCACACTAAAAGTACATCTATTTTACTAATATAAAACAATAAAATCTTTAAGTATTAATGTAGTTAAAACAAAAAATCTTAAAAAATTTACTTTATTGTATAAATCAATCTCTGTGCATAAATTACATTATTTATATTTACTAATAATCAAAATAGATATAAAATATGGTTCTTGCTTATTTAAAACTGCCTTCAAGAACTCAATTAATAAATTATGAAAATTTTATTAAGGTAAATTTAATTAAGAAGTTAATCTAACTGTATTATTTATCGAAAACATTGCAAATTTAATTAATTTTCTGTAAAATTTTCCCCTGCGAGATGAATATCGTTAGTCATAACGTAATCTTGTATTTCACTAATACTTTCAATTTTTGTAAATATTTGGATAGGTGCTAATTTTATATAGTTTTTTACATCCACATGGTTTCCAATATGATTAAAAATTATCACTTTGTTAAGCATACTTTCTGCTACAGAATTAGAATATACTCTTTTATCTGATTGAGAAATTTTAATTTCGTAGACCGCTTTTCGTTGAGGACCATACATACATTTTATTCCTGAGTTGGTATCAAATTCTATTCCAGTATATACGGCTTCTTTCAATACTCTTACAAATTTATCTTTAGTAACATGATCTTTTTTAAATTCTACATCTATCACTCCCCAATAATGAGATCCTCCTACCGGTTTTTGACCAATCTTGTAGCCATAAAAAGCTTTTACCTTACCATTTTCAAATTTTATTTGAATCGTATATTTGGTATTAGTATAGTCTTTAGGGAAGATAAAACTTTTAATTTCTTCCTTTGGTATAATACATACGTTAGCTTTCTTTACTCTATAGGTACCTTGCGTTTTAATCTTGGCAAAATAGTCTTCGGCTTTAGAATTAATGCCATTGAATAATATTGAAGTATTTGATACATGTTCTTGATTATTTTTATCAAGTTTTTTTGTAGTATTTATGCGATTGGGAATAGCTTGCTCTAATGACGAGCCCATATCTTTCTCTAAAACTAAATCATTATCTACTAATTTTGCTATAGTGGCATCCATTTCTTTTAGAACTTTATCAACTACTTGATCTTCGTTTAATTCGTTCTTTACACCTCCTCCTAAGCTCTCAGTATGTATTTTATGATCTCTCTGAACAATGCACAGCGCTTTATCTAATAAAATTCCCCCTTGTGCAATGTTATCGGGATTATTGTCGAGCAAATTGTCAAATTGAGTTATTGCTTTATCATAGTCCCCCTGTTGTCTAAGCGAATAAGCCTTATCATATAAGACTCTATATTCTAAATCTTGTGCAATATAAAAACATTCTGCAGCTTCTTCCAGCTTTTTTAAGTTAAATAACGCTATACTTTTCATATAGTAGCCATTAGAATTTTCAGGCTGAAGTTTTATAGATGCATCAAGGGATTCAAGAGATTCTTCGGGCTTACCTAACATTTGTAGTAAGCGTGCTTTATCTAAATGGGTTTTATGACATTCAGGATTTTTAGTAAGGGCTTTATTAAAATATGCTATAGCCATGTCATATTCTTCTAGTTTTATGAATAATACACCACAGTTACCATATAGAGCCCAATCATTAGGCTCTAAGTGTATAGCTTTCATCAAGCACTTTAATGCTTCTTTGTACTCATTTAGCTTTTGTAAACTTGCACTCTTATTACAATAGTAATTAGAGTTATTAGGATTAATTGATATGGCTTTATCATAATATTCTAAAGACTCTTTATATCTACCTAACTCTCTTAATGCATTGCCTTTGTTATAGTAGCCTGTAGTTTGTAAAGGGTCTGATTCTATTGACTTATCTAACCACTGAATCGCTTCTTCATACATTTTAAAATCAATCAGTTTATTGGCTTTAGAACTATATTCGGCTGCTTTATTTTTTTGTTCATTAGGTTTTTTCTTTTCCAAATCTATAGTAAGTTTAATTACCTCTTTACCTGATAGTTTTAATAGATGATTCTTTTGTTCCTGAGCTCCTGTATGGTTAGGATTTATTTTAAGTATGTCATCATAACATCTTAAGGCTGCGTCATAATCTTTTAATTCTTCAAGTATAAGTGCTTTGTTATATTGAGCTTCAAAGTCCTTGTTATCTAATCTTAAAACTATGTTATATTGCTCTAAAGCTTCATTATATCTTTTAATGTCTCTTAAAGAATTTCCTTTAGCATAATTTGCATCTACATCTTGATTATTAAATTTTAGAGCCTTATCATAATATTTTAAAGATTCTTCATACTTTTTAACTTTCCGTAATGAGTTACCTTTATTATAGTTAACTGACGCCTCTTTCTCTTTCATGTAATACGCATTAGACCCAAAAGGCTTAAGTCTTATAACAGTTTCGTAACATTCCATGGCTTCTTGGTGACTACCAAGCTCATCTAAACATAAACCTTTTATATTATGAGCCTCCACTCTTTCAAAGTCTTCTTGTATAGCTTTATCACAATATATTATTGCTTTCTTATATTCGCGCTCACAATAATAGATATTTGCTTGTTTTGTGTAAGTTTGCGCCTTGTTAGCAAACATTTCCATTATTTTTTTCATTTATTACTTATTTATATTCATTTAATTTTAGATTTTTTATAAACTCGATTTGAAAGAAAGTTGTTTTTCAAATACTGTCAAATATTTTCCTGAGGATTTAATTCGGGACTATCAATTTAATAAATAAGTATGTATCAGATAATCGCTAACATAATCATTTTAACCAACCCGATATAACCTTCAAAGTTAATCGTACGAATGGGGTAAAACAAATGCGTATTAATCTTTAAACTTATATTATGAACACCAAAAATTATTTACTAACTTCAAGATTAGGCAATTTAACCGATAAGCCGTTGGTAGTAGAAAGGTACATACTTTTAATATACGTTCCTTTAGACTCAGCTGGCTTAGATCTAATTACGGCATCTAATAAACTTTGAACATTAAGCATTAATTTGTTTGTATCAAAAGAAATTTTTCCAATACCGGCCATAACGTTAGCGCCTTTATCAGATCTATATTCAACTTGACCAGCTTTGGCTTTAGCAACCGCAGCCCCAACATCTTTAGTAACAGTACCAAGTTTTGGATTAGGCATTAATCCTCTAGGACCTAGGATTTTAGCAAATTTAGCAATCTGCCCAACGAAACCTGGGGTAGCTATTAAAATATCAAATTTAATTTGTGATTTTTCTATTTCTGAAATAATTTCAACACTATCATGCAAATCTGCACCAGCTTTTATTGCGTCTTGAATTAAATTAGATTCACATAAAACTGCAACTCTTACTTTTTTCCCTGTACCAGATGGCATATCCGCTACACCTCTAACTGTTTGATCTGATCTCTTAGGATCCACCCCTAATCTGATTGTTAATTCCAGAGTTTCATCAAATTTGGCATATTTAACATCTTTTAAAGTATCGATACCATGATTTATGGATTCTACTAAGCCTGAAGGAGCTAATTTTAATAGCTTATTCTTTGCGGCAACATAATTTTTACCAAATTTTTTAACTTCTTTACTACGTACTGATGAAGACATATAAATTATAAATTTCTATAACCCTCTAATTATATCAAATATTTGAATAGTTTACTAAGTTTTTATAAAACTTCTGAGGCTTCTATGGTTATTAAATACTTCAATAAGTATCATTCAAAACTAAACTTAAATCATATATGAGTATCATTGTTTGGGTTTGGTGTAATAAATATGATATAATTTATTTAATTTTGTTAGATTTATGACGGTTAGTACAACAAATGATTTACGTGGTTATAGTGTTTACAAGAACGCACCTTTAAGTGTAAAAAAAACTAGACACGTGGCTAATTTAGTTAGAGGCATGAATGTTCTACAGGCCAAGGCACAATTATTGCATCTTAGACAAAAAGCAGCTATTCATATCTTAAAATGCTTAAATTCAAGTGTAGCAAACTATTTGGCAGTCGGAGGCAATTTAGATCAAGCCTCTGTGCAAGTAGTTTTAGGCAAAGGTAGAGTTCTAAAAAGATTAACATATAGAGCTAAAGGTAAAGCTGATAGAATCCTACATAAATATACCCATATTACAGTAATTGTTACTGAAAAATCTTTTTCTGGAGCATTGGCCGCTTAAAAGATCTTAATTTTATAAACATTTTTTATAAACATTTAAAGTTGTTTTATCTAGGTATTATAAAGCTATATATACAGCAAGGAGTATCAAACAAACAGTTAAACAAGTCACACAAAATATGAATCTCTTTAACATAAGCAAATCTAAAAACATAAAATTTCTTACTCACATTTGTCTGGGCTTAGTAATTGTTTTTTTTAATTATGAATTGGCTTATCCAATTAAGCCCAATACGGCCAAAAATCATCCAATAGAAGCTGTATTGAAGCCCAAAATAAACAAAAAAACTACTAAAGCTAAAAGTAATAAAGTTGCTTCAAATAAAATATTCGAAGCAGTTGAACATCTACATCAATATTCTCAGGTAGACCCAGGTCAATTTCCAAACAAAAATGATTTTATACCTATATCAGACTTAAAATTAGGTGTTATTTTAGTTAGTGCATTTTTTAATCAAGATCAAATTTGGAATACCATAATTTATGCTATCAGATCTAATTTCTTAGATGGTTGTATGGATCCAAATCATTCTTTTCAAGAATGCTATAGTTTTCCTAGCGAATTTAAAAAATCAAATTTTACCTTAGTTAACAAAAAGCTTTTTGCTTATTTCAATAAAAATAGAATTACACAAACTCATGAATTAATATCTCAAGACATTTATGATATTGCGTTCGAAGATTTTAAAGCAGCAATTTTAAACGAAGAGGGCATAGACTGCCTATTGTCTGTTCGTGGTGGATATGGTGCAGCAAAAATGCTTAATCAATTTTATCAAATAAGAAAACCATCTAAAGAAAAATTGTTAATAGGTTATAGCGATGTGACAGCTTTACATTTATTCTTATCTCAAGAATGGAATTGGAAGACTATTCATGGACCAATGCTCAAAAGTTTTAGCGAAGAGGACGTTAAAGCAAAAAATTTCAGTCAAGATAATATGAGAAAATTGATCTTGCTTCTAGCTAGTAAAAAGCCTGTAAAAATAAATATTGGATTAGTGCCAGTAAATGATTTAGCGCACAACGCTAGATGTATTAAAGGCGTGGTTACTGGCGGCAATGCAAGTATTATTCAAAATAGTATCGGCACCAAGTGGCAGATTAACTCAGGAGAAAAAATTTTAATTATGGAGGACACAGGTTTACCATATTATCAAGTAGATCGTTTAATGTTACATCTTAAACAAGCTAAAATTTTCGATAAAGTTAGTGCAGTAATTTTAGGAGTTTTTGATAATTCTAGATCTGGAGTTTCTAATTTAAATATAAAGGAATTCGAGGCTTTGGCTAAAATTATCAATGTACCTGTGTTTATAACTGATAGAATTGGGCATGGAAGATATAATTATCCTTTTATAGTAAATCTAGAAGGGGGTGTTTTTAGAAATAAAGACGGTCATTTTATTTTCGAACAAATATATCAAAATCCGTTTAATAAAACCAAAGTTCTAAAACCATAGTTATGTTACTTGAAGATTTTGATTATAATTTAGATAAAAGTCGCATAGCTATTAAGCCAGTATTTCCAAGAGATTCTGCTAAATTATTAGTCTTTAAAGATTCGCAAATTCAGGATTTTATATTTAATAATATAGTTAATTTTCCAAAGAAAGGAGATGTGTTGATATTAAATAATACTAAAGTTTTAAGATCATTCATTAAACTAAAGCAAAATATATCTATAAATTTGTGCGAAGAGTTATCCCTCAATACTTGGTCAGCTTTATGTAAAAATGTTAAGAAATTAAAAATAAAAGATGTTTTTTCATTCCGGGGTGGGGAGATTACAATTGTCGACATAGAAAGCTTGGGAAAAATAACTGTCAGAATAGATCCTAAATCAAGTTTGGATGAATTTTTGAATTGTCATGGCGAAATGCCAATTCCTCAATATATCTCTAAAGCCAGATCCACAACCAATATCAAATCAGACGCATCAGAGGCTCAAGGCATTAATAATTCAAGTCACAATATAGAAGATGACACAGGCTATCAAACAAATGCATCAGACGTTCAAGGCATTAATAATTCAAGTCATAATACAAAAGATGATATAAATTATCAAACAAATGCATCAGACGTTCAAGGCATTAATAATTCAAGTCACAATATAGAAGATGATATAAATTATCAAACAGTTTATAGTCAAGATTTGGGCTCAATTGCGGCCCCAACAGCTGGACTACATTTTACAAAAGAATTATTAGAAAAAATTCAGCTCATGGGAGTGAAGATAAAATATGTAACTCTACATGTTGGATTAGGAACTTATAAGCCAATTACTGCAGGTGATATCAATGATCATGTAATGCATTCAGAAAGAGTTCATGTATCTCAAGATGTATTTTTGGACGCTATAGATGCAAAGCGTCGCGGTAATAAAGTATTTGCAGTTGGCTCAACTTCATTACGTAGTTTAGAGGGGTTTTTAGTCCGAAATGATATTAATTTGGAGCACTGGATGAATCTTGATGAGCAAAAATTCACATCATACTATACTCAATTTTCTTTTATTGAAAGCTTTGAAACTAATATTTACATTAAGCCTGGTCATAAATTTGAATTAGTGGATGGTTTAATTACAAATTTTCATTTACCAAAATCATCTTTATTAGTTTTGGTTGCTAGTTTTATTGGATTTGAAAACATGAGGCGAGTATATTACCATGCAATTGAGAGCAATTATAGATTTTATAGTTACGGAGATACATCACTTTTGATGCGAAATTAATTAAAAGAAGTTTCTTTACAACACATAATTAAGAATATTTAATAGACTAATATTTATCTTAAACTTGCTTAATAAAACTGATATAATTAATTTAGATTAATTAAATTAAACACGTTACTATGCAAAATCAAAGTAATACAAAAAATGCATTACAAAAGCTACAAGAAGATTTAGCAAAGATAGATGCACAAGCGGCAGAAAGACAAAAACAAGCAGAAGAAGAAGCAGAAAAGCAGAAAAAGGAAAAAGAAGAGAAAGTAAAAAAAGATGCAAAGGCAATGCGCCAGGATCTTGGGAGCCATGTAGATCTTTCTGGTATTGATGAAGATATAGCACAATTGCCAAAAGAGGGACTTGTAAATCGTTTTATGGATGGAATTAATCATGGGCTTAATTATGTCAAGGGCACAGTTGCGTCTAAAGAACATAATAATGAAGGTAAGGATATAGTAAGTGAAGATGAAGATAATTTACCACGTACAAGTATTATGGATCTTCCTCTAAATACTAGTGTAATTAATATTGAAGATTTTGCGACAATAGGAACAGATGAAGAAATTGCAAAAGCTATTGAAGATAATAAAAATAAATCTGATGTAAAAACAAATCTTTTTAAAGAAGCATTAGGACAGATCACAGGAACAGCTAATACTGGCTTAAAGATAGCTGGTAACAGCTTAAAAATAGCTAGCAATAGCTTAGGAATGATTACGGGACTTTTTGGCGTCGCAAAAGATGTTAGTAAAGAGGTGCTCAAACCCGAACAGGCAAGAAATGTGCCTGTTTCAGACGATCCATCTAAATCACAAATATCTGGATTGAGCGAGTCTGATATAGGACAGAGTCAACAAGCTCGCCCTCAAATATCACCTAATAATGAGACTGAACATAATTTAAGAAATAAAAGCCCTCAAAATAATAAAAATGATCCTGCTAAAACAAAAAATAATAGTTCTCAATCCCCCACACGCTAGTATTGTTTATAATTTCTGAATTAAAAACTAACAAATAAACCAACACAAAAAATAAATTTAATTACAAACAAGGCAATAAATACCTTGTGAAAAATCCTGATAAAAATATAATTCGAAAGAAGTAAATAGTATAAATTAACTGATATTTTTACATTTGACAACTATAACAAAGATGAAAAATAGAAAAAACATAGAAAAACAATGAATTTATAAAAATAAAATTAAATATAACTAACTTAAAATAACTATGACAAAAAAATATACAAACAGCTCTAATGATAATAAAAATAGCAAGCTTGCTTTGCGAAAAAATCGTCCTCACGCTACGACTCAAGAAGAGATCATCATTAGAAATCTCCCTGAGACTCCTGAGGCTATGGATCAAGAGCCCATCATATCAAATCCCTCTGATGTTCCTGAGGCTATGAATCAAGAGATTATGCCAAATCCCCCTGAAGCTATGAATCAAATTATGTCAAATACCTCAATAGCTATGACTCAGGATATAATACCAAATACCCCAGCATCTATAAACTATAATGTTGAAAATATTGAAAATGCTGAAGATAAATACACTAGCAACGTCAATTTTGGATCTTTTGGAGCTAACACACCTAACAATCCTGGACTTATGTCTAATAGTAATTTAGATACGCCGCCAAGAACTACTAGAAATAGAAGCAAATCACAAAACAGAAGCAGATTGTAGTATAAAACTTGAACTAAAAACTAACAAATAAAACAGTGTAAAAAACAAATTTAATTATAAAAAACAATAAATATCTTATGCAAGATTCTAACAATCAAGATGATAAAGCTAAAAAAATAGCAGATAAAAAATATCAATATTTAGATAATCATCAATTGTCTGATAAAATAAAAAAATTATATAAAAATCACCTAGTAAATTTTTCTGATTCAGAATATAAAGAATATCATGAATTAATAAAAGAAAAGTATAGAAGAGAAGAGAATGGTGAAAAAGTTGCAAGTATATCCTATAAAGAAGGGCCAGAAAAAGATAATATGAAATACAGTCAAAATTGTAACAGCTCGAAAGGTGTAAAATTAATACAAACACCCAACTCTGATAAAGCGTCTGTTATTAAAAGTAATACATCTTCTCAAAGCAGTTTGTTTGAATCTAGAAGTTCTATATCTTCCAATGAAAGAAGTTCGTTGGGAACTACAGCATCAAGCATACCAAACATATCAGTTGCATATCAATCTACTGTGATTGCTATAGATTATGCAGTAAAATCATTAAGCGCGTCTAAGACTACGTCAGTGAACCATCTACCAGATTCTTTTAAAAAATTACTTTCAGGTAAACAAAATGAATTTTTATATAATTCAATCAATAACAGTAAAGAACATTTAGGTATAAAACTTAAAAATTTAAACTTAGATCTAAATAACAAATCTTTTGATATGAAATCTTCAAAATCTGAAAAAAATCTTCCAATATCAAGTCCTAAAAAAGTGGAAAATCTGAAAAAAACGCATAAAAAATCCAATAGTTATAGTAGATAATGCGTAAATGAATTTTATCAAATTGAAAATTTTATGTTTAGGAATTTTGATTTTAGCATAATTTGGTTTTAGAATAATTTAAACATAATTTGATCTTAGAAGAATTTGATTCCAGAATAAAAAACTGTTATAATTAGATAGTGGTATGGATCTTTAGCTCAGTTGGTTAGAGCATCCCGCTCATAACGGGACGGTCGCTGGTTCAAGTCCGGCAAGGTCTACCATCAAATATACTATTAACGTAAGTATTGTTCATTTACTATATTTAATGGTTTTTTTGACTCAAATCTTTGCATTATTTGTTTACTTTTGATCATTAAAAGCCAACGCTTTACTTACATATACTACTTATGAAAACTGCTTATAATCTTATCAAGTTCACTTTAGATAGAAGTATTTAGTAAAATCTATTTTTAGCTATAATTTTTTTACCAAAAAACTTGTTGTATTATAATTAATAATTTTTAATTATCTTAATTTACTGACATTATACTTGTCAAGCGTTTTTTGTGGCGAGTTCGTTTATTACACAGGAATCTTTATCATGCAACTGGGTTTTTATTACACCAGACATCTTTATTGATTTACCAGGCGTTTTTTATAATTATTGGTTTACCTAATGTAACGATAAATAAATCTATTCTAGGACTGTATTTCGAATACTTTTTACTATTACAAGTCATAAAAAGTTTGACTGAATTTTTAATTCTTTGTTTTTGAGAAAAAGATATTACATTTTTTAAATCGAATGTTGTTAGTCGAGTTTTTACTTCTAAGAAAATAATATGTTCACCTTTAATTAATATTGCATCTATTTCTCCTAATTTAGATTTATATCTAGACTTTACTAGCTTGTGAAAGCTCAATTGATAATGCATAATTGCAAATTTTTCACCCAAGTATCCAATAAAGTTTTTTGACATAAAAGCTTTAGATTTTTGGACTATAGAAACTACCATAGATGTAATTGTTTTCATTAGTAAGCAGGGGCATAGTATGATTAGTATCATATCATTCTACTAGGAAAATGCATATACCTTTAGCGGCACGATATCGTCCTAAGGATCTTAAAAGTGTAGTAGGGCATTATCATTATGTTAAAATAATTGATTTTATAATCAAAAATAATAAAATTAGCCCAGCATATCTTTTTACCGGACATCATGGAACTGGCAAAACAAGCTTGGCAAGAATTATATCAAGAACTATAAATTGTTTAAGTCCTAATTTAGATAATGAATTAATAGAACCATGTAACATTTGTAGATCATGTATTCAAAAAATGCATCCTGATATTATGGAAATAGATGCTGCAAGTAATACTGGAGTAGACAATATACGCAGCTTAATAGAAACAGCTGAGTATGTGCCCATAATTGGCAAGTATAAAGTTTTTATAATAGATGAGGTTCATATGTTATCTAAAAGCGCTTTTAATGCCTTCCTAAAAACATTAGAAGAGCCAAAAAGTCATTTATTGTTTATTTTAGCAACTACGGAGCCTGAAAAATTACCCCTAACTGTTATTTCTCGATGTCAAAGGTTTGATTTACAAAGCGTAAGTTCAAATGATATTTCTAAATTATTAAAAGAGATTTTAAACGAGCATAATGTGAAATTTGATCAGACAAGTGTCAATTTGCTTGCAAAAAAAGCGGGGGGATCAATTAGAGATTCATTAATGTATCTGGAGCAAATATTAAATTTCCTTGAAAGTTCAAACCAGGGCCATCTTAATATTTTGATTGTACAAAATATACTCAACGTGAGATCTGAATTTGAAATTTTGACTTTATTGAAGTTTATATTGAGTCCTGATTATTCAAAAGTATTAAATATTTTAGAAAATGTTACTGATTTTGATAGATTAATTGCAGATATAAGTCATGGCTTGGCTATTTTAGCTAAATTTATCTTAGTTTTTGATATATCAGAATTAAAATCTGAACTAAAAATTGATCTTCAATTGATTTTTGAGGATTTAAAGATGAAATTTACTCACGCGCCCTCAAGTAAATCAAATCAATCTATTGATAATTCAAACAAATCAAACAACGACTCGCCAAATCAATCTGAAGAAATAAAGGAAATAATATTAAGCGCCATTAATACAGCGTGGGAAAAATTGTCACAATATAAATTAAGCAAAAAATCATCTGAATCTCAGAAGGATTATGCAACAATGATCTTGTTTATGATAATGAATCAATTCTATAGCCCTATTTTGAGGTCTACAGTTAATGCTGCTTTTTTAAAATATCCAATTAATCACTTGATGAATAATGTAAATAGTAATAATGAATCATTTATATCAGAAAAAACTTTTAAATTAAAGTCAGCATCGAAGGTTCCTGATCAGTTCGTTAATGAGCATAAAATAAATGATGCATTGCATGCTATAAAATCGAAATCAACGCCGTATTTTTCTGATCAGTTGGTTAGTGATCATAAAATAAATGATGAATCAGGTCTTCTCAAATCGAAATCAACGCCGTATTTTTCTGATCAGCTGGCTAGTGAGCATAAAATAAATACTAAGTTAGGCTTAATCGATGAAAACAATATCAAGCCTCAAGAAATTCTCAAATCCAAATTGATTTCTGAAAACAACATCAGGCCTCAAGAAACTCTTATAGATGCATCTATTAAAAAGCATTTGTTTGAATTAATAAAAATCTTAAATACTAAATTTGAAGCATATTATTTTTTAATGAATCATTGCTCAGTAGATTATATTGATAATTGCTATGTTATTAATTTTAAGGAAGCTAGCGCACAAATCCTAAACACTATAGATGATGCGGTAAAATCTATTGGGAAGATATGTAAGTATAATATCAAGATTGAAATTGTTTCTTTAAAATCTCAGCTCATCAAACATTTTGAAACCACGAAACTTTTTCAAGAATTAAATAAACAATTCAAATCAAAAGTTTTGGATGTGATATTTACAGTTTAATTAAAGCAACAGTTTAATTAAAGTAACAGTTTAATTAAAGCGCATGACAAATCATTAAATATGATATGTACAGCTATGCTTCATAGCAACTCATTTGAAATTTTTTAGAACATTTTTTACAAATTTTATAGTGTATTTTATTGGAATATCGAGGCTTCGATAACATTCATTTATATATGAGACTTTTGTTGCCTACTAGATCTAGATAATTTCAGCTCGACAGCATTTATTTGTATATGAGACTTTTGTTGCCTAGTGCACTCATCTAAATCTAGATAATTTTATATATTGATAAATATCAAAAGCATGTTACTCAAAGCAGCTCATTAAATATGATATGTACAACTTGCTTCACAGCAACTCATTTGAAATTTTTTAGAACATTTTTTACAAATTTTATAGTATATTTTATTGGAACATTGAGGCTTCGATAACATTCATTTATATATGAGGCTTTTGTTGCCTAGTACATTCATCTAAATTTAGATAATTTCAGCTTGACAGCATTTATTTGCATATGAGACTTTTATTGCCTAGTGCATTCTTGAAATCTAGATAATTTCAGCTTGACAGCATTTATTTGCATATGAGACTTTTGTTACCTAGTGCGCGTTCATCTAAATCTAGAAAATTTTATATACTAAATCAAAATTAGAAGCAATTTTTAGTATAGATAGTATCTGATAAGATTTTATTTTATTTTGTTTGGGTTTACATAAAGCGTAGAATGCGCATAATATGGTGGTATCTTATCTTATTTTGTTTGGATTTACATAAAGCATAGAATATACATGTAATTAAATTACAATATGGTGGTATCTTATCTTATTTTGTTTGGGTTTACATAAAGCGTAGAATGCGTATAATATGCTGCGCTGAAACTATTCTTCAATGCCCCATAAATCTTCTCTATTGAGGATTTTAATAGTTTTTATCACATCATAACTAAATAACTGATTTACTTTACCTATTAAATCTTGAGTTTGAAATGAAAGTTCAGTGCCTACTGAATTATTGCGAACGCCTATTATTAACTGATGAAATGTAGAAGAACTTATTGGCTTTGTTCCAACAGGAGTAGAATTTATACTTAAATTCAAAGGCAATATTTCGTTCCATTTAGAAATCAATGTTGCTAAAATAAAACCTTTATTTGATAAAATGGCTTCAAAAACTATTTTGTTGATTGAATGACCAATGTTTTCCATTAATTACCAGACTTTGCTTCAAAATTTCTAATAAATTGAGTTCTATTAGTTGTTTCTAAGCCTACAAATAAAGCTCTTAAAGTATTTAAAGGATTAGAAGAGCCAGAAAGTCTTTTGACAACTATATCTTTCACTCCAATAAGATTAAAAACAGGTAAAAGTTTACGAGAAGCCACTATACTTGTGCCTCTTCTAGCTTTACGCAAAAGAATTGAGGTGGTTGCAAATTTGCCAATTGTATCGTGCAAAATAGTTCTTTCTTCATGTAAAGGAAAGTTACGAAGATTTTTTTTAGCTTCGTTAATAGCTTTTCTTTTTGCGTCAGATGAATCAAACGCTTTACCAGTTCCATAGCCCGCATTACCATTTTTATCTCCTACTACCGCAATTACAGATACATTGAAATATCGTCCACCAGTGGTAACTTTAGTAACTCTTTTTGCGTTAAATATAATAGAAGTCAAATTTGATTTGTCTTGATCCTGATTAGCAAATCTAGATCCTCTAGTTCTTCTTTGGCTTCTATCGTTTTTAGCTGATGCAGTATTTTTTGCTAGATTGTCTATACTGATCTCGCTATCTATTTGTTCATTTTGAGTCTTTTCTGTTATTTCAGGCTTAGCAGAAGCTGCGTCGATGTCTTTGACTTGATCGTTATTATTGGTCATATAAAAATTGTTATTTAGATAATGATTACAAGCTAGATTGAAGCGTTAGAATTTAATTTCTAAGTTTCTAAAGATAAAAATTTTTCCAAATAATTGTACGGAATAATTCTTGTCAATCAGCGTATCTCAAGTATAATTATACATATTAATGCTAGTTTGAGTCAAATTAATCAAGAGATAATTTTATGAATGATATGTTATTCATAAGACCAATTTGGATAAGCTCTTAATTAAAGCTTTAAGTAAAAGCAATGAATGTGATTCTATTTCAAAATAGACAAGTGCCAGGTGCTTAAATAATGTTTTTGAATTACATATTTGAATTACATAAGAATTGACACTACAAGCTATTTGTAACATTGACACTTACAGGCGTAACATTAAAGTTATGTAGGTATAGTACCTGCGCCACAAAGCATTTTGATATAAACCTTACAATGTTTTGATGAAATGCATTTTGATATAAACCTTACAACGTTTTGATGAAATCTTATTTGAATAATATTCAACTGTCTCTTAAGTAATGATTTATTGCTAAATTTATAGCCTGATATATACTAAAATTATATCATTTTTCAATGCATATGACACTAAAAAAAACCGTTTTATTAATGTTTGGAGGAAAGTCTCCTGAGCATAAAATTTCTATTATATCTGCGAGAACTATTTATAAAGTTTTAGAAGGGGGCGAATATAATGTCTTACTAGCCGGCGTGACTAAAGAAACTGGTAAGATAAAAATCTTAAGCCCAAATGATTTAGAAAATTTGGATATGATCAATGAAGATTTGAGCAGAAGGACTGGCTTTGTTGCTAAGATAAAAGATAGTCCAGTTATTTATTATGTCACTGATGATCAGGTTAGCCTTGATAATAATTTAAGCCCTGATAATGATCTACTTTTTTCAGATAGACACGTTCCCTACAGGGAAAATATTTATAGCACAACCAAACATGATAAATTTGATATAGTCTTTCCATGTTTTCATGGAACATGTGGTGAAGATGGGGTCATTCAAGGCTGGCTGGAATTCCTAAATATACCTTATGTTGGTAGTAATTTACAGGCATCTGCTACTGCAATAGATAAAGATTTAACTAAGCACACAATAAAAGATTTAATTATTTTTCCATCTTACTTGACATTATATATCGACTCCGATATACTTGGGTTTGAGCAAAGCTTAGCTGAGTTAAATGCTCTGAACTCTAAGTCAGCTACTAGATATTTAATTGTAAAATCATGCACCCAAGGCTCGTCAATTTCTGTTACAAAAGTATCAAATGAAGAAGATTTTCAACATGCAATAAAGTACGCTTTTACTTTCGGAAATAAAGTTTTAGTGGAACAGTATATTGATTCTAATGAACTTGATATAGCAGTTATAGGATCCACAAGTGCGCCTGTTGTAAGTAAAAATGCAGCCGAGGTGGAAATAAAGCCTCAGTTTCCTTTTTATACTTATGAGGCTAAATATATTAGTAATGGCGCGATTCTTCATATACCGGCTAGGCTTAGCTTACAGCAAATAGATTATATTCGGGAGATAGCAAGAAAGATTTATATCAGAATTGGATGTAAAGGTTTGGCTCGTGTTGATTTTTTACTATGCAAAAAAAGTGGACAAATATATTTCAACGAAATCAATACCATGCCAGGCATCAGACAGACGAGTGCGTTTGTTAGATTGTTTCAAGAAGATGGTGTAGATCTAAAGCAGTTAATTGATTTGATTTTATCAAGTGTTTAACGAATAAAGCTGCTTTTTAGTATTTCTCCTATGTAATCTGTTAGTTGTTAGTTTTTGTTGAAAGAATTAATAGTTTTTTTGAAATATGCGGCGCGTATTTTGAAATAAACACATTTTTTTTAATAGAAACATAACCTCAACTAAATATACAAATGTTATGAACACAAAAGACTTAACGAATTCTGTAATCAATCAGAAAAGTGATCATAAATTGGAAAGAGGAACTACCAGTCATGAAGTTAACAGTTATCTTAATAGTTCTGATCAGATCCACTCTGCAATAGAAACTAAAACTTCTGACAATCTTGGAACTTATGGCTCAAAAAGCATAAATAAAGAAAATAAAAATTTTAATAAGGAAGATGCAAACAAAGATATAGTGCATAGCTCTAGAGACAAAGAAAATATAAATAAAGATAACAAAACTGACAAAAAAGAATTCAATGAAAATAAATTTAAAGAAAATATAAATAAAGAGATTGAATTGATTTCTTTAGCTGAAGATTCAAATTTATCTAAAAATTCAAACACAAATAATTCAAGCAAAAATGCACAGATTGCTGAGGTCCCTAAGATCAAAACACTATTACTTAGTGAAAATGATGTGAAAGATTTCAGTAAATTGAATACAGGGTATAGCAATCAGCAAATTAAGAATAAAAAAGATAATACTGACTTACAACCAGATTCATGCAGCATCCAAAAACATAATACTGAAATGCATAGCAGTTATAAAAATGTAAATAATATAGTTCAAAATAATGAGAATCAAATAGATAATATCAATGAATTGTTAAATAAATCTTCCGAATATAATTCGCCTAATAATGAGTTTGATATTAATAAAAGTAAAGAGAAATATAGATATGAGAATCCTAAATCAGCTTTTGATACAAAGCAAAATGTTGGATTTGATGAAAAGACTTTTAAAAATAATGGAGATTTCAATAAAACAAGTGACTTAAGCGATAAAAATAATGCAGATTTCAATAAAACAAATGACTTAAGCGACAAAAGCAAAATGACAGGTCCATTTAAAGATGATTTCTATAATGATTTAAAAAACTTAGGCAACAGAACATATGACATATTTGCTAATGGCATAGCAGAAATGGCTGAATTTATGAAAAATACCACCATAGAAAAATCTAAGCCTGACAATGAAAGTGACTTAAATCATGGTAATGAAAGTGCCTTACATCATGATTCTGTAATCGATTCTAATAAAAATACAAACAAACCTACTGAAAAAAGTACAAAAGATCAAAATAATTCTTATTATACTGAATACGTATCTGAGTATTATGAAAATAAAACTGGATCATCTAAAAATAAAACTGAATCACCTATTAAATATACTTTTAACTATTATGAAGATAATAATAGTCCAGGTGAATATACTTTTATTTATCAAGATGGAAAGAATAAACCTATAAAATATTCCTCTAATAAAGATAATTTAAACCAAAAAAACAACTTAAAACTTCAAAATACTATGAATAATTACAACCAACACAATAACTATTCTGCAAATAATAGCGAACATAAAACTGAAAATTACAATCAAGATTATCTAAACCGTAAAACTGAAAATTACAATGAAGATTATCGTGGCTATAAAAACTCTGATTCAAGCCATCAAAATGAACAAGATCACATAGCTGCAAGAAAACAAGTTGAAGCAATTATTAAAAACATAAAATCCTTAGATATGAAATGTTTAGGAAAAGATGGTTTAAGTAAAATATTTGATGCTTTCAAAAGCATTTCAAATAATAATCATGATAGTCACAACAATCCTCAATTTGATCAAGAAGAAAAGAAAACAAGAACTATCCTTGAAGATATAAAAAATTTGGATGTAAAAAGTTTGGGCGAAGATGTATATGAAAATATTACAGGAACTCTAAAGAGCGTTGGATCTAAAGTTAAAAGCTGGATTCCTGGAACAAGTACCCATATGTCCGAATCTCAAGAGAATAAATATTCAAGTGACAACAGGGGCGATGAAGGTTACAAAAATTATTATCATGATAATAGCGTTATAGATGAAGACAGAAGCAGCCATCATAATGAACGTAATAGAAACTATTCTGATAGACAAAATCATCAATATCGTGATTATAAACAAGAAGATCGTGATTACAAACAAGATCGTGATGATGATTATCAGAAGTCATCATGTACAAATGATTTAAATTATGGAAGATATCAAAATGATAAACAGAATATAAGAAAAGAATATCCTCAAAATCAAGATTATTACTATTCAGGCGCTCAAGATTATAGAAACGTAAGACATGATAAATCTTATGCTGATGATAGAAGATATGCTGATGATAATTCTTTCAAAAATGAAAGTTCTTTCAAAGATGTAAATGACTATAATCTTTCAAAAGAAAGAAGGGGATATGCTGATGATAGAAGATATGCTGATGATATTTATCACAATAGCAACATGAATTACAAATCTCAGGGTCATCATTATTGCAATCAAGGTGTAAATCAAAATGACACAAAGCATAACAAGTCTCATCGTGATAATGATTATGCTCAAGTGGAAAGAAGGAGCGTGGATAGATATGGTGTAAATCAAAATAACACAAAGCATAACAGGCCTTATCGTGATAATGATTATGCTCAAGTGGAAAGAAGGAGCGTGGATAGATATGGTGTAAATCAAAATGACACAAAGCATAACAAGCCTCATCGTGATAATGATTATGCTCAAGTGGAAAGAAGGAGTATAGATAGATATGGTGGATATAATGATTTTTATAAAAGTAGCAATAATGGATATAAAAATGAATATCAAGGTCGTGACAATGATTATGTCCGCTCAAGCAATACATCTAAACATGGGCACTCAAAAAGGCTATAATGCCCTACATAATAAATCTTAACGCCACGATATTACTTTAAAAAGCGGGGCATAATATACCCTCAGGAGAGAAAAGTTCTTTCTTGATTATTAAACTTTTACTTAAATATATAGATAAAGTCTTAGGTGAAAAATAATTCATCTTTACCAGCTACTCTATAGATTCGTCTCTATATCTAGAACAGCTTTATCAGCCACTCTATAGATCGCTTCTATATCTAGAACAGCTTTACCAGCTATCCTATAGATATCTTGCTTATATCTAGAACAGCTTTACCAGCTACCCTATAGATATCTTGCTTATATCTAATAACTGAAAGCTGCACTCTCTTCAATTACAAACTATGTTTTACTTAATTAATAGACTTTTTTAATATTTTCTAATCAATATTTTCTAGCTAATGAAGTTTTGAAAAATCTATTTAAATCAATGTCACTTAAATTCGTATCAGTGTACTTAAATTTGTAATTTATAAGGTTTTGGTATAAAATACTAGAATGTAAGACAAATAAAATAATATGTCGCGAATAGGAAAAATGCCGGTATCAATTCCGGAAGCGGTTAGCGTGGAAGTGAATGGACTTTCTATTAAGATTTCTGGGGCTAAAGGCACGCTTAGTAAATCTTTTGCAGGAGGAATCAATATTAAGCATCAAGATAATCAAATATTGGTAAGCCTAAATGATGAAGAGAATTCTACTAAATTTGATAAAGCAATGCATGGTACAGCTAGAAACATTATTGCCAATATGTTAAAAGGAGTTTCAGAAGGTTTCACTATATCTTTGAATCTTTCGGGAATTGGTTATAAAGCAGCTGTTATAGAAAATGGTATTAATTTAAATTATGGCTATAGTCACTTAATTAAATTCTTTGTTAGGGAAAAAGATAGAGCATTAGTCAAAATTTCTGTTCCAAAACCAGACAATATAATTGTTTCTAGCCCAGATAAAGAATTAGTTGGTTTATACGCAAGTCAATTAAAAAATATAAGAAGATTTAATGTTTATAAAGGCAAAGGTATCAGTGTCACAGGAGAAAAAATTATTCTTAAAAAGCGTAAGAAGGCTTAAATAAATCTAAAAAAGAAACATAATCTAATTTTTAGCTTATGTTAACTATTGCAATCAGCTTTATTTGCTGTTTTTTAGCTTATGTTAACTATTGCAAACAGCTTTATTTGCTGTGTTTAGGTTTTCTTTTACTTTCTTCTCTAGGAATCAAAACTTTAATCCAATTCCAATATAGTTAATTTTCAATGGACTTTTTACTTACACTGTTAAATTTAATCCAGCAATTGGAGCAGTATTATTGGCAATTCGTTGCATTCAGCTTGGTTATATCCGTCGGAATTTACTTAACAATAAAATCTAGATTTCTTCAAATTAGAGCAATGCTCAAAATGGGTGAATATTTTAGACGAATTATATCTAATTCCAAAAGTAATAAAAGAGGAATAAACCCAATTCAATTAATTTTTGCCTCAACTGGAGGCATGATAGGTGTTGGAAATGTAGTTGGTGTTAGTTCAGCTGTTTTAATAGGCGGACCTGGTGCGTTAGTATGGTTGTGGATTGGTGTTTTTTTAGGAATGATGGTTAAGTATTCAGAAATTTGTCTTGCTCTTAAAACTAGAGTTGCTAATTCGGATAATAGCTACGACGGTGGACTTATGTTCTATGTACAAAAAGCTTTTAAAAGCAAATTATTAACAGGCATTAGTGCATTTGCTACTATAATATACACTGTAGAAATTTATCAATTTACTGTTGTAGTAGACACCATTCAATCTAATTTTGAATTTCTTAACAGGGATATAATCATATTTGGATTACTTGGAGTAATTATGTACTCCACCATGGGCGGAGTAAGAAGATTAGCACAAATTTGTAGCGTCATGATGCCAACCTTTATTATTACTTATCTTATTATAGGAATTTGGATTATTGTCAATAATGTTGGAAATTTATCTGATTTGTTGAGTTTAATTTTTAAAGGTGCATTTAGCGGACAAAGTGCAATTGGTGGCTTTGCTGGAAGTACGTTCATATTAACTGCCTATAATGGTATTTCTAGAGCAGTTTACGCTGGTGATATAGGAATAGGATATGATTCAATAGTGCAAAGCGAAAGTCGCTCTATTGACCCTAAGGAACAAGGTGTCATATCAATATACTGTTTATTGCTAAATTGTCTTATATGTAGCGTAAGTATGCTGCTTGTTATTATAACTAATAGTTGGAGCATGCCATTTAAATATCATTCTGACGTCATACCAATGATTTTTTCTCAATACTTACCTTACGGACAATACTTTATTGCTGGAGTTTTATTTCTTGCTGGGTTCACTACCGTAATAAGCTTCTTGACTGTTGGTTTTAAAACATCTGAATTTATATCTAAAGCCAGAGGTAGAAAGATATATATGTTATATGCATTTGCAGCTTTATATATTTTTTCTTATGCTCCACAAGAAAAGTTAGCTCTTTTAATGAGTCTCTGTGCTGGAATTCTACTTACCGTGAATTTATTATCAATCATAAAATTAAGAAAAGATATTGATTTTTAGTCGAAGTTTTTTCTATTAAATAAAATACTTTTGCTAAATGCATTGTATTTAAGATAAATATGATTTAATATAATTTTATTAGACATTAAATATTTGATTTATAAATGTGGCCTATAGTTATTTTTGGTGGAGCTCTCACTATTTTTAAAAGATTTTGCGAAACATACTGTTGTAAAAAACACAAAGATGAAGATGAAGATTGGGATAAGGTGCCTCAAAATCATAAAGACATAATAGACACAGAGTTACAAAAACTTCTCTTTAATAGTGAAATAAATTCAAGCAGTGCAGAAGAATATCTTGCGTATAATCGTCTACCAAATCATCCTGAAAACGTCAATGAATCACATGGTCTTATATCTCACACAGAGTTATAAAAAATAGTGAAGCAAATAAATTCAAAGAATCTTTTGCGTATCATCGTCCAAATCATGCTGAAAATGTAAATGAATTTACATGATCTTATGTCATGCTAATATGGTTTTATCGAGCATAAATGGTTTTATCGCACAAATGATATGTAGCTTAATGCTTGTCTGAGGTATTTGCATTTAAATCAAATGACATTTTATAATATATGAAAATGACTTATGCCTTAGAATATGAAAATTTTTTCTTGTTGCTATAAACAAAAATCAAATTCTAAAAACGGATCTAATGCGCCTTCGAGTAAATTGGCTAAAAACTATGCAAAAGTATCCCCATCTACACAATTTACACCAGATAAAAATTTAAATATCAAATTACAAGCGATTCCACAAGTGGAAGTAGACTCAAAATCAAATGATTCAATTTTAAATGATGTTCAGTTGGCGAGAGGTTATAATAAATTTTCTAATGATTCAATCTCAAATGATGTTTGCTTAAAAATAGTATCTTACAAATATTTATCTAATGAGTCTTCTAAAGCTAAGCATTGGGATAAGTTACTAATAAGTAAAGATGAAAGCGCGCCGAGCAATATTGCTGCAATTATTATTTGTTTGATAGCTCAAATACCAATAAAAAATACCTTAAATCTTTTTATAAAACAAGAAACTTATTTCATTTATAAAGAATCAATTAATGCGCTTGATTCTATATGCAATAAGTATGAAAAATCTCCTAATCAAGATACTATAGAGCAAACATATCTATTGAATGACCTGGTCGAATCCTCTTGCTCAATAGATAAATTGTTAGCAGAGGTGACAAGAAAAACATGGGGCAGTGTTAAATATTCAAGAATTAAGTTTGAGATAAAAGAATCTATTGACAATTTGTTAAAGTGCCTGAAATTTCTAGAAAAATTGTATCCAAAAATAAAAACAAAAATATGTGAGCAGTCAATAGAAGAAATAACTGTTTTTGAAATAACATTAAATTGTGCAATTCAATTTAAAAAATGCATGAAGTCAATGTTTGTATTGATTTGTAATTTAGAACAAGAAATCAAAAATAATCAAACAAACACAAAAAATATGGATTGCCTAGATTCTCGATATGAAACAAAAGAAGGCTTAATTAAATACATGATGAATATTGAATCAAAAGTAGAAAACATTGAACTAAACGCAGAAAACATTGAGTGTACAAGCATAGAAAGCATTTTAGATATGACTCATGCATCAGATATGCAGCATGCTGAAGTTGAAATAAAATCGTGTGGTGATTTGCAAAGCTCTTTCACTAACTCTGAAAATTTCTATGCAAAGGAATTTTATACAACTTAAGTTAATAATATTTAATTCAAAATTTTATTTTTCTAGATATGAATTTTGTAAGAAAATTAATTAACTATCAATTGAAGATTAAAAGTAGAATTTGATACAAAAAATATATAAAACATTAATCACGTAAGCAAAAAAGAATTATCTAGATCGAAAATAAAACAATAGAATTTATTACTGTAAATAACAATTCTGTACATCAGTAGAGACTTGAGATTTAAAATAAAACAATAGGCTTTATTGCAAGAAGATATTTTTCCACAGAGGTAAAGATTTCAGTTTTACAATTATATAATAAGTTTTATTGTAAGCAGAGATTTTTCCACAGCAACTTTATCTTTTAAAATAAGTTTTTTGAGAAAAAAAATTACAAATAATCTTCTTTTTCTACAGCATTTCTATCGTCAAATACAAAACATTTACCTTGCCAAAGATTATTTTTATTCTTTGTCGTATAAAGATAATCTAGAATACCGCCTTTCAAGTGATAAACCTTATCTAATCCTCTTTCTTTCAAAAGAGCTGTTGATTTTTCGCACCTAATTCCTCCAGTGCAAAACATATAAACTTTTTTGTCAGTAAATTTGTCTATATTGGAATCAACCCAGCTAGGAAATTCTCTAAAATTTTCTGTCTTTGGATTAATGGCATTTTTAAATGTCCCCACTATACACTCATAATCATTTCTAACATCAATTACCACGGCATCTGGTTTAGATATCAAGTTATCCCAATCTTCAGGTTTTATATATTCGCCTTTATTTTTAGTGCTAAGCGTAACTTTGATAGCTACAGCTTCTGACTTGCTTTTTACTTTTAATTTAGAAAATGGCATCATTTTAACTTTAGAAAACTTGAAATTTATTTCCTCATAGCATTTGGATAGAATAATTTCATTAAATAGCTCTAGATTTTCTAGAGCACCTGTTAAAGCTCCATTAATACCTTCTTTTGCTAGAATTATAGTTCCCTTGATATCATGCGCTAAGCAAAAATTTTTCATTTGTGCTTTCAAGCTTGTAATCATGTCGCAAATAGATTCAAGCGAAGATTTGTTTAGGTAATCATTGCGATATACAAATGAATAAAAATTAAAGATATGCATAAAATAACTTAGACCCATATAAAATTATACCAAAAATTGATCAAAATCATGTTCTAATCTATTTGTATATTATAATGGCTGCACTTTTCATATTGGATATGAATTTATTTATTAAAAGTTTAGATTTAGATGTTATTATTCGAAAATTAGCTTGATTGGCTATGTTATTGTCATCTATTTTAAATGTAATGTTTTCTAAAAAAACTACTTGCTTTTTCTTAACACCATTTTCAATTACATCCACTGCTTTACTATAATTATTTTCTGATAAAGACATTAGTATGCCGTGTATTTTAGAATTTTTTATTTGCTCTAGTGAATAATTTATCTTTGATACTTCGGCTCCAGGAATGCTATTTACATTTTGAATAACGTGTTTAACATCACGTATTTTGCTCAATATACTTTGAGCCCTTGATTGAAATTTAGGGTCATATTTAATAACATAACCCACAATATTCAATTTACAGTTATTTGGATTAGCCATTACTTCAGCAATAATATCATCTTTATTAGGCTTTAAACTCCTAGTCAAGCCACTGCTGAATCTTGACATAACTATATTAGATTTAATGAAATTTTTAAATGATTCGTATGAAATACCATTAGCAGGAAGTAAAGTTGATTTAAAATATCCTTTTGGTAAATTATTTTGATTTTCCATAAGATTAATACTATCTATAATTTCGTCCATATTGGTAGGCATTTTGTCTTGTAAATAATCTTCTATCAAAACATCTAAAACTAGTTGTTCTTTTATTATTTGATAAATACTGAGATCTATTCTTGATGAAGAATGGGTTGCCTGCTTCTGCTGCAGAGCACTAATCAAATTGAAAAGTTTTAATAATTTTATTCTATCTTGCACATCAACTTCAGTAACAATAGCATCATTCACCACTGCTACAATTTTATTTTGATTACTAAAACTTAAAGCGTGGTTAAAAACCCCAACCGTCAAACTAATATAAAGAAGAAACTTACCAAATTTATTTCTCCATCTTGTTATGAATAAGTCACACATATCTTTGATTCTTTGAAAGCTATACAAAATTATATATCTTTTATAGGAAATATGGTTAATTAGATCATTAAAACCCTAGTATATTTGAGTGTGTTGACATTATTTAAATACAAATTCTTTACACATATTCTCTAAAAAATTAACAACTTTGCTGGGGATAATAAAAAACTTATATTTGCTTTTAAACAGTAAATCTAAGTTCTGGATTTGAATATTTACCTTATATTTCTTAAAAAAATATATGCATTCAAAGTTAAGAATAACAATCACAAGTAAAACTATATCTTAATAATCTATTATGCGACCAAAGTTTTGGCAATTTCAAACGCCTTCAACGGATATTATGATAGAAATCATAGAATTATATTATCAAGTGATGATATTGATGGGTTTAATTGTTGGATTAGTTTTTGGCCTAATATGCTATATGTCTTACAAATTTTATTATAAACGAAATCCCATACCTTCAAAATTCAATTCTAGTATTAAATTAGAAATTTTATGGACAGTAATTCCAACGATTATAATATGTATGATTGCAGTTCCATCTATCCAATTGATTAAAAAAATCAATACTACACCAGAGGCCGAATTTACTATAAAAGTAACAGGCCATCAATGGTTCTGGAGTTACAAATATATAAATCATCAAAATATAGAGTTTGATAGTAGAATGCTTGGAGACGAAGATAATTGGGATTTAAATATAACCAATAGTTCATTTTCTAAAATTTTAGAAGAAAACGATCTTGATCCTCAAATCAATTCCAACGAAGCAACTTTTTTTAAAGAAATGCCGACCAATACTAAAGTAAGACTTCTGGAAGTTGATAATAGAATGGTAATTCCTGTCAATAAAATCGTTAGGTTGATATTTACAAGTGGAGATGTAATTCATAGCTTTACAATACCATCTGCAGGACTTAAAATGGATTGTATTCCTGGTAAAATTACTGAAACTTGGTTGAAAATTAATAAAATAGGAGTTTATAGAGGCCAATGTTCTGAGCTGTGTGGAGCAAATCACGGATTTATGCCAATAGTAGTTGAAGTAGTATCAGGGGAGGACTTTCTTTTATGGATAAATAATAAAATGATCGAATAGTGATCAAAATAAATGTATATTCATTCTAAAAAAATCATTCTGACAACAATCATTAGTAGCCAACTAAAAAAAATCATTTAATAGCCAAAATATTTAAATTATCGATCCATAATACTTGGGAAGAAAGTATAAGAAAGCGTCATCAATCGTATGTCTTTAGTTTCTTTATTTGCAGCAATATCCTCATCTATATGAAAAAGCACTGGAACAGTAACCTCTTCTTTATTTTTTAAAAATATGTTTTCAAAACAAAAGCATTGAATTTTAATAAAATATTGCCCCGCTTGAACTGGAGAAACATTATAAATAGCGGTTCCCACTTTATCTCTGCCAGAAATATTTTTTATATAAAAATAAACTAAAAAAGTTTGTCCGGGGTATACGTCTATAAACTGAGTTTTGGGATAAAATTTCCAATTTAATTTAGAATGAACGTTAGAGTCAAACTCAACTCTAATTGATTTTCTTTGTGAATTTATTGATTCTTTTTGTGAATTTTTTGCTTGATCCAAATTTGGAAAAAAACTTATAGAATTGCCTGAATTAATAAACTCAGAGGTGTGTAGCTCTAGTTTTTGTTTATATGCATCTGTTATTAAGTCGATATGTTTATTTTGCGCATCTGGACCCCATTTTTTATAATATTTAAATTTCATATTTGAGCTTAAGTTACCTCTTTGCGTCGTTCCATTAAAGCCGGTTTTTTTACAAAATAAGTCATACAAAATAGGAGACCAAAAAGCCATTATAACCATAAATAAAATCATTCGTATGATAAGCCTTGCTATTTGGTTCATGTCTTGAGATATAATGTTGGCATGATTGTTTATATTGAAATTTGTGAAGGTTTTTCTATCTAAATTTAGATTAGTAACAAAAGCTGTTTTTAAAGTTATTGCTTTCTTGATACAGATTCTGATATATTTTCTAATAGCAATTATTATTGCTGTGTTATTGGGTTACATATTAATCTATAGTAGCCCAACTTTTTATATCACAAAAATTCTTAATGAAAATTTAAGAAATTACGGAGCTGTCGTTAGTATTGAAAAATTTGACTTTATAAGCAGCAATATTATTCGAATAGAAAATTTGGAACTAAGCATAGATTCTAAATTTAAAAAACCTACTCTTGTTGATAGTTGGCTCACTACGTTACTTGATAATGTTCCTAAATTACTTGATAATGTTCCTAAAAAAATAATTAATACAAGAAGTAAAGAATTCCATTATTTGAAATTTGATAGTCTAGATATAAATATTGGATCAAAATTCAATTTTTCAAATAGAGATTTAGTCAATTCTGTAATAAATCATACAGAAATGGATTATTTAATATCTTTCCAAGGTTTTCATACTAATGTAATACCAAAAAATTATTTTGATGGGGATATATATCTTAATCAACGTAATTTAGATAAAATTACTGGACACTTAAGTCTTTATCAGCCAAAAACCTTACAAAAAAATCTTAAAGATCAAGATAAGATATTCAATAAACTTTATGCATATTTTTATAATGAAAATGAGTTTTACGTAACTTATGATATGTTTTTTGATGATGAGTCACCAGAAAAACTATACAAATCCTTAGCATATACTTTTGGGATGGGTAAAGAATTTGAAAACTCTAAATTTGATCTAAAGCTTGAGCCCAATTCGTTGCATGATTTTATTTCAGAAGAAGAACTAGAATCCTCTTTTGAAGAAATTTACTCTTCTCAAGCTACCAAAGGCACGAAGAAAGACAAAATTACGAACACAAAAAAGGCGCCAAAGAAACATTTTAAAAATAAAGAATTTAAATTTATTTCAGGTGATTTGAAATTTAATTTTCAAAAATCATCTTATGATGAAGGCCTAACATCACAAAATGAATTAACAGATAACTGTCTGTTAGAAGACCTGGTTAACTTCCAAATTACAAGCGAGAATCATATTCAAAATCATCAAATAATAAATATAAACAAACATAATACGCTTGATAAAACTATTAGAACAAATTGCATTTATGACTCATATGATAAATTGAATAATCAAATTATTAGTCAAAATTTACAAAACAAACAATTAGATTATTTGATAGCAATAACCGCTGGAACTTTCAGTGAAAAATACTGCATGCCAATAAAAATCATTAATAAAAAAAATAATTCTAATGAATCAACGTGGATAGCTAATATTTCAGCTCAAAAAATTCCAATTCAAATATATAAGAAAATAAACTTTACTAACTTTGAGTTTGATAAAGCAGTGATCGAGTACCTAAATGAAAGCGCACTAGATGGCAATATAACATATTTAGACTTATGTCTATCCAATAAGCCCGTTGATGAAATCAAGCAGTCATTTTTTAACGATATGGAATTTTATATGAAAGGTAGCGCACTAGCAAACGCAATACATTTTTCTTATGATAAAGATTTTCCCGCAATTCAACAGGCGGAAGTGATAATGTTTTTTAATAATTTAGCGGCCTTATATGAAGTTAAATCTTTTTTTGACAGTTCAATTATTGCGAAGGCTAGACACGAATGGATTGATCCAGAAAAATCCCAAGTAAATGTTAACTTATTTGGTAAAGATAATGACAATAATTTTATTAAATTTATACCAAAAAATACTGTAAATGAATTAAAGAGGGGGGATATAGATTTACATGACATTAATGGTAACTTATTTTTTATGGGAAAAGTTTTTATTCCATTGTATGAAGAAGATATAGGAAAGCATTTGAAAATCGATATTTGTGCAAAATTAGATGAATTTCATTGGAAGTTTTTGAATTTTGTAGACTTTAAGTCAGATCAATTATATGCAACAGTAACAGAAGAAAAAATTGAAATTGGAACTATTGGAATAGTTAATGAATGTCATTCAACATTTTTATATAATCAAAACTTAAAACAAAATGAGATGATCATAAATTTATTTAGTGAAGTGCCCAATAGTTTAATTAATGCACTTAATATTATGAATATTACTGAAAATATACATCTACATACTATATTTAGTCTTAAAAATAATGTAAAAACATTGTCCATTATTTCAGATGTAACTAAGAATGGTTTAAAGCTGCATAATGTAATGCACAAGAAGCAAAATTGCCCAGGTTTTTTTATGGCATTTGGCAAAATTGATCAAGGCATCAATTTAAATTTAAAATTGTTATCTGAAAATATTAACTCCAAAAAAATTAAAGAATTAAATCGAAATGTTAACAAGCAGGTTGTAGAACATATATCAACTGACAGTGAAACTTGCAGCATCATAGATACAAATCCTCTAGCTGAAGAAGTTTGCGCAAACAAAATTAATTTTTCTGGTGTTTTTGATTTTAAAGCCATGGACAATTATAACTTAGATTTTAAGCTTCTAGTAGGTAAAAATAGCACTAAATTTAAGTTGTTAGAAAAGCCAAATAGCACAGCTTTAACTTTTGCTGCTGATATGTTTGATATAAATAAGTTTGATTTTAAAAAACTTTTAAATGGCCCAGCCACAAGTAAAGATAAACAATTCAAAGTTTTTATCAAAAGCTTAACGCTTCATAACAAAATATATCTAAACAATTTTTTAATTGATCTAGATATCAATAAAGAGGGTTATATGAAGGGGCAAGCAAAAGCTAGAAGTTTTGAAAGTCATACCAAGAAGGTAAAAGGTAAAAAAGTCACTGAAATAAAGGAAATAAAAGTGCTAGATGTAGAATTCATAAATTCAGGACGAGATAACTATTATTTAGTTAATAGTGATGATATATCTCTTTTATTAAAAGGATTTGATTTATATCACAAATTGGATGATGGTAATTTAAGTGCGGTGTGTATGAAGAGAGTAGAGGTGAAGGGCTTGGAGCCTGGAGATACTTCTAAAAATTTGAAATGCAATTTTCACCTCAGAAAATTTATCTTAATAGATAATGCTTTTTTATTACGATTGATTTCGTATACCTCTTTACCGGGTATAATGAAGTTATTGATGATGGATAATAGTTTTGCTTTTAGTAAAATGCTTGGAGAAGTTATTTTAAGAGATAACAATCTTAGAATATCCGGGATCGAAATGGAAGGAGTGCATTTTGATCTTAACACTAGGGGCGATGTTGACTTTATGAAAAAAGAAATCTACTTAAATGGTAAATTAACTACCACCTTACTTGGAATAAATACGTTAGTAAAGTACACCCCTATATTAAGAGATTTGATTTATAGTAAGGGAAATGGACTACTGTTTGCTCCATTTAAACAGACGTTCAAATACTAAAACAAAAATTTTTACTACATCTTGTACATAGATTATTTCATTAAAATTATTAAAGATATAACTCATGTATTATATATCTTTACCATTGAAAAACTGGGTGTAAAAACTATTAAAATGTTATGTAAATGTTAATTTGTCATAGTAAGCTAATAATTTTATAAATGTTTGAATTTTGTTTCATATGGGTGTTTTTATGTATTAAAATGTGTATAAATGAACACAAAAATACTATCTTTTAGGTTATGTCATTTTGATTTTGGCCTAAATTTAATGTATAATGGTTTTAAATGTTTATTCGTATAGTGTATGATAAAAGAGTTTGCTGTTGGAGAAAAAGTAATATACCCTTCGTATGGTTTAGGAGAAATAGTAGATATAGAATCGCAAACTATGTATGGCATAGAAACCAAAGTATATGTTATATCTTTTGATCAAGGTAAGATGGTTTTAAAAGTACCAATACAAAAATCTGATATGTTAAGAATTCCAATGAAGTCAAAAGACATAAGTACATTTTATGAAATCTTACGTCAGCCGCCTGAGGCTACTAGAAGTGGAATCAAAACTAATCAAATTTATGAAACTAGAATAAAATCTGGAGATTTATACTTGATGGCTAAAACTGTAAGGGATATTTATAAAAAAAACGCCGTTGTCATTAAGCCGCAAAGCTCCTACAGTTATAATCAAAAACGAATTTTAGATTCAGCGATTAAATGGATGGCAGAAGAAGTTGCTCAAATTGAATCAATGACAGTAGAGTCTGCAAGAGATAAGATTATAGAAATGTTGAATTCCTAGACTTTTTAATATTTATATGAAAACTATATCTATAGAAATATGTTTAGACTTTAACGCTTCTCATAGAATTCCTGGCCACAAAGGTAAATGTAAATATTTACATGGACATCAATATAATGTTGTTGCTAAAATTTCTGCACCAGCTTTAGACTCAATGGGCTTTATAGCTGATTTTTCAGATATAAAAAAATTATTAAAAACTTGGATAGATGACAATCTAGATCACACATGTATTTTAGGTATAGAAGATAAGCCATTAGGAAATTTTTTAGAAAACTATACAGGGCAAAAAGTTTATTTTTTATCTGAAACTGAAAATATAAAGCCTACAGCTGAAAATATATCGCTTCATTTATTCGAGATTTTTGTAAAAAAATTGGAAAATTTCAATTCTGATGAAAAATGTCAAATCAAACATGAATCCACTTGCAAGAATACGGCCCTAGCTAACAATGCCTGTGTACAAGATGCAGATACTAAGATACAAACAAATAAGCAAGAGGTAGATAATAAAATACAGCCCAGCGTTTTTGATGCAAATATAGAATTTTCTAATGTTTTTGATGCCTCTGATAAATACAATCATGCATCAACCCTTGTTTTTCCTCATAAACTTTCTTTAAGATCCATAAAAGTGAGTGAGACACCTACCTCCAGCGCAATAATAGAAATCTAGTTAAGTATCTAATTTTTGTTCCAAAATAACTAAAAAATTTACTTTTCGATTGTATAAATTTTAGAGAACATTGAGTTCGTTCAGCTATCCAGATTTTTATTGTATAATTCATTTTATAGAAGATACGTTTTTACAAATATTTCGAGGGCGACCCTTTAGAGTGTTTGCAGTATTTTTACGTTAAATAAACCATATACAAAATACATCAATGTCAGATATTTTAAGTTTACAGAGCATATTAATTATATTTTCAGTACCAATATTTTTTGTTATTTTATTCAGAAGATTATATTTAAGCTCTGTATTAGCATATTTAGTTTCTGGCGCCCTTATTGGTGAAAATGGATTTGGATTTACATCCCATCAGCAGACAGGTTTCATAGCAGAGTTTGGGGTTGTATTTCTGTTGTTTTCCATAGGCTTAGAACTATCTTTTGAAAGATTAAAAGCCATGAGAAAATATGTGTTTGGGATAGGATCTTTACAGATAATTCTTACTGGTATTACATTTTGGGTTATTGCTCAGTATTTTATGGAATATAGGGTGGCAATGATAGTAGCTGGTGGATTAGCTTTATCTTCAACTGCTGTAGTTTTAAAAATAATAAACGATAAGAAATTACAAAGTACTCAATTAGGGCGAATTGCTCTTGGAATCTTGTTACAACAAGATTTTGCAGTGGTTCCACTTTTAGTTATTTTGCCTTTATTAGACAGTAGCAACCCTAACCCAGATTTAGGATACGCATTGTTAGTTGCGATGGTGAAAGCTATCATTGCAATGTCGTTAATTTTTATAGCAGGAAGAACTATATTGCGACCTCTATTTAAGTTAATTTCATCCGAGAGTGATCAAAATAATAACGAAATTTTTATTGCAGCAACGATTCTAATTGCCTTATCTTCCGCTTATATTACGGAGTATATGGGCTTATCTATGGCACTTGGTGCATTTTTATCTGGAATTTTAGTATCTGAAACTGAATTTCGTACAGCAGCTGAAGATAGCATCTTTCCATTTAAAGATTTGCTTTTAGGGTTGTTTTTTATGCACGTTGGTATGACAATCAATATTTTTGATATAGTGCAAGACGCTAAGCTGATTGTTTTAGGATCTTTGTTATTAATTTTATCTAAAACCATTATCATAGCTTTTATATGTAAAATGTTGAAGTTTAGTAATGGCGTTAGTTTAAATGTTGGATTTTTGTTATCACAAGGGGGTGAATTTGGCTTTGTTTTGTTTAAATTGTGTGATGAATATCATTTGCTAGACGCCAAAATAACTAAATTTTTATTAATATTAGTTACATTAAGCATGGCTTTAACTCCATTAATGAATGCGATCGGTGAAAAGTTAGGACTCCTGCTAGACAAAAAAAAACGAGTTGATGAAGGTGGGCCAGCAATAGATTTTGGATCACGCGACCTTAATAAGCATGTAATTATATGTGGATTTGGAGATATAGGCAAGCTAATTGGTAAAATTTTGGCATCTGAAGGAATTGGCTATATAGCCTTAGATTTAGATAGAACATTAGTCAAAAATAACTATCATCAATATCCTGTATTTAGAGCTGACATTACTCATTTGGAAATTCTAAAAGCTGCGGGAATAGAACGCTGTGAATTAGTGATATTAGCAATTAATAATTTAGCTGCCTCAAGAAAGACAATAAAAATGATTAATGATCATTATCCAAAACTAGAAATCATATCTAGGGCTTCAAATTTAAGCGAAATTTCTGATCAAGATTCTGCAATTATGGTACCATCAGATTGTGAAACCGCTCTACAAATTAGTAGTGTTACTTTGAGAAACTATGGTGTAAATGAATTTAGAATTAGCGCTATAAAAGATTTAATTAGGAAGAAGAGATATAATATTAGTAAAGATATTTTGAAAGAGAAGGTAAATAGTTTAATTTTAGATGAATAGTAGATGTTTTGCATCATTAAGTAAATCTAACTTGGTACACAATGCCAAAGTTATCAAAAGCTTGGCTCCAAAATCCAAAATAGTAGCCATATTAAAAGCCAATGGTTATGGGCATGGCATTAGATCTGTATCCAAATATTTAGATAAGGAAATAGATATTTTTGGAGTTTCATCTGTCGCAGAGGGATTAATTATAAAAAATCTAAATCCCAAGAAAAGAGTTGTTTTGATGCAAGGCATTTTAAGTCAAAGTGATTTAAAAATAGCTATTGATAACGAATTAGAGGTTGCTATTCATACTTCGCAGCATCTAGATTGGCTTGAAATAATTTCAAAATCACACAAAATACATAATCAATTTTGGTTTAAATTAAATACAGGAATGAATAGACTTGGGTTTTCTTATAAACCATTCAACTTGTCAGAAATATTGAGTTATTCTTCTAGTCATGCGTCGTCAAATATTAAAGCATCGACCAGTCATCTTGATATTAGAAAAGAAAAAAGGTTTGCTGATCAGGCGCAAATATTAATACCGATACTCAAATGCAAGAACAATAATTTTGCTTGTAAGGAAACTTCATGCACTTGCATTGCAAATCATCAATGTGAGATAGCCAAATTATCTACACATGGTGGATCAATTGAAAATATATCAAGTGAGGTTGAGCAACTGAACTTTAAGCAGCATAAAGATAAACAGCATGAAGCGGGCACATTTACTACACATAGTGGATCAATACATGGTGGACCAATTGAAAATATATCAAGTGAGGTTGAGCAGCTGAACAGTACCAAAAACAATTTTTATCGTTTGCAAGGCATGACCTCCAAAGCGCCGATAATTTTTTCTCACTTTGCATGCGCAGATAACATCTCAGATCCGTTAAACTTCATACAAATCAGAAATTTTGAAGATTTTGCTCTGCGTGAAAATGAAAATGAGCTTAGTTTATGCAATTCTGCAGGCATTTTAAATTTTCCAGAATATCATTTTGATTATGTTAGACCTGGTTTAATGCTTTACGGAATTAGCCCCATTTCAAATATTTCAGCTCAACAATTAGACTTAAAGCCAGTTTTACAACTCGAATCTGTATTAATTGCTAAGCAAAAAATATCTCCCGGCGAGTCCGTAGGATATAGTCGAAGATTTGTTGCTGAAAAAAATATGACTATAGGAATTGTAGGCTTTGGCTATGGAGATGGATATAAATTTGTTATAAATAAAGGCTTTGTAAACATTAAAGGTAATTTATGTAGGATTATAGGATCTATATCCATGGACTTAACAATAGTAGATATCTCAGACATTAATTGTGAAATTGGAGATCCGGTAATTTTAATAGGAGAAGGCATAAATGCTAACAATTGTGCTGATTATTTTGGAACTCATTCATGGGACATAATAGCTAATATACAAAATCGGGTTAAGTTTGAATGGGTATAGTTGCTTTTGCATATACCATTTGAATATAGAAATAACCTTAATTTATGAATAAAAAATAAATTAGGTTTGTTTGATCAGAAAAAATTAGAGACATGGCAAGCTGCAAAATTTCAGTTTTAATAGGAAAAACATGCTATAAAGCTTCTAGCAACCTATCCAATGCTGCCAAGTCCTCAATTTTGCATGTTAGCACATAACCATTTTCAGTAGTTGTATTTTGTGTAAAGTTTTAGCGAGCATGTATACAATGCCGCCAAGTCTTGCTATCAATTTCCTACAAGAAAAACAACCTATAAAGCTTCTAGCAATCTATCCAATGCTGCCAAGTCCTCAATTTTACATGTTAACACATAGCTATTTTCAGTAGTTGTATTTTGTGTAAAGTTTTAGCGAGCATGTATACAATGCCGCCAAGTCTTGCCATCAATTTCCTACAAGAAAAACAACCTATAAAGCTTCTAGCAATCTATCCAATGCTGCCAAGTCCTCAATTTTGCATGTTAGTACATAACCATTTTCAGTAGTTGTAATTTTAGATTTTGCTTTTAGTTTTTCAGATATCATGGATGCAATAAATTCTAAATCAGCAGACACTGATCCAAAATCCTGTTCATTATCAATAGACACTGATCCAAAATCTTGTTCAAAATCTTGCTCGTCTATGAAATTTTTCACTTGACATATTTCGGACTCGTCAAATGCTAAAATAGATTTTATTTGCTTCTGCTTATCAAAATCATCATATTTATTATGATTTTCTTCAGTGTTTTTATAGTTTTCCAAGCTATTTTTTGCAGATTTTATGGTACTTTTGTTAGATTTTATAACAACAGCCTCACCATTATTTTGTAAAGATGAATATTCTACACAATAATCAGAAACAAATTCTTCTTTTACTACAGATGGCGGCTTGAATAAATGTTGATATTTTGCTTTAGACGTAGAGTTTTTAGTGTATAAGTCGTTTTTTGTCAAGTCATTATGGCTTGAATGGTCCTCTTCGCGATTAGTATTATAGGTATTTTTATCATTTAAGAACATTGAGTCTTCAAACATCTTCTTTAAGCCTCTTCCTAATTTAAAATTCATAGTTTTGATTATTTTAATTAAAGTTTAGATATATTTTTATACCTACTAACAGAATTAAGAGTATGGAGGTATATTTCCACATTATTTAATTCTAAGTTAAATTTTATACATTGCACCAAACATTTACTACGTGATCTAAGTTTTCTAAATGATCTATAAGCTTTCTAACTTTATCTAATGTATTTTCATCTACATTAATCTTGTTATGTGGTATCCAGCATAATTTAGATTCAATAGGCATAAAATCACTATTTTCTTCTGCCATGCTATATAATTTTTCCAAAATTTCGTGAAATTTTTCTAATTTGACCACAACTATAGTTTGATTTTCGAACATTTGATCATCTAAATTTTCTTCCTCATTAATTGTGTCTATATCTTCTACATCTAAGATCATCATTTTTTCTATATCTGTAACATTAAGTTCTTTCAGCGTAATTATTCCAACATTATCAAACATAAAGTTCACGTTACCTGTTTCTACCATATTAGCTCCATTTTTGGACAAAACAGATCTAACTTCACTAGATGAACGATTTTTATTATCAGTTGAAACCTCTATAATAAAACCTATTCCACCAGGAAAAAAAGCTTCATATTGAATATCTGAATATTCTGTTAAATCTTTTTTGGATTCTTTATGAACAGCATATTCGATTTTATCGTTTGGTATATTAGCGTATTTAGCTAAAAGTATAGCTTTTCTTAACTTAGGGTTTTCATCACTTGATGGATTTTCTTTTGCCGCCAAGCTCACTTCACGTAAAATACGAGTAAAAACTTTAGCTCGTTTTTTATCTTGAGCACCCTTTCTATGTTGTATGTTTTTAAACTTAGAATGTCCTGCCATAATTTTTATAAATTTCTATTATATTGAGGGATATAAATTTCAATTTCTCCGTTTTTTAATTCTTTTACATGAGGCATAACTTGGCATCCTAATCTAGAAGTCTGAGTAGTATTATATGCAAGATCCAGCATATCCTCTTCTTCTTCTGATATTTTTGGTAGAGAATCATAATCTGATTGATTTAGTATTACATGGCATGTAGAACATGCTAAAGAGCCCTCACATGCACCTTCCAAATCTACTCCATTACTGTGCGCTACTTCTAATATTGATGAACCCTCGTCCGCCTCAACAGTTTTTATTTCTTTTGCTGCGCCAGGTACACCTGAAAAAAATTTAAACAATATTTTATTAGCCATAAATTTTTAAAAATTTGAATTTGTACCGAATTTATTCAAGCAACTTATAAATATTCTACAGGAATTTTGTTGATTTGTGACACTGATATGACATTTTTTTTAAAGAATCTCAAGTTTTATCAAAGTTTTACTGCTTGCTTTCTAAACCATAACCATAAAATATAAATTATGGTAATTAATATATACAAGTGTGAGAAATTAAATATCAAACTTATAAAGTCTGAATTACAAATTTCTGTCACCAATTTAAAAGGATGCCCTGAAGTAAACAATTCATTCTGAATAGAGATTTTTAGCATGTCAAGTTGCAATTGTGCAATTGCTTTTGCCTCATAGTAATGATCTATAAATACATAAATTATTAGTAAGCAGGCTGGAAAAAGTGGGTATTTATAATTTTTTATCTTGTAATCAGAAACATCTTCTATTTTTAAACTTGAAAATAAAACAAATATACAAAATTTTGCAATGCTATCCATAACTAATAAGCCATATAAAGCATCAAGTGCATTGTTGGTAAAGTTTCCATTAACCATATAGCAGCATAAAATAAATAAATGATTTGACGAATTAGCTATCGTGGAATAAATGAGAATTTGCTTTATATTTCGAACAAAAAGTAGTCTTAAGCTTGAATATATTGAGCTTATTACTCCCAAAATCATTACTGGTACCAATATCATAACTGCTGAATCAGATTTAGAGAAAGTTAATAAATTTTCCAAAAGTTGTATCAAAAAAAGACTTCCAGAATTTATCAAAACTGCTGCGTGTAAAGTTGCGCTTACTGGATAACTTGCTTTATAAGCTGATAATAACCATAAATGCACTGGAACTATTGCGGTTTTTACTACGCCTAATACGAGCAATATTGACATCAAGTAAAATGAAAATGGTATAACGCCAGCTTTTAATAGGAGTATTAACGGCAGTAGTACTACGTTAGAAAAAAATATCAAGTAGTATGCATAAAAAAATTGTTTTGGAGATTTACAAACTAGTGGTATAGTTGCAACTGTTAAAATCTCATATATTATGAAACTGGTTAATATGTCATTTGAATAGCAAAGTGCACTTGCTATTATCATGCTTATAATTAATAAAATTAAATTTAATTGGGATATAAAAACTTTTTGGATTTGCGCTAAAAAAATATTTGTACTGTAAGTTTTATCTACGCTAGAAATAGAAAAGTTAACAGAACTATTGGTATATTTTATATTTCTATAATATATAAATCCAAAGCAGATTGCTGGCAATAAAAGAATCAAATTTATATCCAATACTATGCCTTGTAATACTGGGTACATTTTTTTTGACAGTAATTCCATATATTATTTAAAGAAACTCATAAGCATTATTTTACAACAAAAAATATGACTAAATTTGAAGTGCCAATTATGTCAATTGATTATGGAATTAAATCAACCGGTTTTGCACTTAGCTTAGATGGTTCCAATACTCTGTTTTTAAAAGATAAATCAACTGGCAATCTTCATGATATTTTACGAGTAATTGAGATATATAAGCCAAAAACTATAGTATTTGGTCTTCCCATAAACTCTGGCTCTAAGAGGCAATCTGATATTGTAAAATCAATAGCTGGAAATATAAATCAAGCAACTAAAGCTAAAATACAATTTCAAGACGAAAGATTCACTTCACAAATAGCTTATAGCACAATACTTAATGAAACATTCAACAAGAAGCAACAAAATTCAAATAGATTAGCCAGCAGAAAAGAAATATTAGCAATTAAAGATGAATCTTCGGCTTTTATCATATTAGAAATGTTTTTAGCAAAAGCTCTTTAGCTATATATGCAAAAGCATTTTGATTGAATGCCTTGTTTGAATCTATTTACTTAATTAAATATTTGGATCTATGATGCTTAAAGTTAAACATAAGGCGCTCTCTGATTAAATATACAAAAGTGATTGATGTAGTACACAGCACCTGAACTAAAAAAATAATTTTATTTAGCGCGAGTAAAACTTGAAATAAACTTAAGATTTAAATTTTTTAAGGCGCCAATAGCCATTATAAGAACAGAAATCCAGATAAACATCATAAATGATTTATAAGATACTTTGATCATGTGTTTATGATCACTATTATTAGCCTTGTTGGCATCTAGAAAAAACGCTTTTGGCATATGCTCGATTGGATTTTCAAATGATTCTTCATGAACAATAAAAGAATTTATATCCGCATGTGCAGCAACTGTCGCCGGACCCTCATATACTGCATAAATATCATAAAATAAGAAATTTTTAACAAAAGTTTCAAAATTGGGTGTGTAGTGAGGCTTATATACTCGCAACTCTGGAAGTAGTATAATTTCGGATTCTATTTGAATTAATTTCATTAGATATCTTAAAAATTTATTTTTCAATCCATTATTTAATGCGTCGACATTGTAGCCTGGGGATTGATCCACCAACGATTGATCTAATTTGTCAACATCAAAAGTAGTAACTTGATCCACTTGATCTGACAACAACTGATTCATCAACGATTGGTCTGATTTGTCAACATCAAAGCCTGAGTTTTGATCTGACAACGAATGATTCACCAACGATTGATCTGATTTGTTAACATCAGAAGTAGAAGTCTGTTCCAGTTCAATAGAATCTGAGCCTTGATTCAACTCAATAGAATCTGAGCCTCGATTCAACTCACTTGAAGTAGGAACAATATTTAATTTGAGTCTAGGTCTAGCTATATAGAAGTTTTCTTTTTCTAAATGTTCAATTGCCAACAGTTCAATTCTTAATTCTTGATTCAGTCCAGTTTGAAATACCTGAGACTCTCCTTCGCTCAAATGAAACATAAAATCTTGAGACATCATTTGGTTAATAGAAATACTCAATACTAAAAGTCCAAATCCTAAATGACTAATTAACATGCCAGATACCTTGGTTTTCATTAAAGCCAAGGAGTTTAATATGCAAAATAAACCAGCGCTCAAATAAATATTGAAACCAAATATATAGTTAATAACTCCTATCATTGAGCCGGTTATTAAGCTTAAGCCATAAAGTTTTTTATCTTTAACAAATAATCCCATTAATATTAAAATTGGAATCACCTGAGGATTGATAAAAGTTATGAAAAAATCTTGATTTATTGAAATTGTTTGGTTATATAGCTGTTCGTATATGATTGGAAATACAGTAGCAATTAATAGCATGCTATATTCTAAAATGCTTATGCTTGTGCCAACAGCAATGCCTAGGGTTTTATTAGAACTACTGTTATTAAATTCTTTTATTCTAAATGTCCCAATGATAATCAAGCTGGCAAATATGACGATTAAGACATATAGTACATAGGGACTAATGACAGATGTCATAAAAGTATGTACCGAAACCAAAAGTCCAGATCTGCTTAAAAATAAGCTTACTATTATTCCACCCCAAGTGCAAGCTGCAGTTATGAAGGATAGTCTCAATAATCTACCAGTTTTGATCGTGATTACAAACACATGATAAAAGCACGTTAAGCTAACTAAAATCATTAAACTTAAATTTTCTATTGGATCATAAAACCAATATCCTCCCCATCCTAACTCTCTATAAGCCCAATGGCTTCCCAACGCTACTGCAATTAGATTAATAATCCAACTTAATCTTACAATATTGATTATTGGCTTCAATTTCAAGTCTGATGCTGATTCAGCAAATATAATATTTGTCATGGCATAACCACAGGACCAAAAACTTAAAGCGTAACTTAAATACAATAAAGGTGGATGAATTATCAGGCCATAATCTTGAAGCAGTGGATTTAAGTCAACTTGTTTAGATTTGCCAAAATCGTTAATCCATATCAGGCTTAAGTCCAATAGAACAATTGTGGCTTTATTCAATATTTCAAACTTGTTATCTAGATTTAAAAAAGTTTTATTAACATACCAGGAAACTAATATATATGAAAATATCAAAATAAACCATGAGCCCTCATGGCTTGCTAAAGGTTTGAAAATTTTATACCTTAATGGTAAGTCGGACCCAAAGTATTCATTTAAATAAACTAATAAAACTAGGCTAAGAAATAAATGTATAGTATAAAAATTGTAATTAAAAAAATACAGAATGCGTTTTTTAAAACTCATATTGTAATTTAAAAAATATAAAACGCATCATCAAAACTGATAATGCTCTATGTCGTCATCAAATTTAATAATTTTTTTATCCTTAACTATCCAAATTTGATCAGCTACACCCTTTAGCAAATATTTATCATGGGTTATTAGAATTACTGCACCATTGTAATTATTTAAACTCATCATTAAAGATTGACGCATTTCCATATCTAAATGGTTGGTTGGTTCATCTAGTATCAATAAATTGGGCTTATCAGCTGTTAATCCTGCAAACAAAAGCCTTGCTTTTTCTCCACCTGACAATCCTTTAATTGTTTGGTTTATATAATCTTGTCCAAAGCCAAAACTAGCTAAATGACTTCTGATATTTTGCACCTTCGCATCAGGTAAAAAGCTCGTCATATAGTTGAAAACTGTTTCCTCTAACGGCAATTGTTCTTTTTGGTCCTGCTTATAAAATCCAACTTTAAATTTCGAATCACGCCTGATTGATCCTTTTAAAGAATTGAGTTCACCAGCTATAAATTTAGCTAAAGTGGTTTTACCATTACCATTTTGCCCAACTAGACCTATGCGATCATATGGTCCAATTATTTCAGATATGTTTTGTAAAACTGGCTTTTCTTGATAGCCTAAAAATATTTTAGAAAAATCTACTAAAGGATATGATCCAGGAATAGGCTCAGGGAAATTGAACGCAATTGTATGATCATCAGGCTCAGTTTCAATAAAGTTCATTTTTTCTATCATCTTCAATCTACTTTGAGCTTGTTTAGCTTTACTAGCTTTGGCACCAAATTTGTTTACAAAATCTAGCATATGGATTCTCTTGGATTCCATTTTTGTATTAAATGCTGCTATATTTTTTTGCTTTAAACTGGATAGTCTTAAAAATTCATCAAAATTTCCTTTATATCCCTCCAGTTTTCCATTCTTTAGTCCAAATACATAATTGACTGTATCATTCAAAAAATCTCTTTCATGCGATATTAATATAAAGCTCTTGGAATATTTGGATAAAAATTCTCTTAACCAGTTGGCTGTTTCTAAATCTAAGTGATTGGTTGGCTCATCTAGTAGTAATAAATCTGGGGTTTGAAATAATACTGCAGCTAATGCAACCCTCATTCTAAATCCTCCAGAAAAACTACCCAGCAACTGATTTTGTGCATTCTCATCAAAACCTAGACCTTTTAATATCTTTGCACCGCGACTTTCGGCTGAATAAGCGTCTATATCTTCTAGTCTTTGATAAATTTCTGACAATTCGTCTGATTCGGTACAAGTTTCTAGCGCTTTAAATAATTCATCACGTTCTGTGTCTTGAGATAAAACAAATTCCAAAGGGGTTAAATCAGAAGGTGGCATCTCTTGCTTAACTGCCAAGATAGACCAATGTTTTGATTTGTCTATTTTTCCTGAGTCTGGATGCATCTGATTTTGGATAATTTTAAAAATTGTAGATTTGCCAGATCCATTTCTACCTATCAATCCAATTTTTTGTTTATCTGATATTTGAAAATTTACGTCTTGTAGAATGACTCTACCTCCTATGGCGATAGAAATGTTCTGTAATGAAAGCATTGAAAAATTGGAATAGTCCTATAAATTGAAATACTAATATATTAAGGCCTTGTGTGTCAATTGATACCATGATACATAGTGCAAAATAAAGTTTTTAATTGTATGAATGATAAAAAAACAATTTGTAGTTGGTTTATATTAGAATATTTTGTAGAAAATTAGATATTAGCATTATGCTCAATAAAATAATACTTAGCAACCGAAGAGCAATATTAACGATCGGATTATTGATTAACTTCAATTTCGTATCAGCTGAAAATATTGATCTTAAAAGTATTGATCTTAAAAAAGATATTAATTCTTTTGAAATGAAAATAGATCCTAAAATATATGATTCCTCGAGTTTGATCATTAAATCAGCTCTAAAAAATACTTTACGACAAACAAATGAACCAATTACTACTGTCTCTCTAGATGAGAGGTACTTGATGAATGAATCCAATAAATGTTTTACTTTTGTTAGTAAATATGAGAAAAAATATAAACTTCCTAAAAAATCTTTATTAGCAATCGTATTAAATGAAACTGGGAGAAAGTATTCTAACAGCAAAAATTTCTTAGAGGCCATGCGCTCCTGGCCATGGGCGGTGCGAGCTAATGATTCTAATCAAAGCTACTATTTTGTTAGCAAGCAAGAGGCTGTAGCTTTTATCACGAAACAATTATCAAGAGGAAATACTAATTTGGATGTAGGCTGTGCACAGATAAATTTAAAGTATCATAGGGATGCCTTCGATTCTATTCATCAAGCAATAGAGCCAGAAATTAACATTCACTACGCAGCATATTTGGTTGCTGGGCATTATCACAACAGTGGTAGAAGTTGGTACAAATCAATTGCTTACTATCATTCTAAAACTAAAGATATTGGCACTAATTATGCAAATAAAGTTTTAAAAATATTAAGTAAATTAAACACAAAAGATAACTTAAGTAGCATTTCAAATACTTTATCACTACAAAACTGATGTTCAAATGCTTTAACTCTTAAAAAGAATGATGCTTAAATACTTTGATTCCTAAAAAACTACTCAAAAAAATGTTCTATATATCAAATTCAGTTTTATTTTTATATAAAATAGACCAATCAAACTAATTTGAAATTAAATGAAGTCTATAAAAACTAAAATGCTATCTACTGATGGAGTGGAGTTGAAAAATTATGTGAAAGATGGTATGAAAATTATGATAGGTGGCTTTGGAATGTGCGGCATGCCAGAACAATTGGTAAAATTTTTGGCAGAAACTGGTGTCAAAGATCTAACTATCATCAGCAACAACTGTGGCCTTGAGGATAAAGGAATAGGTTTATTATTAAATAATGGGCAAGTTAAATGTATATATTCTTCATACGTTGGAGAGAATGATAATGTAGCAAAATTAGCTTTCAGCGGACAGCTTATCGCCAACTTAACTCCACAAGGCACTTTAGCTGAAAAAATTAGATGTGGCGGAAGTGGCATTCCTGCATTTTATACTCCAACAGGGGCGCATACCATAGTAGAAGAAGGTAAAGAGATGCGTAAGTTTAATGATAAAGATTGTTTATTAGAAGAGGCTCTAACGGCTGATATTGCTCTTATTAAAGCTAGCAAATCTGATCTTTATGGAAATTTGGTTTATCATGGAACTGCACAAAACTTTAATCCATTAATGGCCAAAGCTGCAACCAAAACTTTTGCTGAAGTTGAAGAAATGGTTGAGATGCTAGATCCAAATCATATTCATACCCCATTTATATATGTAAACTATGTTATGAAAGTCAATTATCCAAAGTTTATTGAAAGATAAAGCTTTTGATATAAAGCAACAAATCTTTTCATATAGTAAGGCTTTCTAGTTGCAATCCATGAAGAATAATTTAGGCTTGAAGCGCGAATTAATATATGACATAAGCTTGGTAGTTAATTTTTCTGACTTAATCTTGAAGCGCGACCTGATACTTTACTTTCAATATATCCTTAAGCTTGGTACTTAATTTTTCTGACCTAAGCTTGACAACAAGTCTTCAGCAATTTGAAATAAATTCAAAGCCGCTCCTTTAGTTAAATTATTAGTAATAATAGAGTATATCTATACTCTACTTTCAATATGACCTTAAGCTTGGTACTTAATTTTTCTGACTTAGGGTTGGCAACAAGTCTTCAGCAATTTGAAATAAATTCAAAGCTGCCCCCTTGGTTAAATTATTAGCAACTATCCATAAGTCTAATATTGTCTTATTTCCACTAACACTATGGCGTACGCGACTAACATGAATTAAATTTTGATATTTATCATTAGGATTAAAAATTATTGGCCCTATCAATTCTTTAGGGGTTAAGTAATTTTCTTGATAGTTAATTCCCTTGGAATTTTTTAAAATATCAATGGTTTTCTCTAAATCAATTGATGATTCAAATTCTATATTACAGCTGAAGCTATGACCTACAAGCACAGGAACCCTAACTGCAGTCACTGATATATCTATTGTTTCTTCTAAGATTTTATTTATCTCATCTCTTATTTTTACCTCTTCATCTGTGTCATTGTTATGACCTTCGTAATAATCAAACTTACCTACTTGTGGTAATACATTAAAACTAATGTCGCGCATTAAGGCATTATTAGACTGCAATTTATTACAATTCATAAAGCTTTTTCCAAGTAAGGCGCCGTTTGTATTATTTAACAATTCATCTATAGCAGCTTTCCCTGCCCCAGAGCATGATTGATAAGTTGAAACTACAATTCGCTTAATTTTTGCAAGTTGCTTTAACACATGTATAACCATAACAATTGGAACCGTGCAGCAATTAGGGCTAGCAATGATATTTTTCTTAGTATATTCCTTAATTTTGTTTGAATTTATCTCTGGTATTACTAATGGAATATCTGTATCTAATCTCAAAAATGACGCTTCATCAATCAAAATCACATGCTTTGGTAGCTTTGGTATAAAAGTTTTAGATGTTTGACTTCCCACGCAGCCAAATACCAAATCCACTTGATTAAAGTCAAATTCTTCCAAGTCCTGAACCTCATAAACTTCATTTCTAAAATGAATTATCTGCCCTTTGGATCTATGCGATGCAATGCAGTGTATATCTTTAATAAGAAAGTCACTATTTTCCAAGATTTTTAGTAAGGTTTGTCCAACTATTCCAGTAGCTCCTACTACAGCTACTCTTAATTCTCGAACTTGAGGCATTATATTAGTAATTTAAACTAAAATGATATATCAATTCAAGCTTGTTTGAAGCATTGTATTAGTAATTTCAATCATCAATTCAATTCCGTTCAATAATTAAGCGTAATTAATAATATTCAAATGTAAGAATTTCATCCAATAACAATCAATAATAAACAAGGCTATCAGGTAATAAATAAAACTATCAGGTAATAAACATAGCCTATCAAGTAATAAACAAAACTATCAGTAGAATATCAAAATGACGTTATGGATTGAGAAGTCTTAAGTAGTTTGTTGGAATTTAGAAATTATATTAATAATATAATTTAAATTTTATTTTTTTAAAATAGTATGTATAATTACATTACAAACTATCTAAATAATTAAAAAAAATATGAAAGAAATTACACAAAACAAAAATGAATCTTATCTAGCATGTTCATATGAACATGTAAAAATCAAATCTTTTGCAGCATTTAAACCTAGCTCAAAAAAAACGGTCAGTGGACTAATTCAGCTAATAAAAATACCTTTTATAATTAGTTGCACAAAAAAGTTTATTGAAAATTATGATAATAATGGTGTTTTAAATTCTAAAAGCATAACAAGCGCGGGAATAAAAGTCATCGCATCACACATAAAATTATCAAAAATAACTTTTAATAAAGATAAAACAGAAATAGCAGTAGAGTCTGTTGTTTATAGTGTAACTAGTGGCAGAAAGAAAACAGATAAAGAGATATGTGAAATTTTGAAAAATGAAAAAATAAGTGCCACAAGCATATTAATCTCAGAATCTCTAGAAAAAGATATGAAAGAAATACCAGGGGCATTATCATTGAAAAATGGGCTTCAGATAACCGGATACAATATAACTTTTAACAAAATAGAGTTTGAAGTCCAAAAGAAACTTCATTCTATAGATATAAGTCATGCTGAAGATAAAAATTTTGATCCAAATTACATTATATGCTTGGATAATACTAATGCTTATAATTATGTAAATAATATAGAAAAGTACATATATAATGCCTCTGAACAAAAGATTTGTAGTGTAGGAAAGTGGAAAATGATGCACATTGTTAATTTAGATAAAAATGATCATTGCATAATATATTCATGGCATACAAGTAATAAGCAAGTTAAAGTTTCATTAAAAATGAATGAAAGCATTGATCTAAATATTTCTTATGAAACAAAAGATGGATTTTTAGTAAGTTATAATAATGACTTATGTAATGTAAAAGATAATATTAAATTTAATAATAAAAGCATTATAACTTCTGCTAGTGATTCAGAATTTAAATTACAATATAATCTGCCTAAAAATATAAATGAAGCGCAAAGTTTAATTAAATGTATAATAGCAATAGAAAAGTTAAATATTAAATATCCAGATTACAATCCAATAATAAGCGTTACAAAAAAATTTAATTCCGCTGATAATTTAAAAAAATATCTTTTTGAAGATCTCATGAAAAAAGCTGAATTTATGAATTCTCCACTAACTTCTAAAGATATGAAAATGATTACGGTTATTAAAATTGATAATTCAGATATGCCTAATGATTATAATAATCATCTTGATGCCACAGATGCTGCTAATGTAGTTCCTGAGGTTAACAGCCTAGGAGTTGAAAATCATAATCTAAATGACAGTTTAGATTTATAAGAGAATCATTTTGATGTCACCGATACTGCTAATGTAGTTCCTGAGGTTAACAGCCTAGGAGTTGAAAATCATAATCTAAATGACAACTTAGATTTATAAGAGAATCATCTTGATACTACTGAGACTGCTAATGAAATTCCTGAGATTAACAACCTAGGGGTCGAAAGTCATAATCTAAATGACAACTTAGATTTAAGTGATGCTTAGTTTCAAATTAGAGGTTTACTACTTCTGAAGTATTTAAATCAAATGGTACCGCGCTAATAATCTTTTCAAGCTCCAATGATTTTGGTTTATATTTTAAACTTACATTCCCTTCGAAATCAAAATCAAAAATTCCATACTCAGTGATGAGTCTGTTAACAACTTTTTTGCCCGTTAAAGGAAAATGACACTCTTTAGTTAATTTGGACTGGCCTTGTTTATTGAAGTGTCTCATGAACACCACAACTCTTTTTGATCCTACCACTAAATCCATCGCGCCACCCATGCCTTTAATTGTGCTGCCTGGTATTGTCCAATTAGCCAAATCTCCAAATTGAGAAACCTCCATTCCACCAAGTATTGTAATGTCTATTTTACCGCTACGTATCATAGAAAATGATTCACTGCTATCAAAAAAACATCCTCCATTTAAAATGCTAACAGGTCTTTTGCCAGCATTAACTATGTCTGCATCTTCATTTTCTGCAGCAGGAAAGTGTCCAATTCCAAGAAGTCCATTTTCACTTTGTAGAAAAATGGTTTCATCTGTAAAATCTGCAAGTCCAGTTGGTAAGCCTATTCCCAAATTTACAATTTGATTAGGTTTTAGCTCTAATTTATTGACAATCTCATACATTTCTTTTAAAGACCATGAGGCGTCTTTGTTTTCAGTTGCATTAACATTTTTTTCAGCTACATTAACATTTTTTGAATTTGACATAATTTTTTAAAAATATTTTTACTAAATCATAAATAATTTGATTAGTTTAAGCTACTATTTTCGCCACTTATCTAGGAAAAAGTTTTTTCTTTTGTTAAAAGATCATATCTGACATTCTTACTATAAGTTTAGTATGCCTAAAGTACACAAATATTAGTAGTAATTACTTGAATAGTTTTAGTATTTCGTTAAATTATAGTCTGGATAAATTTGATATTCTGTTAAATTTTAGCCTGGATAACTTTGGATAGTTTTGATATTCTGTTAAATTTCGGCCTGGATAGTTTTGATATTCTGTTAAATTTTGGTCTGAATAACTTTGGATAGTTTTGGTATTCTGTCAAATTTTTGCTAAATTAATGAATCAAAAATTCTATATTAAAGAATATTTACTAAAAAAAATTTTAATGATCATGAGCGAAAATTTTTCGCTGGAAATACTTAAAAAAGTTAAGTATTACAAAATTAAGAAGTGACTCCTACGGGAATCGAACCCGTGTTCCCACCGTGAAAGGGTGGTGTCCTGACCGCTAGACGAAGGAGCCTTATATAAATATTATAATCGATATGATCTTATAAAACAAGTATGTCGAATAAAAATTTATTAAACAGAATAATAATTTTCTGAGTAGCAATCAAAATTTTCTAAAACTATTAATTCATTTTTGTAATCATAGGCTTAAAATGTGTAGTCATAAGCTTAAACTATGTAGTCATAAGCTTAAAATTTGTCATCATGAGCTTAAAATAGTAGAATTTGAAAGCAATCAAGACTCAAAATATGATGATGTATTGGCTTTTGGGTTATTCAATAACTTTTATTTGGCTTTTTAAATTTTTGTTTAATACTTATAAAAAATTTAAATCTAAACATCAGGCTCTAAAAAAATTAGATATAAAATAAAAAAAATATTTTTTTGGAATTCTATTTAAATAAATTGATAAAATGCCTTAAAGTTTGAGCAAGTGCGAACAATCGATACAATTTTAGCAAGTGCGAACAATCGATACAAAAATAACAGCATCATTAAAAAAATCCTCAGTTTTAAAGATTAGGTTTAATTTTTAACGTTATTAATATTAACTAAAACTAAATAAATAATAGAATTGATATATTAAATAATGAAAAGAATTTTTTTGCATTAAGTAATTAATGTGATATAATAATTACATTAATACATATAATAATGTTTTTTTATGACTTCTAAATCAAAATATCTGATCAGTTTAATGCTGACTTGTGTTTCAGTTCCAGCTATAGCGAATACTATAAATCAAAAACCGCAGCACCAACAGCGAATTCATCAGCCACAGCAGTATGCTTCTACGCAATATCCATCTCATCCAGATAATATATCATCAGAACAACATTCAAATCTTAATCATCAACCGACTCATCAGGCGGCACAATATCAACAAATTCAACCAGTCTCTCAAGCGCCAGTAAATATATACACCGCGCCTCCAGTTGATAATAATCTTTCTAATAATTTCCAATCACAACCAATAAAAGAAATTACTAAGTACAGCGCTTCAAGGGATGGTATTGGATTTATTACCTCCAACATTTCATTTTTATTTTCAAACGAAGAGAAAAATAATATTTCTATTTTAAATGAAGTAACTGCAAGAATCTTTAATGTAAATCACGCCATAGGAAAATATGATATTAATATGAATATAGGAACTTCTATTAAAGGCTTTGAATCGAAAATTGGGATTATGTTCAAGCCTTTAAAATTTATGGAAAATACTATTGATATTGGAGTTGGTTTTGAAATAGGGTTGAGACTATATAACATTTCTATTGAAAGATCAAACATAGTTTCCAAGTTCAATGATAAACCAATGAATAAAAAATCGATAGAGGAAATTTTACCTCAAGATCGTTCTAAACAAGAAGATTTCATAAGAAACGTGGTCGCCAGCGGCCATATAACCTTAGGTTATAATATTTCCGATAAAGCCAGAATGTCTATATCTGGAGGATATACTAAAGAATTTGATTCAGGATTTAATAAATTTAATAAACTAGTTGGATATGAGTCTCAAGGATTGCATGCAAATTTAAATTTGGATATAAATATAGACGATAAATCTAGTTTAGGCTTTAGTGTAGGAATATATAAGCCTAAAACTAATATCAATAGTTTAATGGAAGAATTTTTCAAACAAGAACTACAGCAGCGAATGCCGCAACAGATAAAACAGTTAATTCCATTATTAAATAACGCACCATTAACATCAACATCAACATCAACATCAACATCAACATCACAGATGTATATATTTTCAGTAGGAGTTAAGTTTGGATATTACTTCTAATCAACAAAATAATTACTCTTCAAGAGAAGCTTTTAGAAAAATTTTTGTTGAATAAATTTCTTCAAGAATCTATTCATTTGTAAGATGTTATCTTTAAAACATAAATCAGAGCCCAAAACATTATTTTTCTTTTCCTAAAGTCAGCGGCTTTGTTTTTAAAACATCAATGCTTAAAATCAGAGGTTTTGTTTTTAAACATTAATCAACGGCCTTGCCTTCAAAGCATCAATTGTCTCTGCTTAAAATCAAAAGATTTTAGTTTCAAGGTATTGGCTAACTTCAATCTTTAAAAATCAAAGATCTAAGATCATTAAAAATCAAAAATCTAAACTTTTATATGTGTGCGAAGGTGCAAATCCTGAAATAAAATCATTTAGTATGGATCTAAAACTCGGTTTTGATTTTAATATCAAATACCACTCTTTCAAAAGAAAATTATCGCTCCAATTGATCTCATTAATATAATCTAGAATAGAAAGATGACTAAATAAAGCTATGTCAGATAAAGATAAGTCTTCACTAGTTATCTTGGTATTAACATTAACTAGCTGGGTAAAAACCTTAAGATACTTTTCTAAATTCTTTCTAGATTGATTCAGTAATATGCTATTAGGCACAGCTTTTGAAATAAAATATTTAATTATTTTTTCATAAATAATCTTACTTACAACCTCATCATAAAAGTTAGTATTAATTAAGGTTAAAATGTTATTTGTGAGAATTTTTTGCTTAAAATCTATAGGGATCAGGCCTGTTTGCTTAATATTAACCAAATTAATACAGTGCCAAATACCATAAGCATAGACCATATCAGTATTATTTAATTTTATTCCTATTAAAGGATTCTTACCTGTAAAGTTATGACTAAAATAGTTTTTAGTATTTTCCTCTTCACTTTTATATCTATTAAATCTTAACAATTTGAAGCTCAGACTATTTTCTTCCATTAAAATTCTAATTTGGCGACAGAAAGGGCATGATACATCGTAGTATAAGATATATTGAATTTCATTAGGCTTGTTATGGGATCTCATCAAAATTATATAGTCTTTGTATAAAGAATATTATATGCAATTATTGGACAGTTGACTCGTTTTTCACTATTTTAATAACTAAAATTTATAAGTATTTTTAACTAAAAAGATAATTAAAAATTAAAATACATTGCAATAAAAGAAATAAATCATAAACTATTAAAGTTATTTTTAAATTCCAATCAGGCCTTATTTAAGAGATCGTCTTTAAGAATTAAAAGATAACTGTTTTAACAACTCACTATGATCCAAAAGGAATTTGAGAAACTGTTTTCAACAGGTTGTTATGATTAAATAAGAGCCAAAGAATCTGTTTTTACAGACCTTACGTTCATCGTCTAAGAAATTTAAACTAATAGTATTTTAAGTGATATTTGGCGAAGGGTACGGGACTCGAACCCGCGACCTCTTGCGTGACAGGCAAGTATTCTAACCAACTGAACTAACCCTCCGATATTGTATATCACATCAATAATTATAGCATTTTTAAGTATGAACAATCAAGTACATGAAGAAGATTTTTCTAAAAATTTAACGCATTAATACTATTATCTTGAAATAATCTTGATTCAGTAGCATAAAGCACATTCAATTGGAGCTTAGCGCGGTCAAGTCAGCGTGTTTAAAACATTTAAAATAATCTTGATTCAGTAGCATAGAAGGTCTTCAATATGTATGTAATATGTTTAAATATTTGTTGGTTCATAGGCTTCATGAAATCTTCTTAGAATAGAACATCTTCAATGGAACATGTTCAATAAAAGGTCTTCAATATGTATGTAATATGTTCAAATATTTTATGTTGGTTCATAGGCTTCATGAAGTCTCCTTGGTAAGTCAAGTTATTTCCCCCGCCTTTTCCATGGCCCAAATGTTCTAATAGACGACCGCTAAATTCCTTTGCATTAATTGCTTTATTGCTACTTAAAACAAACTTAGATCCATTAAAATAACAAAAAATAACCTCTGGATATGTTTTAGAGTTTTTTTCTACAAGAGATTTTATGAACCCTGCATCTTCATTAATTTCTTTAACATAAATCAGATGTGAATCAAAAGATTTGAATTCTAAATTAGTTTGAAATATTTGTAGTTTTAAATTCTGTATTTCTTTTAATTTAGTTTTATTGGATTCAATTAAATCCTTTATTTGCAATTGTATATTTTCTCTATCAGTGGATAAGGTATGAATTAAACCATCAATGATTTGCTGGCTTTTTTGAAGCGTTGTAAAGCCTCCAAGGCCACATTTGGCTTCTATTCTTCTAATGCCGGCACTGATGCTACGCTCTGATATAATAGTAAATAAACCAATCTCTCCAGTTCTGTTAACGTGGGTTCCGCCACATAATTCGGTTGAATAGTCTTGGATTTCATTGTGAACCTTAATTACCCTCACCTCATTTTCATATTTGTCCCCAAATAAACCTATGGCCCCATCACGCTTAGCTTCATCTAAAGTTTGAATTTTAGTCTCAACTTGATAATTAAAATCAATTACTCTGTTAATATCTTGTTCGATCTCAAATATTTGAGTTTTAGATAATTGAGCATTTGCATTAAAATCAAATCTTAGAATATTATTTCCCACAAATGAGCCTCTTTGGGTAATATGCGCACCCAATGCTTTTCTTAAGGCTGAATGTAAAAGATGGGTGGCTGTGTGATGTTTCTTTAAACCATTTCTATAATTTGTGTCTATTTCCATCTTTACTAAATCGCCAATCTTTATTTCAAGCTGATTTCCTTCAGAGTTTTCTTGACTGACTCTAGATTTACTATACCCATCTTCAACGCTTTCTTGATTAACTCTAGATTTACTATACCCAGCTTCAACGCTTTCTTGATTAACTTTAGATTTTTCATATCCAACTTCAGCGTTATCTTGACTGTTTATCACTTTTTTAATCTCACAGAAATGCAGGTGTATATTCTTAAATTTTTGTGTATCTGTAACTTGGAAATGTATGTTGCCAAATTTAATTATGCCTATATCTCCACCCTGACCTCCACTTTCAGCGTAAAATGGAGTTGCTTTAGTTATTATTAAAAACTTTAATTCATGATTGATACTAGTCTTGTTTAAATGAATTTGAGTAGGATTTTGATTTTGGACAAAGGTTGCATCATCTTGCGTTTCAGTTTTAACAATCTGATCATCATCATCTTGCGTGTCAGTTTTAACATCCTGATCAAAATCTTGCGTGCCAGTTTTAACAACTTGATCAAAACTTTTGGTTTGTAATTCAGTTTCTTGAGCATCAACAAGTTTGACTTGTAATCCAGCTTCTTGCGCATCAGCAAATTTGGCTTGTAAATCAAGATTAATTTTGTCCACCATGCGATTATTTACCACAAGTCCACATATTTCAGACTCATAACTCTCTGCTTCATATCCCACAAATTCAGTCTTTAAGTTCATAGTTTCGAGTTGAGCTTTCCAATCTATTAACTTAGATTTTCCTTTTTCATCAAATTCAACAGTATCGCCAGATCCAATCCAAGAGCTTTTTCCCATATTTTTCTGTTTAAGCATTTCTTTATCAAAGCCCTCTTCATCAAATTCAACCTGTCTTTCTGTCAGTAGGCTTTTTATTAGATCAATTGGAAAGCCATGGGTATCATAAAGTTCAAATCCGGTTTTGGAATTCAATTTAGTCATGCTGGGATTTTTATTACAAAGATCAAAAATAACTGACTTACCTTTATTGATCAAATAAAGAAACCTCTCTTCTTCATCATATAAAATATGTTTGATATTTGCTATCACTTCACAATTTATTTGCATAACTGCAATTACGTGGAAAGCTAACTCATGAAGTTTTATTAAAATTTCTTTTCTTACAGATGATTGAAGTAAGTATGCATGCCATGCTGTGCGTCTAATAATTCGTCTTAATACATAACCTCGCCCTTCATTAGAGGGAACCACACCTTCCATCATAATAAAAACTATAGATCTCATATGATCAGCTATAATCTTGTAACAAAAATATAAAGGATTTTGTTTATTTATAGCTAAACCAAAGATTGAACTAATATCTTTAATCAAGCTTTGAAAAATATCAATATCATAATTATCATCCACACCTTGAACTACTGCAGCAATTCTTTCAAGTCCCATTCCAGTATCAATACACTTGACATCTAGTGGCCTTAATTCACCGAGACGCTTTTCATACTGCATAAAAACCATATTCCATATTTCTACGAATCTATCACCATCTTGGTTTAACGACCCTGGTAGGCCGCCGTTCAAATGTTCTCCATGATCATAAAATATTTCCGAACATGGTCCACATGGACCAGTATCCCCCATGCTCCAAAAATTATCTTGGGTATTAATCTTAATAATTTTATTATCTTGCCAACCTGTTATTTTCTTCCATAGATCAAAACTCTCATGATCAGTGTGATATACCGTTGCATACAATCTATTAGAATCTATTTTAAGATCATTTGTGAGAAAATTCCAAGCATAAGTGATAGATTGTTCTTTAAAGTAATCTCCAAATGAAAAATTGCCCAACATTTGAAAAAATGTATGATGTCGCTTAGTATGTCCCACATTATCTAAATCATTATGTTTTCCTCCGGCCCTTACGCAATTCTGAGAACTGGTTGCATTTAAAAAAGTAGGCTTTTGCTTTCCGGTAAAGATATCTTTGAATTGCACCATACCAGAATTAGTAAACATTAATGTTGGGTCTCCTATCAGACTGCTACTATTTACTAACTTATGTTTATGACTTACAAAATAGTTTAAAAACTGTTTCTCAAGATCCTTCATTTACTTCATATATATTACTAATTAAAATAGTAATATAAGGCGCTTTGAAATACGTTGTATTTTACATAAAAATCTATTTATATAAAGATATAATGCTAATTAGCAGTTATGTAAAACGGAAAAATCAGGTTATAATTAACCTAAAATCAAATCAATAACGTATGGGACAAAAGTGTAATCCTATTTTAATGCGTGCTGGCAAAATAGATAAACCCAGCGCAAAGTTCGGAAGATCAGACAAAATGACGTTTGGGTATAAAAGATATGTTTTTTATGCCAGAAATAATACTGAATACAGTCGCAGATTAAACAATGCCATTGCTATAGAGCAATTCATTAAAACGAAATTTTCTAAAGATTCAATAGGTGATGTTTACGTATGTTTTGTGCAAAGCACCGCAATCATAGATATATTTTCTACTAAAGTAGGAAACTTACTAGGAAAAAATGCAAATGGTATAGAAACCATTCGCAAAGCTGTGTTAGATATAACTAAAAATGATGCTATTACTACTGTAACTGTAAATCCTCATGATATTAGAAAGCCTAATCTGGATGCAAACATAGTTGCAGAAGCTATTTGTAGAGAAATTGAGAAAAAAAGAGGCAATGCTAATATAAAGCGACACGCGGAAACCATAATGAAATCTGGTGCAGAGGGCGTGAAAATATCTATGGGTGGTCGTATATCTGGAGCCGAGATAGCTAGAACAGATAAAGTACGTAAGGGTAAAATCAATGCCACAACTTTAAAAGCTAACATCAGCTTTGCACAAAGTATTGCTAAAACTCAATACGGAATAATTGGTGTTACAGTTTTCATAAATGTTGGCGATCAATCCGAACAAGATAACTTTAAACCACGTCCTAGAAAAACTCAATATCGCAATAATGAGTCTAGGTCTAATGAAGTAAATCAGTCTGTTAGGGAAGAATCATTGGATTCCGATATCAAACAATCAGTTGATGCATCCAACTAAACCATATTTTTAATGTGAAGTTTTCAGATGATAAATAAAAGTAAAATCTGATAAACTAAACTCTTTTCAGAAGATATTTCTGGTTACTAAAGTTAAAACATGGTTAAAACATGCAATCTCATCTTGCTAATTGGTGGAAATTAAGATAGAATTATCTAATAAATAATATTACTTTGTATGGCTACGAAGAAGAATAAAAAGAAGATTTTAGTAAGATTGGCTTCAGCTGAAACTGGATTTTTTAAAGTAAGATCTAGAAAAGCTACGGACAAAAAAATACAGTTTAAGAAATATGATCCGGTCTTAAGAAAGCATGTGCTTTTCGTTGAAAAGAAAATAAAATAAAATTTATGTGCTTTTTCGTTCAAATGCACATAAATTAACAGTTTCAAGCTAAGATTTCAAGTTTTGAAGCAAATAACGAACAAAGTTTTGAAGCGAACAATATAAACTGCTTTTTTAGAATGTGTTATGTGTTTATTAATTGCAATATTTAACATTTTGCTTTTTAGTTCAAAGCTAATTGAAATTCAAAATTTTTATCCTTATAAAGTTGGTATTTCTGATTTTTTAAATTTAAATTCTGATAAGTTGCATTATATAGATAGTATTAACGTTGTTCAAAATTCTCAAATTCATGAAGTTAAGCTCTCGAAAAACGTTCCAAAGCCTAACAATTCTGAGCAATATAAATCAAATAATGATAATGATTTATTTTCAATTATTAATTCAAAACCTAATAACCCGAAACCTGAGCAAAATTCTTATAAAGAAACTTCGTCAAGTTCAACAAAGACACAAGGGAAAAATGTAAATTTAGAGCCAAAATATTTTAATAAATATAAGTTTATGTCAATTAAAGCCACTCCTGCAACATTGCGAGCAGGTCCTGGACCAAGCTATAAAGCAGAATATTTATTTACAAAGCGGTTCGAACCAGTTCTTCTTTTAGGCGAGAAAGGCGATTGGATAAAAATACAAGATTACTATGGGGATTCGGGCTGGATACATCGTAATCTTCTATCTAAAACTCAGTACATAGTGGTTTTAAAAAAAGCTAATATGTCTCGTTGGATTGACAATAAACTCATTGCTGTGATTCATCCAATGGTTAAATGCAAGGTTTTATCTAAGAAAGAAAAAACTAAACTTGAATACATATATGTTGAATGTAACAAAATTAAAGGATATATAAAAAACTCTAACCTTTGGGGCAATGATTAATTGTATCAAGTATAGATATTACAATTTCAAGCTTTACTTTATCGACTCATCTACAACGCAACACGACAGAATAAAACGTGAGTGATTTATTGACAATGTAACGCAATGATTAATTGTATCAAGCTACAATATCAAAATCTTGGGTATTTTCATCAAGTGGTGATATCAAAATCTTAAATATTTTCTTTATTGATTCATTATTGATTCATTTACGATACAGCACAATAAAGTACACTATAACTCAGTACAATACAGTACAATACAATGCGTTAAGGTGAGATAAAATTGCATTTTGCAAAAGCTGTTTAGTTTTTTAATGTAAAGTTTTCATTAACAATTTTTAATGAAACTCAATTTTCATTATTTTTGCTTGGTATTTAGTTCACAACTAAGAAGCATATTTGCTTTTTATTTTGTTGCATATGAATATCATGTATATGTTATAATTATTTTATTGTAAATAAGATACATAATTAAAATATATATGAAAAAAACTCCTAAAATAGGATCTTTGCCAAAAACAGTCCCAGCTAATTGGACTTTGCCAAAAGGCATCGTAGATAATAAAATGACAGTTATCAATCATCATCAAGAAGTTATCACAGGTGAAATTCAGTTAAGAAAACGTGCGCCAAAGATATATAATCAAAAAATGAAGGTTGTTAAAAAAGACACAGATACAATGCCTCAGACAAAAAATCACAATCTAAAGCTTGATAAAATACCAAGGCGCGATACAGAAGATGGATCATTAAAATCACGATATTTCTCATCAATGCAAAACTTCAAAGACGATCTTCATGAATACTTTCATACAAAAGATCCAATATCCAGCACAATTACATCAGAATTCCATGACATTTCTTCTATTTTACAAAATTTAGCAGATGTCAATAGTAAAGTAGGGTTTAAAAAAAAATTATCAATGATGTCGAATGCAGAATGTATCGAAGTTTACAATTTGTGAATGAAGCTGCAAAAAAATATTTGAAAAATAAGAATTTATCCTCAAAGAAAATATCAGATAGTTTTACAGCAGTATTAAAGCCAATTACTCATTTTAAGCCTGATCCTGAATATGTAACACAGTTCCTAAATAACCTAAAAGCTATTAGAAACTCAATAACAGAAGATAAATTAAGTGATTTTTTTTCTATGTTCACAATGTTTATATGCGGATTTTTTTCCAAATCTGCTAGGGGCGTTATGTTTTTTGCACCTCAAGATGATGATCAAGATGATAATGAAGGTATAAAAATCTTAGACAAATACATAGAAAAAAATCAATCAAATTACAAATGTGCACAAATTCAAAAAGATGGTTTTAACACGATAACTATCTTTACCAAATATACAAATTCATTTTATCAATCTTCAGATAAAGTTATTGTATTAAAGAACCATTATATTGATAATTTTCCACTTGAACACTTTTTCAAGGATTTTTTTAATGGATCTCTTGTACTTACATCAAAGACGCAGGGAGGCCTAAGAAGCAAAATGTCTGTAGTAAAAAAATACATTCAATTTATTGAATGTATTCTAAATAAAAAACCTTTTTCTAATTCTAGAGATGATAGAATAAAAACAAAGAAATATTTTATAAAAAAAGATAAGTCTTGCAAATCAAATGAAAAGTTTTATGAATTAAGCAAGTCGTTGAAAGATGCAAACATTGATATCGCAAAGTTTATATATTATTGTGATAATTTACAAGTAACAAAGGGCACTTTATTTTTAGTAGTAACTAAAAACAGAGAAAAAGCACTTAAAAAGCAATTAGAGAGTATTAATAAAGACTATATAGATCCATTTGTATATTTCAAGCACGTATCTATAATACAAAATATAAAAAATTCTAATAGTATTGATATCAATACTGGACTTGAGGTAGAAAGATATCAATGCTTTATGAATGCATATATTATGTATCTTGAAAGCAAAGAAGAGCTTTGCAATATTTTTTATAAAATTCTTATGTTTAATAAAAAAAGCACTGCTTCAGATCTTTTTACCCCATTTGGAAATATGATATCAACTTTAAAGTTGATATTTAATTTCAAACTTAAATCTCAAGATATAAAAGAGTTTGGCAATGATATTCTTGATTTGCTACGAAGCATGAGTAGTAATTTAAAAAATCTAAAAACAACAGAAGATTTATCATCAAGCAAAATAAATGATACTTTCAAGAAAATTTATGAAAAAATAACAGATATTATAAAAAGTAATAATGCAGAATATTCAAATACGCAAATTCTAAAAATAATAGACAGTGCCGCTGAAGACAAAATAAATGTCGTGACAAATTACGAGGGTAAATCAGGTGTACTAAAAAAACAACCTATGGGCATTAGTATTGCACCAAAAGAAATAAATTCTAATTCACAATTATATGATACAAGCACAAAATTGCCTTTCAGCTTTTTAAGTCTTTTCAGAAAAATTGGATCAAATGTTGTAAAGTATAAAGCTGGATCAAATATTACAAAGTGTAAACCTGAAGATATGAAGAAAAAAATAGAGTTATATATAGAAAATATAAACGAAAAATTTGCTTTATGCTTTGATATTATTGATGAAGAAAATCCAAGCGAAGAATCTTCTGTAGATTATGATATAGAGCCATATCTTAATGCACAAAGGAAAAAATCTATATATGATATAGAAGAAAATTCAAGCGAAGAATCTAGCGAAGAATCTTCAAATTATGATATAGAACCATATCTTAATACACAAATAGAAGAAGAATTAGGTATCAGTGAAAATATTATACACAATCTATTATAATATAAGTTCATTGGAAGTCTTTTTAAAACAAAAAATAAATGTATTAGAAGATAATATACATAATGTAGTAAATATAAATTCATTAGATATAGCTCAAGAGATTTTTTTAATCTTGCTTATTAAAATAAACATATTTGTTTTAAGAACAAGCGAGCTAATTTTTATTTCAAAGTATTATGATATCTAAGTTAGTAGTTTTTTCTTGAAACAACGTTTCCTTATATTAAGCCTTGTAACAATTTATAGTTTTTAAGGTGTTAAATATCTAAGTTGGCCATAAAAGCATTTTGTTCTATGAAATTTCTTCTTGGGGCCACATTATCACCCATAAGAGCTTGAAATACTTCATCAGCTTCAGTGGCATCATTAATAGTTATTTGATTTAAAGTTCTAGCATTTGGATTAAGCGTTGTAACCCATAATTGATCAGCATTCATTTCACCCAATCCTTTGAACCTTTGTATTGAAATATGCTTTTCTGCATGTACCATTAGGCTTTTTGGAATATCTGAAGCTGTATTAATTACATATTCTTGATTTTTAATTTGTAGCACAACTTGTTGATTTGGATCTAAAATATTCGTAAATATTTGACTTAAAGTCACGAAATTCTTAACAGAGTTTGCATTTATAGACATTTCATGAAAATTTCCTCTAATTCTACCAGTAAATTCATATATATTATCGTTATTTTGCACTTTCCAATCACTGAAACCATCTAAATTATTTAGTACTTTTTGACACGCATTAGCTCGCTCAAGACAATCGGCGGAAATTAAAAAAACCTCTAAAACCGCGGGTGTTATATTGGTCGATTTAATAACATTTGATATGTAACTTGAAAGCTCCTCATACTCCAACAAGGCATTTTTAAGAATCTGACCTTGAAATTCAACTTCCCCTCGTTTCAGAACACAATCATTCGAATACGATTGCATTAAAAATGTTTGCAATTCTCTTTGGTCCTTCAGAAATTTTTCCTGATTCCCTTTTTTGATTCTATACAATGGTGGTTGAGCTAAATATAAATAGCCATTATCTATTAGTTGCGGCATATATCTATAGAAAAAAGTTAGTAAAAGTGTAGCAATGTGGGCTCCATCAACATCCGCATCAGTCATTATAATCACTTTGTGATATTTAAGTTTTTTGATATCAAACTCCTCTCTAATTCCAGCGCCCAAAGCTGTAATTAAAGTTCCAATTTGTTCTGAGTTAATTAATTTATGAAATCTAGTTTTTTCTGAATTAATAATTTTTCCTCTAAGTGGCAATATGGCTTGATATTTCCTATCTCTTCCCTGCTTTGCCGTTCCGCCAGCTGAATCTCCCTCAACTATAAATAATTCGCATTTTTCAGGTGCTTTTTCTTGGCAATTAGCTAGTTTTCCAGGTAAATTAGCTATTTCTAATGACTGTTGTTTTCTTGAAATCTCTCTTGCTTTTCTAGCAGCCTCTCTGGCTCTAGCGGTTTCTATAATTTTATTTATTACAGTTTTAGCTACGTGTGGATTTTCTTCAAACCAGCGAGATAATTTGTTAAATACAACATTTTCTACCGCAGAACGCACCTCTGAGCTAACTAATTTATCTTTAGTTTGTGAAGAAAATTTTGGATCTGGCACTTTGACTGATATGACACAAGTCATTCCTTCCCTGGAATCATCTCCAACTATTTCTTTAGCGTGCTTAGCGAAATTTTCGTTCATATAATTACCTATAACTCTAGTAACGCCAGATTTAAAACCTATTAAGTGAGTTCCGCCATCTCTTTGTTTGATATTATTAGTAAAACAAATTATGGTTCCATAATAAGATTCATTCCATTGCAATGCAACTTCTACTGAAATAGGAGCATTGGGGTCATCAGAGGTTATATAAACTGTAGGGGTAATGTTTGTTTTGTTCTTATCTAAATTGTGCACATAAGAAATTAAACCTCCATCTTCTTTAAACACAGCTTCTTTAATGGAAATTCCACGTAAATCTATTAATTTAATATTTAATCCGCTATTTAAATAAGATAATTCCCTAAACTTTTCTTCAAGAAGATTAAAACTAAATTCAGTTATCTTAAAAATATCTTTTGAAGGTAAGAAAGTAATTTTGGTACCCGTCTCTTTTAATTTTGATGTGGGCAAATCTTTAATTTTTTCTAAAGGCTTAACTGCTGCACCATCTTGAAAACGAATAAAATATTCACTACCTTGACGTTTAATGGTTAGATCTAACCAAGTTGATAATGCATTTACTACCGAAATACCCACTCCATGCAAACCACCAGAAACCTTATATGTATTTTGATCAAATTTACCACCAGCATGCAATTGGGTCATAATGACTTCCGCCGCAGATATACCTTCTCCTGTATGTATATCTATTGGAATTCCTCTACCATTATCCTGAACTGTTACTGAGCCATCCGGGTTCAAAGTTATTAAAATTTCATCACAATGTTTAGCAAGAGCTTCATCAACTGAATTATCTACTGCTTCAAAGATTAATTGATGCAAGCCACTGCCATCATCTGTATCACCAATATACATACCTGGGCGTTTTTTGACTGCTTCCAAGCCTTTAAGTACTTTAATGCTACTTGCACCATAATCATCACTTGCAGATGAAGATGAACTATCTGACCCTGCGGATGTAGATGAGCTATTTGGTGAATTTACATCATCAGATTCATTTGCATTGAATGAACTATCGTTAGATTCTGAGTCGCTAAACTCACTGGAATTAACTGAACTACCGTTAGATTCTGATGAATTTATGTCGTTAGATTCTGAACCGTTAAACTCACTTGCACTTCTGCAATTAGATTCATTTGAATTGACAACTGAACTACCATTAGATTCTGATGAATTTATGTCGTTAGATTCTGAGTCGCTAAACTCACTTGCACTTCTGCAATTAGATTCATTTGAATTGACTGAACTGATATTAAAATTCAAAGCATCATTAAGCAATGTAGTGTTACTATGAAGCATAAAATTTGAACAAACGTTTTGAATAGATTGATATTCATCAACGTCCATACATAGACGCTGACCTTCTTTAGAGTTACATTCATTCATCTTTAGATCATTATCATCTTGGTTGGAATTTGTGTGAAACATTATTTTTTGGATTATACAATGAACGTTTTTGTGAACCATTAGGTCCGTCTTTTAGAAAGAAAAACTATTTCTTACCAGTTTTGGAAGCAGTAGCTGCCGCTGCTTTTGGCTTATCTGTACCATATCTTGATCTAGCAGTTTTTCTACCTGCTACACCAAGATCACTAAATCTACCTGGCACGCTACTAAAGTTCACACCTGGTAAATCTTTAGCCCCACCACCTCTTATAGTAATTGTATCGTGTTCTTTCAAGTTGTTTTTAGCTCTTTCACCTTTGATAGAAACTAAAACACTCATAGTTTTACGTTTAGATTTTCCAAATCCTGGAGTTCCCCTGGTTGGCCCTGATAACTTGACCATTGCAACTTTTCTAAGAGCGGAATTAGGCTTTTTAGGTTTCGTTGTAAACACTTTTACGCAAACTCCTTTACGTTGAGGCTGACCACACAACGCTAAAGTTTTGCTTCTTCTAGTCTTTTTAGTTCTAGGCTTTCTTACCAATTGATTAAGGGTTGGCATATCTATAAATAAATTGTATATCAGTAATTATATACTCAAACGTACATGAAATCAAAAATTCATTTTCCAAATTCATACTTGCAAATATGAAATAAATCTGAAAATATCAAAAACATCAAAATAACAATTTCCACTTGAATACCATAAGAAGCTCTTAAATTTCCACTTGAATACCATAAGAAGCTTTTAAATTCTTACTTGAATACCACAAGAAACTTTTAAATTCCTACTTGAATACCATAAGTGGCCCTTAAATTCTCATTTGAATATCATGAGAAGCTTTTGAATTGATAGTAAAAAATAAATGACAACATAAATTTTTTCCACAACAACATAAATTTTTTCCATATAGTGCTTATCTTAATTAAGCTTCATTTGTTTTCTAAATAAACTATGATCAAAATATTGTATATACTTATATAAAACAATGGAATTTCCTATGAACGCCCTGCCTAAATTAAAACATTTTATTATTCTTAGTAGTTTAGTTTTTACTACAAGTTGCTCTAAAAATAAGAAAATAGATCCTAAAATATGTGCAAATTCTAGTGCGAATCAGCTCTATCAATTTGGGATAAATGAATTTAATCATGAAAGATATAAATTAGCATCTGAATATTTCAAACTAATTTTTGAACAACATCCGGTCGAAAACATTATAGAAAAATCTGAATTGATGTATGCATATTCGTTATATATGAATGGACAATATCAAGATGCAATAGATGTATATCAAAATTTCATTTTATATTTCCCTAATTCTGTCTACACAGGTTATGTAAGATACATGAAATTTATGGCTCATTATAACCAAATTTTAGATGTTTCTCGTGATCAGAAAAAAACAACAGAGGCTCTTTTTGCATTCTTAGAACTTAAAGAAAATATTTCATCTACAAGTCCATATTTATTAGACGCTTCAAAAAAAATACTTCTAGTGCATGACTATTTAGCAGCTGAGCATCTATATATTGGAATACAAAGATTGAAAGAAAATAATTCAGTTGCTGCAATTATAAAGTTTAAGCATGTTTTATCTTATAAATCTATTCATTCTCAAGAAGCATTGTACAGAATTGCAGAAAGTTATACAGCCTTAGGCCTAGATGTACAGGCAGCAAAATACTTTAGTATTTTAAAGTATAATTTTCCAAATAGCGCTTGGTATCAAAAAGGTTTAGTTAATTTTAAAAATTATGGTTGGTTTACAAAATATAATCAATTTTTTAACTAAAACTTCACAAGAGTTGATTAGTTTTATGGTTATTTGTTTGCTTGACCAGCTCAATGGTTATTTATTCGCCTAACAAGCTAAATGATTATTTGTTTTTCTACTTAAGCTTTTAAGCAAGATATCAGAAAAGCAAAAGATTTAAACAATCTTAATTTCAAATTTTCAAGGCCATAAAAATCAATCAAGGCCATAAAAATCAATCTTTTTTAGGCAACAAAAGAACCAATTTTTTTTAGGCGACAAAAGAACCAATCTTTTGAATTACTAGACCAATACTTTTGATTAGTCTAATCCTGATGGAATTCCCTTAGTTGTAGAATATTCAAACTTAGGAGCTGCATGGTGTATTTTAGAATATATATCATGACATGCAACTGCACCTTCTGCAAAACCTGTCATAATTAATTTTAACTTGGTTTGATAATAGCTTATGTCCCCTATTGCATATATGTTTTTTATAGAGGTTTGCATAAATTGATTTACTGAAATTCTATTACCTAACTTATCTAGCGAAAGCACCTCTTCATTCTGATAAAATTTCAAATCAAATATCTGCTTTTTTAACCCATAAAATGGCAAGATATAATCAACTTCAACTGTTTTATTTATATCATCTTGGCTTAAGTGCACTTTTAAATTTGATTTGACGCTCTCTTCTAAGTTTGATATTTGATTAAGATGAATAATATCAGATAACTGGTAGCCGGTTAGTATTTCTATACTGTTTGGCTCTTTTGACTTATTAAACAACTTGTGTGATTTTAGCAAACAATCTAAACCCTGGTCGGAATTTTTTTCTAAAGAATTAATATCTTTTGAAGAATTTTCTGAAAAATTTGATTTAGAATTTTCCAAACTAAAGTTTTTTAAGTTTTCATTTTGCTCAAGGCAAAGTTTTTCATTACTAAAACTTTTCAAGCTGTCATCTTGCTCAAGGCAAAGATTTTCATTACTAAAGTTTTTCAGGCTGTCATTTTGTTCAAGGTAAAGATTGTCATTTTGCTCAAAACAAATTTTTGTTGATTTAATTTGAGATAATTCCTTTAGTTTATCTACATTACTAGGTATAGCAGTAAACTTTTCTCTCCTATGAACCAAATATATTTTTTTAGTTGAGTCAAACAAATTCAGCGCCCAATCAACAGCTGAATCCCCACCTCCTAATATCATTACGCTCTTGTCTTTAAACTTCTCTATCGATTGAACAGAATAAAAAATATGAATATCTTCTAATTGACTAGCAATTTTTAATGGAATTTTATTAGGCTCCAAACTTCCGCCTCCTGTGGCTATCACTACTGTTTTGGAGTAAATCTTGATCCCTAATGAAGTAATCACCTCGATACATTCTTCAAGTTGGTTTATTCTTAAAACCTTTTGATTTAAGTAGTATTTAGGCTTAAATGGATTAGCTTGAGCAAGTAGATTATCAATTAAATCTTGAGCACTAATTTTGGTATAACCTGGTATATCATAAATCATTTTTTCTGGATAAAGGTAGCTACATTGGCCACCTGGTTTATCTAAAATATCCACTACGTTACATGTCATATTCAACATACCAGCTTGAAATACAGCTGAAATACCAACTGGACCGGCCCCTATAATGGTAATATCTCTAATAATGTCCTTAGTCATAACATATATACAAATATAGAAAAATCATAGCATATAAAATTTAGGCTTAAGATAATTAAACTTTTACAAAATTAGCTTGAGCTCGTAGAAAATAAGCTTCAATGGCTGGAAAACCAGTTCTAGTTTCTGAAAAATCAGCCCTAGTTTATGAACAGTAAGCTCCAGTTTCTGGAAAACTAACTTCAACTCCTGAAAAATCGGATCTAATTTCTGGAAAATCAGTTCTAGTTTTTGGAAAACAAACTTCAATGGCTGGAAAACCAGTTCTAGTATATATAGAAAAAGATCTAGACAATTAAACTTTCGTAATTAAAAATCAACTGAGCAATGCTAGTCAAGACAGCATAAGTTTAAATTAACTGAGCAATTCTAGCCAAGACAGAATTAAATTCAAGTTTGTCTATATTATAATTTTCTGCTATACAAGCTTGGAAAAATGTCATTTTGGTCAAATCCTCCGCAGCTTTTGGATTGGATTCAATTAAATTATTAATCTTTTGTATGTAAAGATGATTTTCATTAATTTCCATCATTTTTTTGATAGGCTGATTTAGTTTTTGGCTATTCTTAAGTAAAAACTTTTCCATGCTCATGCTCATCATTGCATCATCCACTAAACGTGCATAACTTGATTCCATGGTTGACGAAGATGAAACTATTACGTTGTATTTCTCCAAAACTTTTTCAAAATATTTACAAAGTTCACTTTTATTTTGTTCTGAAGATTCTACTTTATCTTTTTTAGTTGCTGCAGTAAATTCAAAATCTTTGTAAGATCTAACCACTGTGGTCCAAAAAGAATCTACTGAATCTACCATAATCAAAACATCATTTCCCTTAGCCAACAAGCCTTCTACATGAGAGCTTTTAGATAAAAATTCTAAATCACCAGGCTCTTCTCCAACGACATAATAAATTTTCTTATCTATATCTTTTGTCGTGTTTTGATCTTTATTGTTTGATTCATTGTGGCTTGATTCGTTATTACTCGATCCATCATTACTTAATTCACCCTCAGCTTCACCATTTTTAATCTGACTATCTATATACTCATCTAATGAAATCATTTTTTGTTGCTTTGCGCTGTAAAAAAGAGAGATTTTAAGAATATCTTCATGCTTGCTGCCATGTTCGCACAAGCCTTCCTTGATCATTGGGCCAAAATTTTCCCAAAATGGAACATATTCTTCGTGTTTTTGTTTTTTCATACTATCTAATTTAGACAATACTTTCTTTTCTAAAGAGTCTTTGATGATCTGAATCATCGGGTTATCCTGCAAGGTTTCTCTACTAATATTTAATGGCAAAGAAGGACAGTCCACTATTCCTCTTATAAAGCGTAAGTATTTTGGCACTAATGTAATATTGGAATCCGTAATGAAAACGCGATTAATATATAGTTTTAGTTTGGATATTCTATCTGGGTGATAACTGTCATGAGATTTTTTTGAAGGTAGGAATATCAAATTAACAAAATCAATCTTTCCTTCATTTTTATTATGGAGTAAATCTATATATGGGCTATGATCATGTGAAATTTCCTTATAGAAAGTTTTATATTCTTCATCAGTAATTTCTGATTTATTCTTAAGCCATATTGCTGTTGTTGCATTAATTCTAGCTAAATTTTTGGAATGAATATCATAGTAACAAATAGGATAAGAAATATTGTCGGAATAGGTTTTCACTATATTTTTGATCCTAAATTGATCTAAAAATTCTTCTAAATCTTCTTTAACTTCCAAAATAACTTTAGTTCCATGGTATTTGGATTTAGTTTCTGAGGCCGTTTCAGGATCAGAAGTATTTTCTACATTATTTGGTTCAGACAAGTTAAAATGAATATTATATTTTTGTCCATACTTGGCTTCAAATTCATCCAGATTGCTCGAGTCAAATTCTTCGACAGTATATTGATTTGACCCATCAGACGACCAAACGCAAATTTGATTTGTATCATAGCGCTTAGATATTACGCTGATTTTTTTAGCAATCATAAATCCTGAATAGAATCCAACGCCAAATTGCCCTATTAATCCAAGATTGGTTTTATCTTTTGCCTCTTGAATGGATTTCATAAATTCTTTAGTCCCAGACTTGGCTATAGTTCCTAAATTGTTAATACAGTCATCCTTATTCATTCCAATTCCGTTATCTTCTATGGTTAGAAGTTTATTATTTCTATCAACACTAACTGTTATTTGAAAATTAGAATCAATTTTTGAATTGCTTGAACTTAAACCAATGAGTTTGATTTTATCAATTGCGTCTGACGAATTGGAAATTAGCTCCCTTAAAAATATTTCTTTATTAGAATAAATTGAATGAATAACTAAATCTAGAAGTTGTTTAATTTCAGCAGTAAAGCCTAAAGTTTGCATCGTATTTTTGTTAGTTTAATCTAACTATATAAATAAGTTTCATTTTACAAATTTTCAAGCTCTAGCAAAGTCTTAAGTGCACATTTATAAAATTTATATTGTAGCAATTTACTGATTTTTCCCTATACTTATTTGATATACTAAGGTATATATAAAATAAAATATAGTGAAACAAATTCTAATCAATGGTATATACAAGGATGATGTGAGAGTCGCAATAGTCCAAGATAGCCTTTTAAAAAACTTGATTTTTGATAAGAAAAAAAAATCAACCTCTATTCAAGGCAATCTCTATTTAGCTAAAGTAAAAAGTATAAATAAAGCTTTACAAGCAGTTTTTATAGAATATGAAGATGGTAAAACGGGCTTTCTACCTTTTAGTCATATACACCCAATGTATTATAATGCTGCCAATATTCAAAAAGTTTTAAATCAATTTGGGTCAATGAAGATTGAGGATATTGATTTGGATTTAGATGAAACTTCTGAATCAATTGCTAGGGATAATGTCCAAAGCATTGATAAAGAAAATGTAAGGCAATCTGCTGCAGAGAATCCGCTTGAAAAATCTTCTCCAGAAGAAACGCTTGAAAATATAAAAAAAGCTAATGTTCATTCTGATGTTTCTACAAATTCTGGATATCTAGGAGGCAAAGAAGAGCTTGATATTCCTGAAGAGTCAGAATTATCTCACGAATCTTTAGATGATGAGGCTTCTGAGTATGTAGAAGTCAAAAATCCTCATTTTAAGAAGTATGAGATTCAAGATGTTATTAAAAGGGATCAATTTTTATTAGTTCAAGCTTATAAAGAACCAAAAGGCGATAAGGCTTATATGTTTAGCACATATATATCTTTGATTGGGCGTTATGTGATTTTGCTTCCAAATCAAAAAGGCCAAGTTGGAGTTTCTAAAAAAATAAATCCTTTATCAGAGCGAGTTAGGATAAAAAACATAGTACAAAATATTATAAAATCCAAACTAGATACATGTGGATTAATAGCTAGAACAGGCAGTTTAAACAAGACGATTAATACTATAAAAAATGATTATAACTATTGTGCAAGATTATGGAATAAGATTGTTAACACAATTTCTGCTAATAATAATAAAACTTTAGAGCCCATGTTTTTATATCAAGAGGAAGGCTTAATGAACAAGATAATTAGAGACTTTTTAGATCATAGGGTAGATCAAATTATCATTGATGACAAAAAGTTATATAACGAAGCTAGAAGTTTTATTCAGGATGTAGCTCCATCTGAAGCTCAGAAATTAAGCATGCATAACAATAAAATTCCACTCTTTACTCACTACAACATAGAAGAGCAAATAATAGACCTATATAAGCCATATGTATCATTGAAGTCAGGTGGATATTTAATTATTAACATTACTGAGGCGCTTACAGCGATAGATATCAATTCAGGAAAGAGTAACACTGAGAGTAATTTGATTGACACTGCCTTTAAAATTAATGAAGAGGCGGCTGGTGAAATAGCTAGGCAAATACATTTGCGTAATATTTCGGGCTTGATAGTGATAGATTTTATAGATATGGAATCTACTGTACATAAAAAACACATAGAGCAATTAGTTAAGAAATTATTATCTAACGATAAATCTAGGACCCAAGTAGGAGAAATAAATCAATTTGGTTTGTTAGAGATGTCTCGTCAGAGAACAGCAGCTTCTTTTGCGGAAATTCATTCACAAAAATGCCCTACATGTGATGGAAAAAGTTTTACTAGAAATCCTGATTCGGATGCTTTTTTAATTCTTAGAACTTTAGAGAATGAAATTGCACAATTTTTACTAGAGTTGCCAGAGGAGTTAAAGTCAGTAAGCGGAACTTGTCATTATAAAATAATCTCTAATCCTAGTAGGATATTTTGTTTTTTCAATAAAAACAAGAAGCTTTTGGTTGAAATAGAGATGAAATATCATATAACAATTGAGCTTTCCGCATTAGAATCAATGCACAACGAAACTTTTTCTATTGAAAGATCTTTTATAGAATCTAAAACTGATAAAGTTCCAGCTGTACAACAAAACCAAATTATAAAAGAATTTAAATTTGATTCTATGCATGATGTAAAAAATGATTCAAAGCTTTCTAGTTTTCAAAAGAAAGCCACAATTTTAAATGAAAAAGCGGTTAAGCCAGGTTTGAACATAAATTTTCACAAGATACTTGGTTTTTTTAAAAAATTCTGGTAGTTTAGTATTAAACTAAATTACTGTGCTATGTTCAATTTACCAAATTATAGATCTTTACAAAATTTTATTCACCCTGAAGGAAAAACAATAATTTTAATTGGCGCAGTAGTGACTGTTATTTTTGGATTGTTTGGATCTAGTCTCAGTTGGTTGTTTGGAATATTTACTGTTTGTAGCACATATTTCTTTCGTAATCCAATTAGATATATTCCAGGTGCTGCAGGTCTTTTTTTAGCTCCCGCTGATGGATTTGTATCCGAAATATCTGAAGTTGATATGGAAATGCATAATACAACTGAAGGTAGTGTAAAAATGAATAAAATAAGTATTTTCTTAAGTGTTTTTGATGTGCATGTCAATCGTATACCTATTGACTCTGAGGTAGTGCACACCAAATATCATCATGGCGCGTTCTTGAATGCCTCTTCTGATAAAGCTAGTATACATAATGAAAAAATGATTACTTATTTATGTACGTATTATGATAACCAAAAATATATTATAAGAGTGGATCAGATTGCGGGATTCATTGCAAGAAGAATAGTAAACAACTGCAAAGTTGGTGATAAAAAACAAGCGGGTGAGGAGCTTGGAATTATTAAATTTGGCAGCAGAGTAGATTTATATCTACCTATAGATATTCCAATTATGATTAAAGCTGGCCAAACTTGCGTTGGCGGTGAAACTATTATTTCTAATCTAAATGGCGTTAAGTCATTATTTGAAGATGTAAAAACAGTTTAGTATTTTTTTAATACCTCGTTTTACATTTTAAGGGCGTAAATATTTATTTGATTTCGTTCTTTCTTTTAATCTTTTTTTGGTTTTTAAACTCTATATTTATATAAGTTCTAATTTGATTAGCTCATTAGCTTTGTGATTTTTGTTTAAATATTTCAAAATATTAAAATACTCTATAGTAGAGGAAACTTATTAAGTTTTATGTTTATAATTCATTATTATGCTACATATATAATATTTTGTTTGTATAAATTGCCTTGAAAGTCTTATATGATATATAAGAAGTATGTAGAATTTTAAGCTTATAAAACCTTGACTTATATAGTTTACTATATCAAGATTTTTTTGTTTTTAAATTAAACTTATTATTTTTAAAATTAAAAATATTAAAATTATATGTATATATAAACACACTTTGCTATATATTGTGTATAATAAATATATTATACATATATTTATTTTTCAATTATGCAAAATTTCACAAAAAAACCTAAACCAAATGATACTGAGGAACAAGCCAGTGAAGAGGAATTGGGGCTTTGGTTTGATGATAATGAGGAAAGTGGCATAAATACCAATCAAGGGGATGTATTTTTTTGGAATGATCAAGCTGAAAAAAAAGTAAATTATTCGGGTATTCAAATATTAGAAGTTTGTAATACAAATAAACAACAAGAAAATGAACAAGAAAATGAAATAAGATTAAAAGCATCTAAAAAAATTTTATCAAATACAATATAGGAAATAAAAGAATTACTTTCAAATATACCTTGTGAAAATGAAAAAGTCATATCTGATCTTAGACATGAAATAATGCCTAGTTTAGATTTTGATTATATTAAACAAGAGAATAACTTTGACAATGCATTAGATTTAATTAAAATTCATTTAAGTGAAATGGAAATTAATTTTCTAAATATCATTACAAAAATGATCTTGTATAGTGATGAATTTAGTATGACTAATGATAATTCTACAATCATTAAAACTATGCTAAATATTTCAGAATGTGGTATAGCATTTATAAAAAATGCACAAGAAGATATAAATAATATATGTGAAAGCGAAACAAATATGCCTACACAAGAAATGAATATAGAACATACGCTTCAAAGAGCTCACACAGAAGACAATATGACACATGCGCAACTAATAAACGCAAGAGAAAATACAACAATGGATATGGAGCGCACATCTATGCCCATTCAGGAAAATGAGTCTTTAAGTCTTCATATGGTTGGAGAAATTGTAAATAACATTTTAAATAGAAGCACTTCTCAAGCAAGTGATATTGTATCTTCTGCTTTAAATCAAATAAAAAACGTTGTACTTGTTTTTGATTCCATGCATAAAGAAGAAAAGATATCTAGCTTTATAGAAAAGCTAACAAAGATTTTAGAAAATTATATTTCACAGAATGATAATTCTTATGATTCTTTTATTAATTTCATAAGTGAGTCGAGAAATATGTTTATGGATTTAGAAGTTAATGATTCGGGGACCAATGATGAAATGGAGAATAACTCAATTCCACTAGAATTGCGTAATCTTCAGAGTAAATTAGGTGAAATAATAGATAAGGCCAATGATGTTTTGATTGATATAGCAAAAAAGCAACCACATAATGAAACAACGTTGGAGGTTGCTGAGGTTGCTGAGGTTGCTGAGGCTGCTGAGGTTAATAATAATCAAAATACAGAACAAGAGCTTGAGAATGAATCGCAGATGAATGAAGAATCTACTGAGAATAGATCCGAAATGAATGAAGAATCTGCAGGACAAGCATTTGACGGACCAAGTGCTCCTGATACTAATATTGATTATCTTATTAATTTGGGATTAGATTAATAATGAATTTTTTAATCATAAATTCTATATAAATGACTCCAATACTATGAAGATAAAATAAGGCATGATAATCACGCACAAACCCATTATCTTAAAAATAAAGTAAGCTAGATAGATATTTTATTAACTTGTTTTGCAATATAATTCATTGCAATATTGTATTTCAGTTAAACTTATCAGCCTTGTTTTTTAGTTATAAACTATATATTGATGTCAACATTTGATAATAAAAATACAGATTATAAAAATATTTTAAAAATATAAATTACAAAAATACTTATTCCTCAAGGTTAAGTCAAAAAAGAAAATAGTTTAAAGCTAAGCTATCAATCTAGAAGTTAAATTCTATAAAAGCATATAAAGAAGCTTAGAAAGTTTAAAATATTGAAGCAAACTTCATTTGGAGCATTCATCATTAGGAATTAAGCTTATATTGTTAAGAATAAGATAGTTAAGTTTCAGGACTTAGTTTCTGTTCAAAGAGAGGCGAGTGTCTTGAAAAAACATTTATAAATCCCAACTCCTGTTATATTTCTTGAGAGATTAAGCATCTAATACTCAGTTTTTATGCAAACTTATGGGTCAAGTATCCTGAAAAAACAAATTTAGCGCCATCTCATATTACATCTCTTGAAAAATCTAAGTCCCATCTCATATTACATCTCTTGAAAGATTAAGCTTTCTGCAGTAACTTCAGATTCAATTCCTGCAATTGTTTGAGGCAAACTTCATTTGGAGCATTCATCATTAAGTCTCTACCCTGTTGATTTAGTGGAAAAGCAATAACCTCTCTAATATTTTCTGTACCAGCCAAAAGCATTACAATTCGATCAAGTCCAGGAGCTATCCCGCCATGAGGAGGGGCGCCATATTTAAAAGCATTAACCATATTTGGAAATTTATCATTAACTTCATTTTCCGAGTATCCTACGATTCCAAAAGCAGTATATAAAACATCTAATTTATGATTTCTAATTGCGCCACTTGATAACTCAATGCCATTGCAAACAATATCATATTGAAATGCCTTAATTTTTAACAAATCTTCAGTGTTGCCAGACTTTAATTCTTCAATAGAACATTGAGGCATGGAGAAAGGATTGTGTGAAAAGTCTATCTTGCCCTCCTTATCTAGTTCAAAAAATGGAAAATCAGTTACCCAAACAAATTCATATATAGATTTGTCAATCAAGTCTAAACTTAATCCTAATTCAGATCTAATCTGATGTCCAAATTTGTTAATATCATTTTTTGGTGCGCAAATAAAGAAAACAGTATCACCATTTTGAACTAATAGTTTATTTTTTATGTCTGCAAAGTTTTGCTCAGTTAAAAACTTAGCTATTGGACCTTTAATTTCATCACCAAATTGAATGTAACCCAAGCCTTGCAGGCCTAAACTTTGGGCAAATTTGTTCAATTGATCAAAGAATGCTCTTGATTTACCAGAGCAATCGGCTTTAATTGCTCTTACTTCATAGTTTTGCTTAATCAAATTAATAAATGCAGTGAAGTTTGAGTCGAAAAAGATATTAGTAACGTCTTGTATTATCAATGGATTACGTAAATCTGGCTTATCAGTTCCATAATGAAGCATAGATTCATCGTATGTGATACGTTTAAATGGATACGTAATTGATTTAGTTGACTCGGACTTGAAAAGCTCGTATATAATTGGTTCAATTATCCTAAAAACATCTTCTTGTTCAACAAATGACATTTCTATGTCTAATTGATAAAATTCTCCGGGAGATCTATCAGCTCTAGCATCCTCATCTCTAAAACAAGGAGCTATTTGAAAATATTTATCAAATCCTGAAACCATCAACAATTGTTTAAATTGCTGTGGAGCTTGTGGCAAGGCATAAAATTTACCTGGATTTAATCTAGAGGGCACTAAGAAATCTCTTGCGCCTTCTGGGGAACTGGAAGTTAGAATTGGGGTTTGAAACTCAGTAAATCCTGCATTATGCATTAAATCTCTTATTTTTCTAGTTACTCTTGAGCGTAATAAGATATTTTGATGAACTTCATCTCTTCTGAGGTCTAAAAATCTATATTTCAACCTCAAATCTTCTGGTATGGCCGTGGTATTATAGATTTCAAACGGCACATGATCTGCAAAAGATTCTACTGTTATGCTAGAAGCCCTAACCTCAATTTCACCCGTGTCCAAATTTTTGTTTATCACATTAGAATCCCTGGCTTTTACTATTCCAGTTATTGTAATAACGCTTTCTAATGTCAAATTTTCTAGTTGACTTAAGATACTGCCTTCAAAAATAACTTGAGTTATTCCAAAGTTATCACGCAAATCAATAAATACTAAATTACCATGATCTCTCTTGTGTGCGACCCAGCCTGAAATTGAAATAACTTGATTTACATGAGTCAAATTCAACTGATTACACAAGTGAGTTCGATATTTAGATTGATAATTTTTAGGCTGCACTTCATTATTGGATGCATTTGATTGCGTGTGCATGGCTGCATTAGGTGTATTTGTCGCCTGCACACCGGTATTTGACTGTAAGGCGATAGCATTGGGTATATTTGTTTCATTTAACTGCGGGGCATTAGGTTGCGCAGAGTTATTAGGTTTATTTGTCACCTGCCCACCGGTATTTGACTGTGTGGCATTAGGTTGCCCAGAGTTATTAGATATATTTGCTAAAGATTCTTGATCCATTATGGTTCCTTAAAACTAAGATTATACCACACCACTTTATATGCCATTATCTTTTACACGCTCTGTATGTCCACCCTGGACTATTTTGCATTATTGTGTTATGTCCAAAGTCTACTTTCCTTTATATAACGCACCCTCAATAGTCATTTAAGAAATTGCTGATTTTATAAGACTCTCGGACTATTCTCTTTCACGCGTTCTATAAGTCTCTTCTAGACTACTCAATTATTATTTTTACATTATTGTTTTATATCCAAGGTTCACTCTTTTTTATACGGCGCGACCTCAAGAACTATTAAATTATTGGTTTTATATGTTAGAAGCCGCTTTTTTTATATTATGTTATACTCGGACCCGTTCTTTTTTACACAGTAAGTCATGTCTTAGTTATTCAAGAAATTACTGCCCTTATATAGCGGATTAATAGATTGTCATTCTTTGTTAGATACAATCTTTACTAAATTACCCGCCTCTTAAAATTATTTTTGTACAAAATTTGGGGATAATGGTAATAGATAGTAAAATAGTGTCATTAACTATACACTAAAAAATTATGAAGTGTTGCAAAAAGAAAAGATACGAGCCTTCAAAAGAAGAAGTTGCTTTATATATGAAAGATCAAGAGATAAATAAATTAAAGCGTGAAATAAAAATCAGGGATGAAGAAATAGCTGAAAAAAATGGAGATTTAAAAAAGCAATTAGAAAAAGTCGCAACTTTTGTTCAGGAGAAATTGAAAGAAAAAGATGAAGATTCAAAGAAGAAATTGAAAGAAAAAGATGAAGATTCAAAAAAGAAATTAGAAGAATTTGCTGCTTTTGTTCAAAAAGAACTGGATGCGAAAGATGACGAGATAGAAGAGTTAACAAAACATAAAAAAACTCTTATAGATCTACATTCAAAAGAATTTATAGAGAACTCAGAAAATAGAATGGAAATAGATAACCTTAGGCACGAATTGAGAATGTTAAAGAAAAAACCTCGCGATCCCAATGCTCCAACTATTCATTATCCAGAGCCCCCAGAAGAAGAGCGAAGTAATTATGACGATCAATTGAACTTTACTAAAAAAATAAATTCTCATTATCCAGTCTTAGCTCAAAATGAACAATATAAAATGGATATTAGTGGTCATAATACTGATATATCAGATAATTTGTAACCTATAAACCTCCAGTCAATTTTTTCTATCAGAAATTGAAATACTAAATTATCATTTGATATAAATTGCGATATATTTTTATATCAAGGAAGTATTATTACTGTGCAAACTACAGAACATTTTAAAATTTATACAGAAAAACAAAATTTAATCAAAAATTTTATTTTACATATTGAAGAGGATCATGATTCTGACTATATCGGCCTCACACAAGATTTTAAAAACGAAAAGATTCAATTTGATCAAACGATCAAGACATTAGAAATAATTTCTCAAAAAAATAAAGACTCACTGTCAAAAGCTTTTACCTTAAAACTAGAGGATCAATATGTATATTTCAAAGCAACTAAAGATTATATCGAAAAGGAAAATCTAAATACTCAAAAGATTATTGATGCATTGAACTCAATAAAAACAGATCTAGAATCCCCGGAAACGGAAGATATGACAAAAACTCAAAAAATAAATGGATTTAAACTTAGTCTTAATTTACTAAAAGATGAGTCACAAGATATTTATCAAAATTTTGAAAAATCCTTGCAAGGCTTAGAAGAATCTAGGCCAAGAAGCAATGCGATTTATAAAGGACCGATTTTAGATAAATTTATAAAAAAAGATAATAAGGATAAATTTGCTAACATGCCAACTGAACAAGATTTAGAAGACAAGCTTAAGGATAATCAGCCTAGTATATATGAAAATGGACAAACTTTTAATAAAACATTTTCAGCTAATAAAATATCTTCAACTCCCATATTGGATCAATTAGCAAGAGATCATGAACAGAAAAAAGCAGCGGATAAATCTTTAGCAGGATGGAAATATATTAATGATTTGCCTACAGAAACATCGGAAGCTGAAAAAGATGCAGCTGAAAAAGAGGCCACGGCAAGACAAGAACAAGCAGCGTCGGATAGAGAAAAAGCTGAAAGAGAGGAACAAGAAAACGCTGAGAAAGCAGCAGCGGATAGAGAAAAAGCTGAAAGAGAGATAGTAGAAACTCCAGCAATGAAAGATAAAGTACTAAAAGAGCTTTTTGGGCTTTGTGAAAAAGGAGGAGCCGAGACAACTCTTATTCCAGCTCCAACCTCAGAATCACTCGATCAATATCAGATATATAAAAATTTAATCAATCCACATATAAAAAATGATAAAGTAGATTTCAAAAAATTTGCGGATGAGACATTTAAAGATGCAAAACCAATTAAGCTAGAATTTAAGGAACCTGCAGAAGAAAATAAGCTGAAAAATCTTTATAAATCTGCTTCCGTACCTATTCCGGGGTCAAATCAGGATCTATTCAAGATTAATTTGAATAAAGATGGAACGTTCGGAATTCAGGTCAATGACATCAACAAACTCAGAAAATACAACATCAAAATCTCTCTTCCCATCAAAAGCATCAAAGAAAAAATAGAAATTCTAATGATAGATGGTAAAATGATCCTTCAAAATCCTAAACTAAGTGATATCCAGCTGGATAAAGACAACAAGCCTTACATCAAAACAGGTATTACGGGATTCAGGAAGGAGGTATTTATTGGTTTTTCTGCAACTGCTTTTGAACAGATAAAAAAAGCTACTTCATATGCTCAAGAAGCACACGGGAGTGTTGAAAATAACACACGTGCACATGGTTACACCCAAGGCTGCTTATATACAATGGAACAAGAAACCAAAAATCAAAAAGTTAATCAAGAAACTTTGAAAGGGGAATTGAAAGGGATAAATAATCATCCAATGATTGGTCCACGAACTCAAGATCCAAATCACCAACATCACTCTAATTCTTATAATAAGAGCGCATCTACCCCCCCCCTCGCGCTAGATGAAATAAGTCATGATGATATAAGTCAGCATGGCTTAACATTTTTCTCACTTGATGATATAGATAAAAGTTCATCAACATTTTTAAGTGCGCATGTTGTGTGATATAAAATCTCGTTTATTTTTACTTCATATTAGTTTATATTTTAATTTATAAAGTGTATTACCACGAATATTATTAAAACATTCACTTGCATTCTTTATGATTAATAAGGTTTAATTTATTAAAATGAACTATAAATATAATGCAAGAAAACAATTGTAAGTTAGAGGAAGTTGTCCTTGACTCTTATCCAGATATTCAGCAAGATAAATCTTTTATCTCTACAACATTCATTAAAACATTTATAAAACCTAATTATGACCTACCAATAACAGGCCAGGATATAAAAATAAGCTTGGACAACAAAGCTACAATATGTGAGCTGAGGCTAATTAAATCAGATACCAGCTTAGTAATTAATTTGTATAATAAAAAATTATGTACTAAAAAATCACAAATATTTTCTTATCAGATAAAAGATTCTGCAATAAGTAACGAAGTGTTTTCTAATATAAAAAAAATATTAAATACTTCTTATGAGAAACAGTTCAAATTAACAATGAAATTAAGTTATCTTGAGAATCATTTATACAAAGGAGTAGATGTTTTTAAATTAGAAACTAGCTTAGAGGGAAGTTATTGTTGCTTAACAATGATTAATATCGCCAATGTTAACAAGCCAAAATCTATTCCAATACAGTTAATACATTCGTTTCTTGGTCAAAAAAGAATGTATCAATACAAGCTGCATAATAAAACCAATAATATGTTAACAGAAAATATTTTTAATAATTTTATTAATAAATCAGATCCAATATTTTGTTATAGATTCATTAAAGAAATTCTTAATGAACAAATTGATCCAAATAAAATTGCAGATCTAGAATCATATAAAAATGATTTACCACATTTTATTCCTATAAAAGATGGATGTATAATGCTTGAATCGTGGTATAACACTTATTCTTTTTGCATAAAATACAAAAGTGCGGCATATGAAATGTTTACAATAAAAAAATACAATTTTGATTTAGTTAAATTGAATAATTTACCTATTACTAATATAGATACTAAAATAAAAACAAGAAAAAAAACTTTTGAAGTAAAAAGTGAATATACTCATGATAAAAAATTAAAAATTTCTGATTCATATTTCAAAATTGATTTAAATAAAAGTGAGATAAATTGCAAATTATATCTTACATCTGCAACAATCAAAACAATAGAAATACAACAAAACGAAATTTCAGAAATGGAAATGCAGCAAAATGAAATTCCAATAAAAAAATATGAGTCAATTAGATCTATTGAAATGTACGAAGGTGCTGAGAAAATCAAAGCAATTGAAATGTACGAAGGTAATATTGTGATAAAAAAGCATGATGATAATGTTGTACGAGATAATAGAGAAATTACTGAAGGTTTGCTTTATAAAGTAAATGAAAGAATTAATGATCCTGCAATCATAGTTTTACTTCAACTTCTTGAAAAAGAATATAAAACCTGCTTTATTAACTCAAATTTCTTGCAACATATTTGTAATAATTTATTACAATTTAAGAAATTAATTATAAAAAAAGGAATCAGTGTGGATAATTTATTGAAATTAAATTCTTATAATGTGAGTGTAGAAACAGATGTGTTTGTACTTGTAATTGAAGATTTTTTCACAAGGAAAGAAGTTTATGAGTATTTTGATAAAAAAGAAGATAAAGAAGATCAATATATGTTGAAATGTCATAGATTGGATACCTATGAATATCATAAATGGAAAAGAGCCATAGATATTAATGATGCAAAACTATTTTATGTTCTGATATTATTACAAGATCTATTAAAAATATATCAATGCCAACCTAATGATGATAAATTAACGCAAGCAGACATTATATCTGATATAAAAAAGATCTTTAAGGGACTAAGTTCAAAATATGAAATAAATATAGAGTTAGACTCAGAATATTATGAATTTTTCTCATCAGGAGATATAAATTCCATACTAAAAAAATGTAAATCAATAATAAAGAATATAATCACAGAGAAAAGGCAAAAAGAGGCAGAAAAAGCACAAGAAGAGAAGCAAAAAAGAATTGAAAAAAGAATAAAAAGAGAAATTAAGCAACAGGAGAAGGAAGAGAAAGAAATGATGGAAGAGAAGTTATCAACAATGACTAATTATGAAAGCATGGTGGAAGAGAAGTCAATTATGGAGGAGGAGGCTGAGGAAAAGAAATCCATGATAGAAGAAGAAGCTGAGGGGAAAAAATCCATAATAGATATAGATAGGAAAAATTCAGAAAACAAATGTATGATGACTGAGAAAGATGAGGAAAAAAAATCCATAATAGATATAGATAGGAAAAATACAGAAAACAAATGTATGATGACTGAGGTTAGATTGGATCTTTGCAACAAAAAAGAAAAAGAAATTGAAGAATTGCCAAAAGAGCTTGAAATAGAAGAGAAGAAATCTTCTAATAAAGCTATGATGGAAATAAATAAATATTCTAATGAAGCAATGATCGAAGAAAATTTATCAGACAATCATTATGAAGCCATTGTAGAGACATGTTCAATCAAAGCAAATCATTATAAAAATATAATGAAAGAAAAAATTGAGAAAAAGGATTTAGAGATAGATCATGATGAAGATATGATGGAAAGAAATAAATCTTCTAATGAAGCCATGATGGAAGAGAATTTAGACGAGAATATGAAGAAACATAATTTATCAGACAATCATCATGATGTCGCGATAGAAAATGATGTTGTGGGCGATGTCGCGATGGAAGAAAATTCATCAACAACAAATTATTATCAGGCCATGAGTATAGAAAGTAATTATAGTGAGAATGTACCGCCACTTGGTGCAAATCAAAATAATACAGAGCAAGAGTAAAATTTTTGTAAACGACTATATCTTATATGAAGAATTAAAACTTATATACGTTATAACTAGAAAAAACACAATTAAGTACACGGATTATTACAACTTAATTCAAGTATACGAGTTATTAGACAGCTCAAAAGAGTGAATTATTGAATAGTTCATCGGGGTGAATTATCCCACAGTTCAAAAGAAGTTTAATGTCAGGATTGAATTATCCCACAGTTCAAAAGAAGTTTAATGTCAGGATTGAATTATTATACAGTTCAATTAAAACAAGTTAAATATATAAATTGAGCATATTTCGCATATAAACTATCTATTATGAGTAATTTTCACCAAACTTAGAGCTCAATTGCTTGTTTATTGTAATCATCAATGTCAGTTTAGTAAACAAATTGAGCATATTTCGCATATAAACGATCCATTTGATCAAGCATTATAGCGTTTTTTATTTCCCTCATTAGATTATGATAAAAAGTTACATTATGTATCGTCATTAGCGTAGATACCAACATTTCCTCAACTTTATCCAAGTGACGTAAATACTCTTTTGAATAGTTCAAGCAAGTTGAACAATGGCAATTCGGGTCCAATGGGGAGGTGTCGTACTTAAACTTACTATTTCTGATATTTATTTTACCAATACTAGTAAAAGCCAGTCCATTTCGACCAGATCTTGTTGGTATAACGCAATCAAACATATCAATGCCTAAGTTTACAGCTCCAATAATATCACATGGCTTACCAACTCCCATTAAATATCTAGGCTTATCCTCAGGCAATAATTGAGTTGTGTACTCTAGCACCTTTATCATTTCACTATGCCCCTCTCCAACAGCGAGGCCACCTACTGCGTATCCATCAAAGTTCATTTGAATTAATTCTTTAGCCGATATTTCACGTAAATCTTGATAAGTACTACCTTGAACTATGCCAAACTGTCCGTATCCCAATCTGTCAATAAACTGAGATCGACTTCTATTTGCCCAATCTAAACTAAGTTTCATAGATTTATTTGCGACATCATGAGTAGCTGGATACTCAGTGCATTCATCAAAAATCATACTGATATCACTGCCTATTTGGTATTGAGCAGTTGTAACATTTTCTGGAGTTAGCATAATCTTCTGTCCATCAATATGGGAACGAAATTCAACGCCCCTGGGGGTCAATTTACGTAAATGCTTCAATGACATAACTTGAAACCCGCCAGAGTCAGTAAGTATAGGCCTGTTCCAGTTCATGAATTTATGTAAACCACCGAAAGCTTCTAATCTTTCAGCCGAAGGTCTAAGCATAAGGTGATATGTGTTTGCAAGAATAATTTGTGAACCACAAGCTTTAATCTGATCTACAGTTAGACCTTTAACGGTTGCTTTAGTTCCCACGGGCATAAAAACCGGGGTCTCAATTGAGCCATGATATGTTTCTAACAATCCTATTCTAGCTTTTTTTTGCGTTGTTGTAACTTGAAAATTAAGCACAAAAGAGATTACTTTAAAGAAATATTATAATCTTTATTTTTGATATTTCTATAACACTAGATTGTAAGTTAATAACTAAACTGTAGCTTAATACATTACTCTAGCTTAAATTCCGCGCGATCTCTTGATAGTTTGATAACTAATTTTACTTAAAATTTTACCTTTTCAAGCAAGCCTTTTTCTGGTTAAAAGCTTCTATTAAATATAATGTCATTACTAAATTTCTAAATATAATTTCATCAATATAGTACTAATTTACATTTTTAATATTTAATATACTAGCAATTTGCATTTTTAATACCTAATATGGTTTAATTTATTAAATTAACTATAGATATAATGCAATTAAATAATGACAATACTGACAATTTTAATCTAGAAGAAACTGTCCTTAATTCTTCGACTGTGAATTCGTATACAAAAAAATATTTTATCTCTAAAAAAATACATCATAGATTTAATGAACTTGGTTTTAAAAAAATAAATGAAAACAATTTAGTAATATCATTAAACAATGAAGATGTAAGTTACACTCTTAATCTAAAAAAATTGAGCAATAACTTGATAATTGATTTCTCTAGTAAAGAAACAAAAATAGTTTCATATAAAATAAAAAATCATAAAGGAGGCGAGCAAATATTCAACAATATTGATAAATTTGTTTTTGAAAATAGCGATCGAAAGAAAATAGATCAACATGCTGATGAAGCAATTCCTGATGAATTGAATAAGTCTGATACAATAAAAGATGATGTGTTAGAGTTGCAAGTACAAATTAGTTTTTTAGATAATTATTTTTACAATGGGGCGGCTGATATTTTCATATTAGAAATTAGCTGTCAAAAAACATCTTATCACAATTCAATCGAAGCTTGTCATTTAAAGATAATTGATATTAAAAATGTTTATGATTCAACAAAACCTTCTCTACAATTGATACAAACATTTGAAGGATACGTAAATTTTTGCTGTAGCAACATAGAGCAAATAAAAAATCTAGGAAAAAAAGGATCTGTTTTTTCCAATTTTAATCAATATGATTTATATAAAACGAATTTGTTAAATCATTATGACATCAGAAAACAAACAAAGGAAATATCAGAAATATCACATAATATGTTTTTCATAGCTACAAAAAATATGTGCTTACTCAATAACTTATTCTTTCCTATTAAATCAATCAATGTAATTTCTGAAGTATTGGTTATAGGATATAAAAAATTACACAACAAAAAAATATTTTCAATCACAAAGTACGACTATGATGTATTCAAAATTACAAAGCAGCCTGAAAATAAAATAAAAGCTTTTATCAAAGCACAAGATGAAAGTTATGAGGAGTGCTACTATAAAGCTCAGAATGTTATGACCCTTGATGGCACAGACATAAAACTTAATTTATCTAAAAGTACAATAAATTATAATTTATATATAAAGCCATATGTGAAAATAACTGAAATCAACTTTAATGGCAAAGGTAATGATGTTGCGGTAATAAGTTACGATCCAAAATTTAAAAAACCTGAAACCATGTTCGTTGAATTAATTTTCAAAAATATAATAAATTGTTTAGAAGAATTTGGATCAACAATTGAGCATTTATTTTCAATAATTGAAAAGAAATATGAAACCAATACTATCAATAAATATTTAGTGGAATTTGTTAGAGAAAACTTATTAAATCAAAAAGCATTAATCATAAAACATGGAATTGACATAAGCAATGAAGTGACAGCAAAAAGATTTGCTGAAATGAAAGATAATATTTTTAAGAACAATTTTAGTAAAACAAATTTAATTATCATAGGCAAGCATTTTACTAATAGTGAATATACTCCTAGTGAGCTTAAATATAAAACAGATCTTTTTTATTATAACTTGGAAGAAGGTGGTTTTTGTAAATTGATTCTTGAGATATTGAGAATATGTCAATCTAATGAACAAACAAAAAAACTAATCATAGGGGCATATGAAGATATAAAAAAAATTATTGAAGCTAACAAAAATAAGAAAATTGATCGTGATACAGAAGTTACTTACGAAGAATGGGAAATATTAGTATCTACAATTACAGAGAAATGCAAAATTGAAGAAGATAGTAAGTTTGGTAAATTATTCAATGAATACGTGATGAAAAATAATTTATTAACAACAAATAATCAAGAGGAGACGATAGAAGATAATTTATCAACAATAACACATTATGGAAGCATGATAGAAGAGAAAAGTCCAGAGGAAATGATGGAAGAGAAGTTGCAAACAACAAATCATCAAGAAGAAATGATAGAAGAGAAAGATCCAGAGGAGATAGTGGAAGAAATGATGGAGGGAAATATTAGTGAAAATTTGATACTATATGGTGAAAATCAAAGTAATATATCCCAGGAATAAAGTTATTGTAAATAATTATATTTTACAGAAAAGTTAAAAACCACTATATAAAAAACATAACTTTCTCAAGCTAATCTTTTGCCTAATAAAAACTTTGTATAAACTTTTAAGCATAAAAAGTTTCTTGAATTAGCTTTAAATGATTTGTTTATGAACAGATATGTGAGAAATCCTAATTAACAATTCTATTTAAAACATTATCCGGTTTCTCTTTGGGTTTAAAACATTATCCGGTTTCTCTTTGGGTTTACACATTATCCAGCCTATAAGGTAAATCTTTTAGAAAACTCAATTATACTTTATCATGATACTAAAATGATGCTTTTATCATGATACTTAAATTAGGCATAAGATATTTTTTTTCAAAAAAAAAAGATAAGGTTATTGGATTAATTTCTGGATTCTCGTTAATTGGTGTAGCAATTGGCGTGGCTGCTTTAATTATCGTAATGGGAATAATGAAAGGCTTAAGAACAGAATTACTAAAAAATATTATAGGGCTTAACAGTCATATAATTGTGAAGAATATTGATAGATTTGATGACGAAGATATAAAAACTAAATTAAATAGCGTCAAAGGAATAGACAAGTACATGATAACAGTCAGTGGCGAAGCTTTATTAAAAGTTGGCAACTTCACGCAAGGGATTATGGTAATAGGTATTAGATCAGTTGATTTAAAGAAAAAATTTTCTGAAAATCTCTGGATGAATCGCTTTGATAGGGAAAATATTGCAATCAGCTCTACTCTAAAATCTAGTTTGAACGTAGATATAGCTTCAGAAACTTCATCTAACAATACCAATGATACTAATGATCCACAGCAAAATACTCAAATAGATTTAATTTCTGCCAAATTAACTCAATCTATTCTTGGATCATTACCTAAAGCTAAAACTTTTGATGTAAGTGCCATATTCAATACAGGTATATACGAGTACGACTCAAAGATTGTGTTTATTGATTTGGACATAGCCAAAAATCTCTTTCAATCTAAAGCAGATCTAGAAATATATATTACTGATCCTGATAATGTAGATCAAATGACAACTCTAATATCTGATGCTCTACAAGTTAATAAAAACAACCTTCTGAATTGGCGCACTCAAAACTTTTCAATGATAAGGGCGTTGGATATAGAAAAAATAGCGATGTTTTCTGTTTTATTTTTACTAGTAGTGGTGTCTGGGTTCAATATCATTGCCAGTATAACCATATTAGTGAAAGATAAAATGAAAGATATAGCCATACTAAAAACGATTGGCGTAACAAATTCTAATATTTGGTTAATTTTCTTCATAAATGGCTTCTTAATAGGATTTTTTGGTGTAGCAATAGGCTCTATTTTAGGAGTTGGGATAGGCTCTAATTTAGAAAATATTAGAACTTTTCTAGAACAAATAACTCAAACCAATTTATTTAGTCCTGCGATCTATTTCTTATATCACTTACCGTGTGAAATTAGTTTAAAGGACGTAATTTTAATTGACTGCGCCGCTTTAGTTTTATGCTCACTCACATCTTTCTATCCATCTTACAAAGTATATAAACTTAATGTGGTAGATATTATTAGGAACAATTGATTTTACTTAGGGGACAATTGATTTTGCGTGTTTTTAGTATTAGGCCCTAGGAATAATTGATTTTGCGTGTTTTTAGTATCAGGCCCTAAGCACAATTGATTTTATTTGTTTTTAATATTAGGCCCTAACTTTTAAAACTTAATTAGAAATACTAATAAAACAGTTATAACCTTATTAAAACCCAGATAAATAATGAACCAGCTGTAGTCTAGAAATCTAGACAATAGATTACAGCCATAATGTATAAAACGCCTATGGATTAATAAAGAAGTTGTGACATAAAAGTCTAGACACATGATGTATAAAACTCCTATGGATTAATAAAGAAGTTATAGCCTTAAAAACTAAATAATAGATTTTAGTTGTTATACACTGGTTATGATCTAGAAAAACCAAACATAATAAGTATATTTGCGACTCTGATAAAGGCATATTATATTTGCGGCCTTGATAAAAGCATAGTATATTTATGCGCCCAACAAGTCTTTAACTTCTTGAAGTGTAATATTTTCTGGCGATATAGACTTTGGAATTCTAAGGTTTTTTGTACCAACCTTTATATATAATCCAAATTTACCTGTTTGCAATAAAACTTCCTCAGACTTACCATTAAGCTCTACGGCGCCTAAAGATTTTGGAAATTCCATCAGCTTGGCGGCATCCTCAAAGGTTATTGGTTTATTACTAGGGACAGAGGTTCTTTTCAATCCTTGATCAGTTTCTAGCTCTAAATAATTACCAAAGCGTCCAGTTTTTAATAATAGAGGCTTTCCATCAATAATTCCTAATTCTTGATTAGGATTAGAGCCAATTTCACTAGAAGTTTTATCATCAGCGTTAGATAGGATTTGTTCAGTGTATTTGCATTCTGGATAATTAGAACATGCTAAAAATCCTCCAAATTTCCCAAATTTAAGTGAAGTTTCTCCAATGCGTCCATTTTCTTGACACATCTTACAAGCTCTATCTTCATCAGAAGTAAAAAGAGATTTCTCCATAGATTCTTTAACTACCTGAATTACTTCAGACATTTTAAATTTCTCTACTTCATTTATCTTAGCAATAAAACCTTCCCAAAATTTCTTTAAAAAAGCTTTAAAAGTTTGCTTACCTTCACAAATTTCATCTAAATCGTCTTCTAGTTTAGCAGTAAAGTCATACTGAACATATTGAGCAAAAAAACTATTTAAAAAGATATTTAAAATTGAGCCCCTTGGATCTGGTGCAAATCTTTTCTTGTCCATATGAACATATTTTCTATCTTGAAGCACTGAAATAATAGATGCATAGGTAGATGGGCGACCTATTCCCAACTCTTCTAATTGTTTAACTAGGCTAGCTTCCGTAAATCTCGCAGGTGGCTCTGTAAAATGTTGTTTTTCTGTTAACTTATCTAAAGAAATTGAAGTATTTTTATCAACTTTAGGAATGTAATCTCCCTCTTCATGCTCTTCAGCGTCTTTATATACTCTAATAAATCCATCAAACTTTATAGTGGAGCCAGTGGTTTTAAGTTCCCAATTTATTACAGAGTTAATATTTGATATCAACTGACTTATGTCTGTATCTTCAATTGTTACAGGCTTATCAGTTTCACCACTGATGAATACATTTAAAATATCATAAATAGTACTTGACATTTGTGATGCCAGGGTACGTTTCCAGATTAAATCATATAACTTATATTCTTCGGCTGTTAAGAATGAGCGAACATATTCTGGCGAAAAGCTAATATCTACTGGCCTAATTGCTTCATGGGCCTCTTGTGCATTTTTAACTTTAGAAACATACTTTCTAGGTTCTTTTGGAATATATTCTTCTCCAAACTCTTCTTTAACATAATTTCTTATAGACAAAACTGCTTCTTCTGAAATATATACTCCATCAGTTCTCATATAAGTAATTAAACCAGTTTCCTTATCATCTATTTTCAAGCCTTCATATAATTTTTGGGCTATCAACATAGTTTTCTTAGTATTGAAGCCTAATTTAGTAGATGCATCTTGTTGTAAAGTTGATGTAATAAAAGGCGGGTTAGGATTACGAGTTTGTTGCTTAGACTGTATATCCTTAATCCAAAACTTTGAACTACTTAAATGCTGAACTATTTCCTTTGCTCCCTCTTCCGTTGCTATATCAAACTTGGCTAACTTTTTATCTTTTATATGTGTTAATTTAGCTATCAAGCCAGGTTTATCAGAGTCATCACTAACAAAACTAGCAGCTATATCCCAATATTCTTGTTTTACAAAAGATTTGATTTCTTCTTCTCTTTCACATATTGATCTTAATGCAACTGATTGAACCCTACCACCAGATTTACAACCAGGTAATTTTCTCCACAATAGGGGCGACAGAGTAAATCCAACCAAATAATCTAGAGCTCTTCGAGCTTGCTGCGCATTTATTAAGTCCATATTTAAATCTCTAGGATTAGCAATAGCTTCCTTAACTGCATTTTTAGTAATTGCATTAAAGGTCACTCGTTTCATATTTGGCACATTTTTAATATGAGACTTTATCAATTCTGCCACGTGCCATGCAATAGCTTCACCTTCTCTATCTGGATCAGTAGCCAAATAAATTGCATCACTATTTTTGGCCGCTTTATAAATTGCATCCAGATTTTTTTTAGAGTTTGCGTTAACTTCATATATCATTTCAAAATCCTTATCTGGGATTACTGATCCTGATTTTGCTGGTAAATCAGATACATGACCTAAAGAGGCTAAAACTATAAAGTCTTTACCTAAATATTTATTAATAGTTTTGGCTTTAGCGGGCGATTCTACAATCATTAAGTTGCTCATGGTCAGGGGGAATGTTTTGCATTTGATTATATCACAATCTGGTATAAATATTACGTAAACATAATTTAAGACTTTGAATTAATCAATAATCAAGTTTTACATCAAGTCGAGATATATGTTTTTCAACAATAATCAAGCTTTGCATCAGGTCGAGATATATGTTTTTCAAGCTGAAAGTATACACAACAATAATTTGACTTCATAGCAAGAGATGTTTTTTGTATTCCGGGAGATTTTGTTTATATTCCAGGAGGGAGTCCAGTTTAAATTAGTTTTTAGTATTTGTTCGCTTGATTGTGGCAATAGCCTCAATTAGTTTTTAGTATTTGATCGTTTGATTGTGGCAATAACCTCAATTAGTTTTTAGTATCGTGGAAATGTTTTGTTTATAACAAAACTAAAGAGTGGTTAATTTTTTTGATATCTTTGTCCTATCTAAAGCTAAGTTTTAGTCTAGAAATAAACAAGTATTATGGTCTGAATTGGGAATATGTTTAGTCGTTTTTTCTATCCCCAAAGAATCTCATCATATACAAGAATAGATTTATGAAATTCAAATATAAGTTAAATGCTGAGATAATTGCATATTTTTGAGCAATTTCACCATTTGGGCATTGATAATAAATTTGTTTAATTTTTTGATTATCCCAAGCGATAAATCCCATAAAAGCTACAACACCAACTAATGAAACTAACATATCTAAAGCTGTACTACGAAAGAATATATTTATCACAGAGGCTACCAAAACACCAATAATTCCCATCATGAAGAATGAACTATATTTGCTTAAGTCTGTTTTGGTAGTATATCCATAAAGACTAATAGCTGCAAAAGCTGAGGTTGTAATTAATAACCCCTTAACTAAAGAATGTCCAGTATAAATAAGTCCCATATAAGACAGGTTAGCTCCTATAGTTGCACAGTAAATCCAAAATAAAAATCTAGCTTTATCTAATGACATAGCTCCAAATCCCATAAAAAAGTAAACACTTATAAGTATTGGGACAACATTCATTATCATTCCAAACCCACTAGGCCCTGCTATTAAACCATTTTTCATGTTATACATAAGATGCGTCAGAGGAGCAAAGTTTAACACTGCAAAAGCCATCAATGCAGTAATTAACAGACCCAAGGTGACATATGTATAGATCATAAGATAATAGTTTCGTAAAGACTGATCAAAGCTTTGGGTATAAGCTTTGTCAAAATTTTTGGTAAATTTAAACATAAAAGCTGATCAATTAAATAATATATAATTACACATATATTATACTTCAAAAAGGTCTAAAATTTCAATAAAATACCAAATATTCTTTACTGTTTTGGTGGTAAAATATAAACGTTTCAAATTTAACATAAATTGTTATAAACGATTATATTTATTTAGCAATTTGTGACATTGGCAGTGTACAAATTTGTATATTGTGCTTTAAAATTTATGGTTTAACTAATAGATTGAGCCTATAATCTAGTTATTAATGCGCTTATACTAGTTATTAATGCGCCTGTAATCTAGTTAATAGATGCGCTTATAATCTAACTAATATCGTAAACATAAATTAAAGTATCTTTAAGATAAAATCAAACAAATCAGCATTCCAATAAAGATGTTAAATTTAAACCTTATCATTCCGTCATTTTTTATCTTGAAATCAAAGAATTTTACTTGCCAGTAAACTAGAATAATATACAAAATAGTTGAGATTACTGTGAGTAAGTCATTAGGTCTATTTTTGCCACAGAGAAGAAAGACTAAAGCGGCATAATTTATTATATATAAAACATATAAGTGGGATTTTAATTTGCGCGATAAAGATTTAATTTGATGCTTAGAATCATCTTCTAAATCACAAAAGCCATAAAAAGTATCATAAGATATAGTCCAACATAAACATCCTAAATAAATTAGAAAATCATTAACTGATATTTGTCCTTTAATTTGCAATGGAACCAATAAAGCACCGCAATTAATTACAATTCCTAAAAAAATCTGCGGCATATAAGTGATTCGTTTCATAAATGGATAAATGAAAGTCAATATGCCATAAATTAAACTTACGAATATTACTCTTGTATTAAAATAGGAAAGAACAATCAGCATCAAAAAACCCAAGAATCCAAGAATTTGAATAGCTTCTAGTTTAGAGATTACTCCTGATGCTAGTGGCCTAAATTGAGTTCTTTGAACTTTAGAATCTAGGTCCGAATCAACAATATCATTTACTACGCACCCGAAAGTTCGACCTAAAAAGGTTAATACTAAAAATAAACTAAAATATTTAGAATCAAAAAATTGATTATGAAGTTGATTACTATTAATAAATCCAAATATACACGGGAAAAAACCAAATAATGCACCATAGAGTGAATTAAGGCGCATTAATTCAAGGTATGCAATAAATTTCATATTTTTTATTAAATAAATTAGATATAAGGAAATTATATCTTTAGTAGATACATGTTTGAACTAGTGGATACATGTTTAAATTTTTTGTTTTTTGATAAGCTTCAATATAAGAAACTTAAAAGCGTTAATTTCAAATTAAAAGTGCCAATTTCAAAACTTGACTCAAGAATTTGACTCAAGAAAAGTGACACAAATTCAGACAATATTTTTTATATTATTTAGCAGAAGATTCATATTTTAGATGACTCAAAACTATGTTATACTATAGGCAAAATAACAAAGACTATGAGCGATATATTAGCTAATATTGCGAATCATTATTATTTATATAAAACAATTCACGTCGTATGCATAATTCTTTGGATGGGTGGAATGATGGTATTAAGTTTATTGTTTAGCATTCATGCTAAAACTTCAAGCAATTCTTCTTCATATAAAACTTTATTATCGATAGAAAAAAGAATAATCCAAGTTACTACACCAGCAATGCTTTTAGGCTCAAAGCTAGGTTTTTTAAATGCCTATATATATGGCTTTGAGGCATTAGGAATGTGGTTTTGGGTCAAAATGATAGTGGTTTTAATTATTTGGTCAATTTACGGATTTTTTCTTCTATCATACAAAAAATTTAGCACGATGACTTCGTTTATTTCTTCTAAGTATTATGATATTATAGGTTTTTTAATTTTAATTACTATTCTTACAGCCGTAAGTATGGTAATAATCAAGCCTTTTGATTAACATTATTTAAAACTAATTTTTATAATATACGAGGTATTTTATAGCATGTATACAATTACAGATAAAATATTTTTGCTAAATTTAGCTATAATGCGATAAAATCAAATCAAAAGCATCAAAAACAAACAATGAGAATTATCGATGAAGTCAAAATAATTGCCAAAAGTGGTGATGGGGGGAATGGATCCAACAGCTTTAGAAGCGAAAAATATGTAGAGTTTGGTGGGCCTGATGGCGGCAACGGCGGCAGAGGTGGAAATATTTTATTGATTGCCGACAAATCATTAAATACTTTAGTTAACTTTAGGCATAAAAAGTCTTTTGAGGCAGAATCTGGTAAAAATGGTCGAGGCAAAACTATGACTGGAAGATCTGGTGAAGATGTAATATTGAGAGTTCCTGTGGGAACTGAGGTGTTGGATGAGACTAGTCAAGTTATAATTTTCGATTTATCAAAAGATGGCCAGGTGGAAACTTTAATCAGGGGAGGCAGAGGTGGCGCTGGTAATCATTGTTTCAAGTCTTCTATTAATCAGGCTCCAAAATCAGCTCTCCCAGGTGAAAATGGCGACATTACCACAATATGGCTTAAGTTAAAGATATTATCTGATGTGGGTATTATTGGTATGCCAAACGCTGGCAAATCTAGTCTTTTATCTATAATAAGTAACGCTAAACCACGTATAGCTGATTTCCCATTTACTACTTTATCACCTAATTTAGGTGTAGTAGATATAAGAAGCAAAAGAGAGTTAGTATTTTGTGATATTCCAGGCTTAATTGAGGGCGCTCACATTGGACATGGACTTGGAGACAAGTTTTTAAAGCATGTAGAAAGATGTAAGATTTTAGTTCATTTAATAGATATATCGGACGATATAATCAAAAACTTTGAAATTGTGTCCAATGAAATTAGTTCTTATTCAGAAAAACTGATCAAGAAACCAATGATAATAGTTTTTAATAAAATGGATTTGATTACGCAAGAAGAAATGGATATTAAATTAAAAGATTTCCTCAGTTATTTAGCTAAAAGTGATTACTTAAAATCTACCGATTGGCTCGATTATTTATTTGATATTAAATACACTAAGTCTAGAGAAGATTGTTTGATAAAAAAGTCACACGCAGAAGTCAATGAACCTAGTGGCGGTGAAAGTGTAAATGCAGAGGTCGCAGAAATTAGTGCAGAAGTTGTAGAAGTCAATGAACCTAGTGGCGGTGAAAGTGGAAGTGCGGAGGTCGCAGAAATTAGTGCAGAAATTGTAGAAGTCAATGATTTAATCAACACAAAATCAGATTCAAAATTTGGCAATTTGAATACTGAAGATTTAAAAGACACTCTAAAGGACAAGTTGATTGTAATATCAACTTTCAGCAAATCTGGCGTAACTGTTTTGTTAGATGAGGTTCTCAGAGTTCATACCATAAAGAATTAATTTTTTAGAACTAGAGCCTTAAATAAAGTTGACACTATATTTTTCCAAAACTACATTTAACTGAAACTATATTTTCCCAACGCTATATTTGACTGAAACTAGAATTGAAACTAGATTTTTGTTAAATTAAATTTACGAAAATTCAAAACCTCAAAGTTAATTTTTTAACTTCCAGTTTTATCTATCTAAAATTTGTTAATTTTTGAATAAAAAAATAACTTTTGCGTAGGAATTTTATACACAAAAAGCAGTTTTTATGCAACAATATGATTGTTATGGTGCCTAAATATACACTAGCTTAAATTTCAGATAATAAATTATATGAGAACAACTATCAGAAGACCTAAAAAAAATGATGATGGTTTTGAAATAATGGGATACAGCTCCCCTAAGGCTACAGAGAAACAGAAAAAAGCTACTGATAACCCTAGAAAAGATTCTTGTGTTATGCCTAAAGCAACAAATCAGGAAAATATTAAACCTATTAATAAAAATACTGATAGAGTTGAAACGATCAAATCTATTACTTCCACTGCTAAAGACGTAGTATCGCACAAATCTCAAACCACTCGTATTAAGATAGAACCCTCTTTTTTTGATAGAAAACTTACTAACAATGATTCCAATAGCACAACTAAGCTTAATGAAACCAAATGTGATGAAACGATCAAATCTATTACTTCCACTGCTAAAGACGCAATATCACGCCCCGCTAAAGACGAAGTACCACATAAGTCCGAGATGATAAAATGCAAGCCACCAAAAAAAGAAGACAGCAGCCTGGAGAATAAAATTACTACGTTACCAAAAGAAGAAAACGTCGAGAGTAAAATTACTATGCCGTTAAAAAAAGAAATATCATCGGGTGATAATTTATCTCATAAATCTAATATTGGAAACATTTATAAACCTAACAAGCAGCCTAGCAAGCCTAACAAGCAGCCTAACAAGACTAGCAATACATATGCTAAATCCAATAATATACTTTCTGCATTAGATATAGAAAAGATTTTGTATTATACAAATAATACAAATAATCAATATAGTCTAAAAAATTTAAAGAATTTATTTTCTGAAATTACGGAAGTATCAAAACGAGCAATAGCAGGCTTTATAATGGCGTGCGGCATAATTAAAAATGAAACAATTTCTACTGCAGATAGGTTCGTATTACTGAGCATTGCAAGCAAATTAACTAGTGAATATAATATCAGTAAACATGGTGTACTTACCATATCAAGCTATGGAATAGAAAAGAATAATCAAACAAAAATAGACGAATTATTATTTAATTCACTGAAGAATACTTGCTCTAATAATCCTTTAGAAATAGAAAATTTTCGACTTATTGCAAAGATATTAGGCAAATTTCAAATTATTGACGACAAAGGTGCGTTAGCAGCAAAAGAGGGTTTTGGATTTTTTGAAACAATTATAAAAAATATAAATAGTAATCCAACTCATAATATGGATGACGATGACGCTTCATTGAAGCCGAACAATAGCACTTCATTGAAGCCGAACAATAGCACTATATTTTTCTTTACGCATATATTGCTCGATATAGCGTCCTGTAACAAAAATTGTTTATCTGTAGCAAATGATTTTATGTATAACGTAAAATATTTTATAGAAAACTCTAATACAGAGCATTTCTCTGAAGATCAAAAAATTGAATGCATATTTTTTGCAATGAAATCAGTTTATCTAAAGCAAATATATGGAATGCAGTCTGATGAAATCAGAAATATCATTCATAATTCTATAAAAATTATGAATATCATAATAGTTGGCACTAAAGATATACTTCCATTGTTTATGGAAGTGATACACGCCATATCGGAAACAAACCCTAGCGACAACCACTGTAATAATTTTTTTCAAGAGTGTGGATTTAAAGAAACCAAAATAGGACAATATATTTCCAATATATTTAAACAAATAATCAAACCAGGCATCAATACTTCAAATAAAAGCTACTGGAATTGTTTTGACGGAGAGTTTGTTAATTTAAAGCCTTTGAAATGTTATATAAAAGAAGGAGTAAAAATAAGCCCTATGCATTATAAAAATTCTTCTAAAAAAGCAATTGAAATACTTCTTAATTCTAAAATAGAGCACATTGAACTAGAGGATTCTTTAACTTCAGAGCAAAAAAAACCCGTTGAAATAATAAAAAATCTAAATGAATTCAGTTTTAAATTTACCAATTCTGATGGAAATAATTTTTATTATGACGTGCCATCAGAAACAATTTTATCAAATGAACAGATGATTAATGAAGTTGGTGTAGCTGTTAAAGAGTTTGAATGTTGTGCTTGACATTAACATGATATTAGGATGCAATTTATTGCACTTAAAACGTAATTCATAAAATTATCTATAGTATCTGGCTCAAACAACAAGCTCTCATCAAAGAAAATTATCTCGAACACAATCTGGTTTAAAATGGATAGGTGCTTAAATTATCTTAAGTATAATTAAAAGCAAAATGAACGAAGGTTCAGGTGCTTTCTAGCATAACTTTAAGCAAAATAAATAAGTATTTTATGAAAATTTAATGCATCAAAACTTCTCTTTCAAAAATCATTATTTAAGAATCGTTTCTAGCATTGAAGCGTCGCTTAATGTTTTCGCGCAATGCATGAGCTAGCTTATCTTTTTTATCCGTTTTGGGATTTGATATTTTGTGTGAAAACTTTGTATTAATTACAGGCGGCATCTCTTGGCTTTCTGATTCTTGACTTATTATAGTTACAGGTGCGATCTCCTGATTTTCCGCCGCTTGGCTTTCTGCAATTACAGGCGCGCCTCTTTGGTCCGCTGCTGCTTGGCCTGCCGCCTGGCCCGCCGCTTTTTGATCTACTACTGCTTGGCCCGCCTCTTCTTGACTTATTGTAGTTACAGGTGCGTCCTTTTGATCTGCTGCAATTACAGACGCGCTTCCTTGACCTGCAGCCTCTTGACCTACTTCTGTTTGGTCTGCCGTTTCCTGATCTATTAAGGATGGGGATGATGAAGATTTTGTATTAATTATAGACTTATCAATATTGGCTTGTGGATTTTCTAAAAACATAGAAACTAAATTTATTAACATTATATTAACATAAGTGGATATATTCTTGAGTCAACTGCTAAATAGAAAATGTTTAAAAGTATTAATCAAGCGTATTAATCAGTTAAAGAAAGTATCAATCAATCAATCAATCAATCAATCAATCAATCAATCAATCAATCAATCAATCAATCAATCAATCAAATAAGTTGGCCTTGGGTTCAATATGAAGATTTAATTTTTCTTCTAATTGTTTAGCCATACATATCATGGTCTCCTCTGCAAAATGATTAGATATTATTTGTCCACCCAATGGTAAACCATTACTCATTCCAATAGGAATGGACATAGCTGGCAAGCCTGCTAAACTAGCTGGTATAGTAAAAATATCTGTCATATACATCTCTTCTGGACTTTGTAAGTGGATTTTATTTATCTCCAAAGCTGTAGATGGGACCGTAGGCATAAAAATTCCATCTACTGATTCAAAGCAGGTTTTAAATTCATTAAATATCATTCTTCTAACTCGCTGTGCCTTGATGTAATAGCTTTCAATTGCTTCTGATGAGAGAACATAGGTGCCAATTAAAATTCTTCTTTGAACCTCATCTCCAAACCCCTCACCACGAGTTTTACAATATAATTCTTCCAAATTAGCAACTTTTTGTTTGGTAATGTGACCAAATCTAATTCCATCATACCTAGCTAAATTAGAAGAGGCTTCAGCAGGGGCCAATATATAATAAACCTCTAAACTGTGATTTATATTCTTCAAGTCTATTGGAACTATAATCATTCCACTTTCCTCAGCAGCTTTAATTGCATTTTCAATAGCTATCTTTAAATCTAAATTAGTAATTTTCTCGATTAATTTAAAAGGAACTCCCAGTTTATATTTTCGCTCTGACTGATTTTGAGAGAAAATTTTAGTTAAGTTTGGTACATCAATTTTGGCTGAGGTTGAATCATTGGAATCATGTCCCATCATATATTGTAAGGTTATTGCAGCGTCTTCAACTGACCTTGCAAGAACCCCAGCTTGATCTAATGAACTAGCAAAAGCTATCATTCCAAATCTAGAACATCTTCCATAAGTTGGTTTAATGCCTACTAAACCGGTATAAGCTGCTGGTTGCCTAATTGAGCCTCCAGTATCACTTCCTGTGGCAAAATGACATAATCTAGCACTTACAACACTAGATGATCCGCCGGAACTGCCACCGGGGACTAAATTTTCACCCCATGGGCTAAAAGCTTGGCCGAAATAACTATGATTATTGGCAGAGCCCATTGCAAATTCATCCATATTAGTTTTTCCTATTCCGATTACTCCATTTTCTTTCAATTTGGATGTTACAGTTGATTCATATTTAGGAATAAAATCTTTCAACATACGTGAACAAGCAGTAGTTCTAATATCTTTGGTACAAAATAAATCTTTTATTCCGCAAATAATACCATCTAAAGGCAGATTAGTTTTATTACTATATCTAGCCTCGGCTAGTTTTGCATTTTCTATTAAATTATCATGTGTGTCAAGAACAAAAGCATTTAAGTGCTTATTTTTGTTAGTTCTAGAAATAAAATGTTTTGCCACTTCAACAGGCGACAGTTCAGCATTAGCGTAACATTTGAGAGTTTGAGATATGGAAAGCTTGTCTATGTCAGAGGTCATATATATTTAGCATGTAATAATACAAGCTTATCTCAAATTTTCAGAAGTTCAGAGAAAAAATTAATTATTTAACATAAAGTCACTATGCTATATAAGACTTTTATCATCACGCATCAACAGTAAATAAACAGTCTCATAATAAAAACGTTACAATATAGAATATGACTGAATTAACTCTTATGAATATAAAAGAATCACATTCAACAATCATTAGTAAAGTTGGTTTATTAAAAAAATTTACTAGTTATTTTCTTATATATGGCATAACTTTGAATAGTTTGACGCTTCATAGTATAACTTATGGATTATCTTCCGACGGATCACAAGCATCTTTATCTACAATTGAATCTAATAATAAAAAGAATATTGATATTCTCAATCCAAGAATCAATCAAAAAATTAATTCAAGAATCAATCAAAAAATGAATCCAAGAATTAATCAGAGATCAATAGCTGAAAATCTAACACAGCAACAAAATCAAATAGTAAGTAGTGGCTTGAACACAACGGAATCAGTAATTATAGAAAAATCTTGCATAAATTATTCAGATGATTCAGAAAATTTGGATACTGAAAGTTTAGATCCATTTAAAAAACTTAACATTCTATCATTCTATTTTAATGGTATATTAGATTATTTAATACTTAGCCCAATAACAAAAATTTACAAAAATGTTACTAACGAAGACTTTAAAGCTGGTGTACATAATGTTTTAGACAATTACAAGGCTCCCATTTCGTCTTTCAACTCCGTTTTACAAGGTGAGTTTGCTGATGCAGCAATTCATTTTTGGAGATTTACATTAAATTTCACCCTCGGTGGATTTGGACTTAATGATGTATCTACTAAATTAGGTTTACCTAAAATAAAACATAGAAATTTTGGATCAACTTTGGCTAGTTATGGAGTAGGACCTGGGGCTTATATAATGCTACCTCTCTATGGTCCAACCACAGCACGAGATATGTTTGATTCGATATTTCTAAATCAAAAAACTAATTTCATCAATCATGAAATACCGTCTTCAGCACAAAAGGGTTTAGCTATAACTTACGCTGTGCATAACAGATACTTAGCTATGAAACATTCTGGAAATATGGCTGCTTCTATACCAGATATATATAAACTTATAAGGGATATGTATCTAACTAGAAGGGAATCTGAGGTAGAGTATCCTGAGTGGTGTATATACAAACGAAGCAAGAAGAAATAAAAATTTACCAAAAGCAATTTCATATTTATTTGCATCTATTTTGATTTATAAAAATCAAATTACTATTAAAATAATGTTGCAAATATATAAAATTTATATTTAAATAAATCATTAATAGATAAATTCTATAAGTTTATAGCTTAAATTTAAAGATTTTTGTGTATTATTATAATCAAAGTAATAAATTTTCAATCATATGAATCTAAAGTATATATCTTTATTTTTATTAGCCTCCACTCTAACTAGCAATGCAGGATTTTCCCAAACAGCAACAAATTCAAAAATTTCAAAATCTAATCATTTAATTGATTCTCAGCACTTCAATCTCAAGTCTTATCCTGAAAATCAAGAAAACTTAAAGCTATTCATTCAAAATTTAATTAATTTTGCTATGAATACGTTAAATGGCCCTGAGAGTGACGACACTAAAAAAAGTAGAATTAAGGCTATTTTAGATCATAGTTTCGACATATCTGGAATATCTGATTTTGTTTTAGGAAAATTTAACAAGAGTTTAACTGCCTCGCAAAAATCTGAATTTCAGGTTTTATTCAAAGAGTATTTACTGGGATTTTATGCAAATGTAGTAAAGCTATATAACGGACAAGCTGCTTCAATTACTAAAATATCTAAAGATAACGATCAAAATTTATACTTAGTTTTGGTTGACATTATCAATAATAACAATGCCAATTTATCAGTACAGTATGTGATTAGGTATAAAAACTCTAAATTTGTAATATTAGATGCAATTAGTCAAAATTTAAGTTTCGTCAACACATTAAAATCCCAGTTTAGTAGTATATTAGGCGAAACTAATGGATTTGAAAATCTAAAAAGCTTCTTAAAAGTTTCTGATCCAAAGAAACTGAGATCTAAATAATTAACAGTGCAAAGGCCAAAAAAGAGTGATTATTATATCAAATTAGGAGAGGATTAGTACAAAAAATGTAGTTAAAAAGTTTATAAGAAACTTCTTTTATATTGAAGGAATTAAATTAATCTTCCACAATTACTAGCCACGTTATAATCAATATATATTTAGATATAAATAATATATGAACTCTAAGGTCAATTCCAAAGCAGGC
>JAYWHH010000008.1:0-3458 GCA_043777815.1 Rickettsiaceae bacterium | reverse complement strand
ATTTCGATGTCACAAAATCTGTTCGATATTTAGACACTATTCAAATTTTTTATTAAATTTTTTTTATCGATGTAAGCTATATGTAAGCTATTTCGATGCCAGAAAAGCTACTCGATGTAAATTGCGTAAATTATGATTCGATGTTGCAAAAACTCTAGATGCAAGCTATGTAAATTATGATTCGATGCCAAAAAAGCTACTCGATGTAAATTGCGTGAATTATGATTCTATGCCAGAAAAGCTACTCGATGTAAATCACTTAGATGCTACAAAAGATTTTATCTAATTTTTAATCACACACAATAAAAAAATAGTCATTAACAATATATTGCTTTTTTATATTAAATTTAACTAAAAATCTTTTTGGCCTTGATCTAAATTGTCTTAGTCAGAGTCAAAATCTTTTATTAAGCTCTATCTTATTTTGATATTAGAACTTTTGGCATTAAAAACAAAGAGAGGGGCAATTATCTCTGTTGCAGCTGTGAATCCAACTTTTTCTATTTCATAGTCCTCTTTTTTAAACAATTTTCTAAATTAAATATTATAAGTAAGGCGCAGATTATTATTATGATATAAATAAAGAATTTTTGTTTGAGTTGAAAATAATTTTCAAAAATACTGGATTGTAGTTATATAACAAAATTGCATCACAGATTCTCATTATATCATTCATCATTTATAGTTATATTCAAATTACCATAAGTAGTAACGGTCGAATTATTTTCTAAAACTTCATCATTAGCTTCATTAAAATCTGCTTGAGTGTCTAAACTTGAGTCATCATTAGCTTCTTCACTGAATTCATTATTTGCTTCATTTGCTTCATTAATAATATTTAAAATATAACATTGCACTTTTGCGATCACAAAAGATTTAATTTCACTCTTGGGCTCTAAAAAGCTTAAGGCTTTAAATATTTGAGGCGAAGTAGTCGAGATTTTATCTAATATTTTTTTATCAAACTTGTTTTTTGATATTGTACCATAATAGAAATCTTCATAATCTTCATAATCTCCGAAACTTTCATACTCTTCCATTTTCTCTTTTATTTGTCGCACTAACTCATTATCTTCATTTAAAATTCTTGAAATAGAAATTGACAACTCATCTTTAATGAAATTAGAGCTTAATTTTTTTATTTCATCTTTTATGTGAACAGGCATTTGACTATGTATTAATTCTAGATTTGCTATCATCATATTTTTTATTATAGGCTTAATTTCTGGCATGAAATCTTCTCCCGCTTCCGCGCTTTCTAAAAATGTCTCATATATTGTGCTATCTTTTTTAAGATCATTTTTTATATTTTCTAAATTATTTTCGATGAATGTTTTAGCTCCAATATTTAAGATCTCTTCTTTATAAGAATCAAACTTGTTGCTAATAAATTCATTATAAAGTTTGGTCATTGTACTAACGGCCCATTTAAAAATCTCATTAGTATGTTTGCCTAATGTTTCTATAGCAAAAGACTTTAGTGAGTTTGAAACAGCAGTATTGATATGACTTGTGTATTTATTTACATTCAGTATATTTGCTTGATTAATAATACTTTTTTTTGTATCGTTAATTAACTTTTGCATATCCATATTAGATACAATAGTTTCGATAGTTTTAGTTTCGATAGTTTCGATTTTTTTATCAAGATTCACAATTGTATCAAAAACAGTATCTCTCAGAATGTATTTACTTATATATAGTATTTCACTATCTAAGTAATTTTCTTTATTGTAAATAAAAGTTTTTATATTGCCTGATAAAAGTATTTTTTGATTTTCTGTATCAATTTCTTGATTAATAATATCTTTTAATTTTGTTTTTATATTAAATATATATAATTTTTCTTCTATTTTAGATTTACAAAGATCTATTCTTTTAATTTTGACATTGCGACTTAATTCATCTTTTATTTCATTCTTGAGAATATTTTCAAAAGAATATCCACTTTTTTGCTCTACTATGAAATTAATTGCTTTTTCAATTTCCTCATCAATGAATCTGTCTCTGCTATCAAAATATTTATTAAGTCCTCTATCGTTGATATAATTTCCCACTATATTTTGGATAAAATTTTGATTTTTTAATACTTTATTTAAAACAATTTCAATTTCTTTGTTAATGTCAATAATATGATGATTCCACATTGTTCTAATTAAAAGTGCTTCGGTTTTATTTTGCATATACAATTAATATTAGTTATATTGTATTAATTATACAATATATAAAAATGAATTAAAACTCTTTTTTTACTAATTTTTACTAAGTATCAAAAAAGAGTTATATTTGACAAAATACAATGTATCTAAATTTTTAGAGTACATATATGAATTTTGAACAAAACATCAAATATTTTAGAAATTAATTAGTAACTAAATAAAGTAAATTTACGAAAAAAATAGTGCAAATTTAACAAAAATTATAACTAAGTTAAGGATTATAAATAAGTTATAGTTCAGATTCTGGCTTAAATTTAAATAAAAAAACGAAATAAAAAAAAGTATAAAACAGAATAAAAGCAAAAGTTTTAAGTAGTATGTATACGTTGCATTTTGTATGTAAAAAATGCACTTATATGAAAAAGCTGCAAAAGTAGTAAATTTATAAAGGTAACGAATGTTGCATAACATAGCGACACTTTGTTGAGACAACTACACCGTCTCTTTAATTAACAAAGCATCTAAGAAATTACTTTTCAAATAACGAGCTTTAGAAAACCAAAACAAATTAAATGAAAGTAAATATATATGTGTAAAAAGTTCAAGAAACGTAAAGTTTCAAGAATGATAAAGATTTATCGAATACTAAATAATTAAATTAAACTTTAATAACATAAGTCAATAAAGTAAAACTTAAATTTTTAATACATCTCTGCAAGCAGAGAAAAATCGTAAAAACCAGAAAACCAGTTTCGAAAGATTCTCGAAAAAGTCTTTAGGAGGTAATCCAGCCGCAGGTTCCCCTACGGCTACCTTGTTACGACTTAACCCCAGTCACTGACCTTACAATAAACGACTGCCTCTTTGCAGTTAGCTCATCGTTTTCAAGTAAAGCCAATTCCCATGGCTTGACGGGCAGTGTGTACAAGGCCCGGGAACGTATTCACCGCGGCATGCTGATCCGCGATTACTAGCGATTCCAACTTCATGCACTCGAGTTGCAGAGTGCAATCCGAACTGAGGCGTTTTTTAGAGATTTGCTCCACATCGCTGTATTGCTTCTCATTGTCTACGCCATTGTAGCACACGTGTAGCCCAACCCATAAGGGCCATGATGATTTGACGTCGTCCTCACCTTCCTCCAACTCTTCGCTGGCAGTCTCCTTATAGTTCCCAGCATAACCTGATGGCAAATAAGGATAAGGGTTGCGCTCGTTGCGGGACTTAACCCAACATCTCACGACACGAGCTGACGACAACCATGCAACACCTGTATCTAACCCAACTAAATGAAGGCTG
>JAYWHH010000007.1:0-11033 GCA_043777815.1 Rickettsiaceae bacterium | reverse complement strand
TGTTCCTGTTCCTGTTCCTGTTCCTGTTCCTGTTCCTGTTCCTGCTCCTGCTCCTGCTCCTGCTCCTGCTCCTGCTCCTTGACTAGAAATGGTTTTAGAATCATCATTGAATTCGTCCAAATCAAATAACTTATCCATTACCTCTATCTCAGTGCCATTGGTTAAAGATGATATTTCCCTAATGAGCTCGTGCTTTGGATTATAAGTAACTGCATGAGATACAATTTGGTTGCGCAAGTCATCTAAAAAGTAATCTCTGAGGTCTATATCAGCAATTTGATTGATTTGATTTTTAGAAAATCCCAACTTAGTCAAATCCTGATCTTTTAATTCGACTCCATAATCTTGTAAGGTTTTACTTATAGCAAAGTTTTGAAGAGAGTTAGTAAATACATTTATATCATTTGAATTTGCTCCTTTTAATCTTATTGAAGCATCGGTTACAAGATATTTACGAGTGAATTCATATCCATTAACTTTAGCAAGAGAGTTATTATCAGTAAAAACTATTCCCCCTATACCAAAACTAATAAACATAAATGCTATAACCGTTAATATAAGTTTAAAGTAGGTACTTTCAGTTATTCTTTTAACAAAATTCATATTTTTTATAGTTTTTAAGTATGATGAAGGGTCTTTGTGCCCAACTTTCCAGTTTTTTTAATAGAAGTTTTTATATTTGTAATCTAAACTTATCTTTGTCAGCTCTACAGTAACTGTATCTTGTATATAATCATCCAGTATAAAGCACAATATAATATATTTGTTTGATCAATGCCATCAATAACATCAATGCCATCAATACAAATAAAATTTACATTTTTTCAGATGGAAGGCGTTTATTGTTTGTAGCTTTATCTAAAATTTCATCTTGTGCAGTCCTACTTTTTGAACTATTTTGATCAATTTGAACTTTAAAAGGTTTTTTAGGACCTGTTTCTGCAACATTTTTTTCTATTTCATCAAGCGTTTTCATCTTTTTTTCATGTAACTTTTCTTTTTTTATATCCTCAATTTCATTGGTTACTGTATGAATATGTAAAGATTTAGTCGGCGAAGTGACTTGTTTTTGTAGTTTAGCTTTATTATCTGTATTTTCCATATTTTCGATAACTAGATGTGGTGGGATTTCCAAATCTCTATGCTGTTGAGATGCGCCTGAAGGGTCTAGTGGCACAAAATTTTTATGTGGTTTGGAACAGCTTGTAAGCAACAACAGGCTACAAAATGTAAAAATTTGCTTCATTGATTTGAATTCTCTCATTTAAGGATCTAATAATATTATATCAAATATCTACTTCAATATGATAAATACCATACGACATATAGCACTAAGTGGCTTAATTTTTGCATCTTTAGGAGCGGCCTATTATATTGAATACGTTGAACAAGTTATTCCATGTAAGTTATGTTATATAACTCGCTATATTTATTTCTTAATAGGATTTCTATCATTAATTGCAATATTCATTCCACGTAAAATAAAAAATTTATTTACTATAATTATTTACTTCAGTTTAGCAGGATTAATTTTGATATCAGGGTACCAGGTTTTAGTTGGTAGTAATTTAGTTAATTATGAGTGCTTACAGCCAGATCATTTGAAACAAATATACGCAGTTACTGATACCCCTCATAACAAATTGAAAAAAATGACTGCGGCAATTATGAAAAATCAAGCTGTACCTTGTAATATAGAATACAAACAATTTGGTATTCCGCTTACATGGTTTAATCTTTTTTTCTCTGTATTACTGGCTATAATTTATTTTGTATTTCCAAATAAGATAATGTCTTCAAGGTTCATATTAAACAAAAATTAAACTGTCTTCAAGGTTCATATTAAACAAAAATTAAACTGATATTAAATCAATTATCCCCTAGAGAGATCATCTTCCTCCCAAACAACCGCCCCCTAGAGAGATCATCCTCCGCCTAAACAATCACTCCATATAGATCGCCATCTAACAACCACTACATATAGATCGCCCCACCTAACAATCTCACCCCCTAATAAGAATTTTGAAAACTATAGTTGGAAACTCCAATGAAACTTGATTTATTGCTGCTAACATAATAGTTTCGAACTCCAATGCGGAGAATTTTTGTTGAAATTGATCATTTTGTAGACGAAAATTGAATCCATGAATACCCTTAAAACCCCTATCAATTTTTTTTAGTTTACCAGCATCTATAAAAATAGTATTGCTCATGGTTTCTAATTTATTTCTATTACATATCTTAATAGAGACTGATTTGTCAAACCAAACCCAATTACTTTTACTGAATATATGTATAGGTGGCTGATTAGAGGCCATTGCCCTAATTTTTCTGGCATATTCTTCTGTATCATTAAGAATAGCGGGTTTTTTAAAATAACTTAAGTAGGGCTGTTCAATTATTATGGGCGCCTTTTTATCAACCTTAGGGGCAAAAAATCTTAAGAAGTGAGATGAAAAACCAATTAATTGATTACTGTCAAGTCCCATTCCATCATCGTTTATTATAATGGTTGCAGGTTTCACAAAAATACAGTCTATATTTACTGGATTCAATTGTGAGGATGTAGTAAGTAAAAATTTTAGTGACTCTTCTAACATTGTGACAATTTTGTTATTACAAGTTTATAATACCACAGGTTTAAATTATAATACACGAGTTTAAAACTTTAATGTTTATAGTGCAACAGGTTTAAATTATAATACAGCAGTTTAAAATCCCAGTATTTATCAGCTTTCAGTTTAAAATTTCAACAAAAATTCCAACAAAAGTCTAATAATTAAATAGTATTGATATGAGGCATAGTTTTTTTAGATACAGTTACTGTGTCTATTATGCCAAAGTCTAAAGCTTGTTCAGCATCCATATAAGTATCTCGCTCCATAACTCTTTCAATTTCTTCTATTGATTTACCTGTACAGCTACTATATATACGGTTTAATTTGGCTCTAGTTTTCAAGATTTCATCAGCGTGAATTTTGATATCAGAGGCCTGTCCTCCTATTCCACCCATCCAAGGTTGATGCACCATAATTTTACTGTTTGGTAATGAAAATCTTTTGCCTTTAGTGCCAGCTGTCAATAATAGTGACCCAGCTGATGCGGCTAGACCCATGCAATAAGTTGCAATATCAGGTTTAATATATTTCATAGTATCATACATGGCTAGTCCTGCAGTGACGCTACCTCCAGGTGAATTGATATACAATGACACGTCTTTTTCAGGATTCTCAGATTCTAGAAACAATAATTGTGCAATTACCAAGTTAGCTACAGCATCATTTATCGGGCCAGTTAAAAAGATTATGCGTTCCTTTAGAAGTCTCGAATATATATCATATGCCCTTTCCCCTTTATGAGTTTTCTCTATTACAGTTGGTATTAGTATCATGGTATCAATATGTGTTAATAGATTAATTGTACTATGAATTACGACACAGCGTAAGGCGTATACTACTGCCGTTCCATAGATAATGTAGAGCATCTAGCACGTTATACAATTTAAAGTTTCAGTTTTTTTAGATGCGTGTTATAATACTTCTAAGTATTTCACAATACAAAATATAAGATGTATGGCAAACTTTTCTCTTAAAAGAAAACAAATATTGGATCCAAATTTTTTGCTTATAATGATGTTAATTTTTTTAACTGGCTGTAAGCAGAAGACTTCTAGTGGCGTTTTTTTATCTCCTCAAGAGTTAAAAAAGATTGAAGAATGCAAACAAAAAAAATGTCCAGTGCATGAAATCTATTCCACAGTAGGATTTCCAGTAATTGAAGAAGATAATCGCTCCTATTATGTAGGAACTCATAGTGAAAGAATGGCTTTTTTACGTCCAAAAATAATTAAAAGCGAAATAGTTGAGTTGATATTGAGCAAAAATCAATTACTAGAAAATAGCATTATTCATAAAAACACTTTCAATAACAAAATTGAAACAGAAAAATACAAATTTTATAGATATCATAATCAAACACGTGATTTGGATAAATTTACTAAGCACGCAGGACAATTTAACATTGTACGTAAACCCGCCAGGTTAAAATAAACAATTTTAAGACCCATAAATCATATGTTGATAGTATCATGGAATGTCAATTCAATCAACGCTCGTCTGGAAGATGTGAATCATTTACTTGATAAATACGATCCTGACATTTTATTACTTCAAGAAATTAAGTGTGAAGAGCACAAATTTCCTAAATTTGAAAAATATTTTGTTTATATTAATGGGCAGAAAGCCTATAATGGGGTAGCAATTCTTTCTAAATACGAATTGAGAGATATAAGACACAATTTTCATATTGATAATTCATTTAAGATTACCGATAACACTGAAAATCTTTCTAGTATTCATGATAATTTATTTAAGATTACTAACAGCACTGAAAATCTTTCGAGTATTCACGATGACCAATCCAATGAGGATGAAGCTTTTCTCAGGGATGAGACACTAATAATGGATGAAGCTCCTCTCAGGGATGAGGCTAGATACATAGAAGCAAAACTTATTTTACCATCAGGACAAGAATATTATTTCGCATCAGTTTATGTGCCAAATGGGAAGTCAGTGGGGTCATCAAGCTATGTATATAAAATAAACTTTTTAAACAAGCTATATGTGCATTTAAAAAATTTAGAAACCAAAAACTTTATTCTGGGTGGAGATTTTAATGTTGCACCTTTCGACTTGGATGTTTTTTCATCTGAAGCAATGCAAGGTGGCTTATCGTGTACATTAAAAGAAAGGCAAAGTTTTAGAAAAGCGCTCAATGTATTTGATGACAGTTTCAGAGTTTTAAATCCACTTACACAACACTTTACTTGGTGGGACTATAGAAATGGCAGTTTTTCAAAAAACACTGGTTTACGAATAGATTTTATTCTCACCAGCACTTCTGTAACCAACTGTCTTAAATTTAGCTCAATGTATAAAGATTTTAGGTCAACAGTACGACCATCGGATCACATCCCTTGCGCAGTTGAATTTTAAAGTTTTCATTGTGCAGTTGAATTTTAAAGTTTTCATTACGCAATTGAATATATAAAGATTTTAGGTCCACAGTATAACCGTCGTATCACATCTCTTGCTTAACTCGAAGTTTGACGTTTTCATTGTACAATCGAATATATAAAGATTTTAGGTCAACAGTACGACCATCGGATCACATCCCTTGTGCAATCGAAGTTTGACGTTTTCATTGCGCAGTTGAAGTTTAAAGTTTTCATTGTGCAATCGAATATATAAAGATTTTATGTCAACAGTACGACCATCGGATCACATCTATTGCTTAACTCGAAGTTTGACGTTTTCATTGTGCAATCGAATATATAAAGATTTTAGGTCCACAGTATAACCGTCGTATCACATACAGTACGACCATCGGACCACATACATTACAACCATCGGACTACATACCTTGCTTAACTCGAAGTTTAACGGGCGTAATCGAAGTGCAAAGACTTAATTTCTTTTGAGTCACACTACGAATTCATTAAATAAAATAATTCATTTTGATCTTAAACATGGTAAAATCTATTTTGTTCTTTAAAAAATAGCCAAACATGTCTGATAAAGTAAATGCCAACAGTTTGAAGAAGGATATGGTGATTGTGCTCAACAACACTCTATTCAAAGTAGTAAAGCAACCGGATCATGTAAAGCCGGGCAAGGGTCCAGCTTACGTTCAATTAGAATTAAAAAGTTTAATGAATGGAATTAAGAAAAACGAAAGATATAGTTCATCGGATGTGTTTGACAAGGCTTTTATAGAAAATAAAAAAGTCAAATATTTATATGATGAGGATGATTCCATAGTTGTAATGGATAATGAATTTGAGCAGTTTTTTATTAATAAAGTCATGTTAGACAAGATCGTCTTAAAATTATTAGAAGACAATATGGATTTGGAAGTTCAAATGCATGAAGGTAAAGTTATTGATGTTAAATTACCTTTAACAATTGAAAAAGAAATAGAAAGCGCTGAACCTAATATAAAAAATTCAACTGCTGCAGGCTCTCTTAAAAAAGCTACGTTAGTGGGAGGGGTTGATATTAAAGTTCCTACATATGTAGACATGGGAGACAAAATTATATTAAATACCGAGGATATGGCTTTTGTAAAAATGTCTAAAGCAAAAAACTAACACTATCCATCTTGAGATTAAAAAACATTGAAATAAAATAACATTGTTTACAATTGCAAGAAATAGCTTTAAAACTAAAATATAGCTTTAAAAGTAAAATATAGTATAACTTAAGAAAAATCTTGAAGTGAAATATATTTAAGCTTCGCCTCAATCACAAAAATTTTTTAATAACTAAATATTATGCTTGAAATTCAATACCTATTAGACACCATACACAAATGTTTCAAATATGTTCCTAGGGATATAGCAGAAATGGCAAAGATGCGTCTTAGTTTACATTCTAGAAGAGATGATTTTTTAGAGAAATTTAAAAAAAAAATCTATGACAACTTTGTATATAATTTTCCTGAGTGCGAAATTTATGTGGATGAGTTACCATCGGTAGAAAATGATCAGTATATTGCTATTTCTTTAGCAGATTCTGATTCGATGCAGAATGGTTCTGAGTTTTTTGGGGCTGTAATACTTTACAGAAATATGGAATACAAGTTGAGTATGTTGTATCTTCCTTTAACTTCCGACAAAATATTATTGAGAAATGGGCGTATTTATAGTTATGACGTTGAAGGTAGGGCGTTTAATATCATGCCTAAAAAACGTACTGGCAAAATTTTAGCGACCAATAACTACAATGTATCATTACAAAAAATAGTTTCAGACCTAGATATTCCAGAAAATCAAGTATTTATTTTAGGTTCCAAGATTTATAGTTTATTTTGGTTGTTTAAAAATAAAGTAGACATAATTTGCTTCAAGGTTCAAGATCCAATTTTACAAGTTTTCTTAGATCACTTTGCTGAAAATCTTAGTTATCAGGATACCGGTGGACTATTAGCCTTGAAATCTAGATCCAAATACATTAATTATCAGGATGATGAAACTTGCGTCATTAGTTTCTCTAGTTTACAACCAGAAAAAGAACAACGACTTTTAAATAATAAGGTTAAGGATTACCTTAAATAATAAGGTTAAGGATTACCTTAATAATGATTGTTCAAGTACCAAATTCCAGTTCCACAGAGACATAATCTATAGTAACAAGTTTCAGTTCCAGTTCCAGCTCCAGTTCCAGTTCCACCGGGCATAATCTATAGTAACAAGCTCTAGTAAGTTCCAGCTCCAGTTCCACCGGGTATAATCTACATACCTTTACTTTAGTACATCAATAATGATTGTTTAAATCCCAAGTTCTAGGAGGAGGTATAATCTATATATCTTTACTTCAATCCATCAATAATGCAATACTTTCAAACTGGAAAAATAGCAATATACATGACATATTTTGCTCTATATGCATATTTGGCTTTATATGTATATTTTGTTACATATGTATATTTTCGTATAATAAAGTTTTTATATCTAAAGCTTTTTGGTTCATTTAAATTTTTCGACATTAAAGATGTCGACTCAATGTTTAGATCAAATCTCGACTTAATATCTGAAAACTCTACAAACGTTAATTTACCTAATCTTAGGCCTAAAAAAGATAAAAATTACTTAAAAGTTTTAATTTTTGGGTTTATTTCAAGCGCAACATTAACGCCATTAACTATAATCTATCCAATCGTATTAGATTGGTTCAGCTTATTAAGTATAAAAGATTTTGCTTTTCACAATAATTGTCAATGTGATTTAATGTTTTTGAATTTAGATTTCGAAACTTGGTTTTATTCAAACAGCGTTATTTTGGGATTTATTGAAAGATTATTAAATTTAGGATTTTGGTTGCCCGTAATTGGAGTGGGGGCATCATTCATCCTAATCAATCGAATTGTAGTTAATATGACACCAAATTTATCTTTTAGAAATTTATTTACCATTTGGAAACACGGATTTGTTTATGGATTTGGATACTTTTTCTTTGCATTATATTGGGTTGCCAACGCTTCTTTTTACACAGATTATGCTTATATATTGTGGCCGCTAATGTCGATTGGACTTAGTATGACGTTAAGTATATTTTTTGGATTCCAAATGATGATCTATGGCATAGCTATAAAATGCTTAAAACCTAGTAATAATTGGATAAATATCGTCATATTTTCTACAATTTGGTTTATTTTTGAGTATGGACGCTCCATTATGCCTTTTGGCGGGTTTCCCTGGGCAACTTTAGGGCAGGTTTTTCATTATAACCACCTTTTAATCCAAACATTAAGCATTTTTGGCGAATTAGGATTTGGATTTTTTGCGTGCTTTGTATCATGTGGGATAGTATATGCTGGTTTAGTTTTCAAGTTGATTCACGCTTACAAGCTTAAGTTAAAAAATAATATCGCGGCATCAGTTGAGAGTGTCAAAAATCATAGTATGGACCCTATTAATTCCACCAACCCTGATGAGTCTATTAATTCTGATGATCCTAATAATACAGCTAACTTTGCGATCCAAGACGAAAATATTAAAGCTCAAAGTATAGACCATATTGATCATGCTACTATTAATAATCCCGTTAATCGTACGACTCTGGACGAAAATATTAAAAAATCATCTAGTGGTGTGGGCCCCGCTAACCCCAATAATCCTGATGACTCCACTAACGACGACACCGCTAATACAACCAAATCTGTTAACACTAATAATCCTGCGGCTCTGTATGATAGTGTTCAAAATCAAAGCGTAGATCCTATTGATACTAATAAAATTCTTAACTCTGTTAGTGGTGTGGGCCTCGCTAACCCCGTTGCGGCTTTATACGACAAAAAATCATCTAGTGGTGCTAACCCCTCTAACCCCTCTAACCCCGATAATACTTATAACTACGTTAACACTGATGATGACGCTAACGATGTCAAGTCGAGCAACAATGTACTAACTTACTTAAAAAATCAAGAACGAATAAGTGATTCTAATTTTTTTTTAATCATTGGAATGCTGGGCCTATGCATTTATTATGCAGATTCTAGGTCACAATTTTTTAATACTGAAACTGAAGTTGGTAAATTTTTTAATACTGAGGCGAGAGTTATACAGTTGTCGCTACATAAAGAAGTAGATAAGCGCCCCGATGAAGTGTTTCAAGAGTATCTAAATGAGTCTAAACCAGGTGTAATTAACATATGGCCGGAAGATGCAAGCGCCAGTTCCAACCTTTTTTTACTTGATTTTGAAAATGCGGGCGCCAGTTCCAACCTTGTCTTACCTTCCTCCGAAGATAGAAGCGCCAGTTCCAACCTTGTCTTACGTTCCTCAGAAGATGTAGGCGCCAGTTCCAAGCCCCCTACGGCAAATATAAAACATCACAACATCGCCGAAATTTCTTCAGTAAAAAATATAGAAAAGCAAAGCGCCCCTAAGACCTTTGCAGAAAATGCAGAAAATATAGAAAAGAATGTCATAGTTGAGAGCTCTGTAGCAAATATAGAGTCCACTGCGGCAAATACAGAAACGCATGACATAGCTGAGAACTTGAAAAACTCGGATAAAATCCACATTAACTTAGGTAATAATTCATTCAAGAACAAATTAAATTTAGGACCAAAGCAACTAAGCATTATATCAGGAACAATAGTGTATGCTCCAGATTATATGTCTAATGCAATGGTCTTTTTGCATAATGGTAACTTGGACATATATGAGAAGATGCATTTAGTGCCATTTGGGGAGTACTTGCCGCTAGAAAATGTTCTACCACCGTACATAGCCACAATGATTAGTCCTTTTATTGGATTTTTTCAGAGAGGCTCTAAGGATAATGTATTTGTGGCCAATCTCAATAATGAAACTATTAGATTTTTACCATGTATTTGTTATGAAATTATTTTCAGCAATGAGCTAAAAACCAGAATTCTTAAGGCAAAAGAGCCCATAGACGCAATAGTCAATTCAACTAACGACTCTTGGTACAGTTATTTTCCTGGAAAATTTGCAAAATTCTATTCTCCCGGTTCATTTCAGCACGCTATAATTGCTAGTTATAGGGCAATAGAGTTTGGCGTACCAGTTTTACGTAGCGCATCAAATGGATTTTCTGGAATTATAACCCCAAAAGGCACCTTTCTAGAGAGAAGTAACCTTGATAATAAAGAGATTTTAACTCACAAAATTCCTAAAAAGATTGAGACGCTATATTCCAAATATATGTTTATTGAATTTTATTTTGTACTAGGATTTATAGTTTTATACTTAAGCTACTTAAGAATAATAATGAGAATAAGAAAGTCAGATTAAGTGTTTTGTATTAAGAACAATAATGAGAATAAGAAAGTCAGATTAGGTGTTTTTTGGGACGTAAGACTAGGTCCTTCAGAAGCACGATACAAGTTGAACCTTTTGTTCGTGGGTATTAGATTAAATCTAGGAAGCTAGAGATGAACTATAGGGGGCGCTAGATTGAGCCTTATGGAGTGCTTAGATGAGCTTTTTATTATTGTGGGTGTTAGATTAAATCTAGGTCTTTTAGAGGTGCGGCACAAGTTGAACCTTTTGTTATTATAAGTGTCAGATCAAATATAGGAAGCTAGAGATGAACTATAGGGTCCGTTAGATTGAGCCTTATGGGCGCTAGATTGAGTTTTTTATTATTGTGGGCATTAGATTAAATCTATGTCTTTTAGAAGCGCGGCACAAGTTGAACCTTATGGGCGCTAGATTGAGTTTTTTATTATTGTGGGGAACCTAGATTAGAGTTGCCACAGATTGAGTTTTTTGTTCTTGTGGTGTATCACTAGATAAATCTTTTATTATTGTAGGCTTTAGAAGCGCGGACTAACCGACCTAACTTAAAGTAATTTTTTGTGGAAGATATGTACAACATTCGCCGATGATAATCAAATGCATCAAGTAATTAAATTAGTAAAGAATGCAGTGACAGAAAAAATTCAAAAGAAAGCGCTTAAGTAAAAAAATTTAATTTGCTATGTAAAATAATGTTTTATATAAA
>JAYWHH010000006.1:0-4607 GCA_043777815.1 Rickettsiaceae bacterium | reverse complement strand
CATCCAAATTTTCTGCTTCAATTTTTTGACTTAAAGCACCTAAGCTTTCTGCTTCAGAGTCAATTTCATTATGCGGTTGATTAGTACTTTTTTTATCTATGTCACTCATATTACAACTATCAAGATATGGCGTCTTATTAAGAGAAGACAGAATATCATTAGATTCATTTGCGCTCAAGTCACTTTCTTCTTTATCAGATTTATAGCAATGTTGAACCGTATGATTCAGTTTATCACCCCCAGTTTTTTTGGCTTCTATAATAGAAATTCCACTCTTTTTTGACATCTTATATTCGCTGAATGATTTATTTTCGATATCTGAATCTAGATTGTTTTGTTTTGAACGCTTTAAAAATTTAGCTTCAAGCTGAGCTTTAAGTTTTGAATTGTCTAATAGTTTGCTTATGTCTCCAGATTCAATACTATCTTCAATAAGACTTTTTGAATTGCTGCTTTTACTACTTGAGCTACTTTTACTAAGTTTGCTCTTTTTGCTTAAATAACTATGTTCCAATTTTTTAAATCTTTCTTCTAAGTCAATATTTCTTTGCACTGAATCTTTTGCCTGCTCTAACTCTTGCTTTAAGGCCTCTTGTGATTTAAGCAAATGCTCAATGTGTTGTTCCATTTGTTTAATTAAACAATTCTTAGCGGCTTCCATCGTTTCAAATTTTATTTGGTCTTCTTTATGAGTCAATTCCTTTTCTTTAAATTTCTTTTCTAATTCATTTACTTTGTTGCTTGATTCGACTGTTAATGCTTCTATTTTTTTTGCACCTTGCATTCTTTCTTCTTCTAATTGTTTTTTTATTTGTACATTTTGCGCTGTTAATTCTTGTAATTGTTTTGTTATTTGTGCATTTGTCGACGTATAGTATTGCCTTTCTTCTTGTAATTGTCGTGTTATTTGTGCATTTGTCGCTGTTAATTCTTGTGATTGTCGTGTTGTTTGTGCATTTGTCGACGCATAGTACGTACTTGTTGTTTGTAATTGTTTTGCATGTTGATTCTTTAATTCTTCTAATTGCGCTGTTAATTCTACAACTAGATCTTCATGGTATTTAGCAAATTGTCGCTCTTGGTTCATTGCAGTTATGAATCCCCGATTGAAGTTCATGCGGTCATTGTAGTCACCTTGCATATATAAGTTTTATGTAGTTTATGCAAGATTTTATCTTAAAAATTACTGCAAAACAATTATTTATCAAACAAACTATTAATCAAACAAATTATTTATCTAAATTTATTAGTTGATACTATAAGTTTTATCCAATAGGATTGATATTATCATTAATGACATCATCAATTTCAACAAATTCAGAGTTATCCTGAGAATCGGGCGTGTCTATATTGTCATTATTCTTTTTATTTTGCATATATTGATCAGCTTTTGTATCTAAATTCTTAGTAAAAACATCTGGCATGTCAATAAATATAATCTCGATCCCTAAATCAGAAGAGATATACTGTGAAGTGTATAATCTTGGTGCCTCAACATTATTATCTGTAGGATAAATTTCACTAATATCTATACTAGCGGGAACAATATCCTCTAGTTCAGGATTTGTATAGTTACGATATTGATCAATTATTTCATCAATGTCCTGCGGACTATTTAGAGCCTCATTTTTTTGTATCATGCTCTCATCTTTTTTATCATCATGTTTTTGAAAACTATTATTTTCTTCTAATTCATTAATTCTGGCCTCTGTTTGAACTTTTAATTCTTCTATTTCTTTTGCATGTTGGGTTTTTAATTTTTCTATTTCATCTTTTAAAATTTCATTAACATCTTTATCATGTTTTATTTTATTTTCTAATTCATTTACTTTGTTACTTACTTCAACTTTTAATTTCTCTATGTCGTTTGCATAATGAGTTTTTAATTCTTTTGTTTCTTTTACGTGAATTTTTGTATGTTGGTTTTTTAATTCTTCTATTTCACTTGAATGTTTCACTTTTTCTTCTTCCATTAATTTTGCGCGCATTTTTGCATTTTTTGTTTTCAATTCTTCTATTTCCTTTGCTATTTCGCTTTCATATTGGTATTTTAATTTTTCCATCTCTTTTGTTCGTATTTTTATATACTGCGCTCTTTCTTCTTCCATCTCTTTTGTTCGTATTTTTATATACTGCGCTCTTTCTTCTTCCATTTCTTTTACGTGTTGAGATTTTGTCTGTCTTATTTCGTTTGTATATTTGGTTTTTAATTCCTCTATTTCATTTGCATGTATTTTTGTATATTGTACTTTTTCTTCTTGTGCTTGCTTTTCATGTTGAATTTTCAATTCTGCTATTTTATTTGTTAGTATTTTTGTATATTGTTTTGTTAATTCTTTTTTTAAAATTTCATTAGCATCTTTATCATGTTTTATTTTATTTTCTAATTCATTTACTTTGTTACTTGCTTCGACTTTTAATTTCTCTATGTCGTTTGCATAATGGATTTTTAATTCTTTTGTTTCTTTTTCTTGCATTTTTGTATGTTGGTTTTTTAATTCTTCTATTTCCTTTTCTGTTTTACTTTCATACTGAGTTTTTAATTCTTCCATTTCGTTTGCGCGTGTTTTTGCATTTTGTGCTTTTTCTTCTCCTATTTTCTTTGTTAATATTTTTGTATATTGAGCTGTTAATTCTTCTATTTCTTTTGTTCGTATTTTTACATTTTGCTCCTTTTCTTCTTGTAATTGCTTTTCATGTTGGACTTTTAATTCTCCTATTTCTTTTGTGAGATGGGTTTCTGTTTCAACTTTTGCTTGAACTTCTGCTTTTATTTTGGCTGTTAATTCTTCTATTTCTAATTTCATACCTGTCACCTCCTTGAAGAAATTATCGAATGAATTATCTATTTTTAATTTCATATTCATCACATCTTTGAAAAAACTATTAAATGAATTGTCTTTATCCATAATTAACGTTATAAGTTTTGCAATATCAGAAGTAGTCCCCCCTTTTATCCATGATTTTGTACTTTCTACATCTTCCCCTTTTATAAATGATCGTGTACTTTTTTCATCAGTTTCATCGGTGACTGATTTATATTTTGGAAAGCTATTGATCATCATGCGTGTGTCTATCGAATAATTTCCTGGAGCCAGATGCTTCATTTGAAAAGTTATCTTGAGCATGATGCTATAGTTATTCAATAGAAATTCTTTTCCATTTTTTCGTATAAATTTTTCTACCTCTTGATCTAATGATACCAATGTACTTGGTCTTCGTGAGAAATCTTTTATATAATTCTGCATAAAGTTTTATGTAGTTCATGCAAGATTTTATCTTAAAAATTACTGCAATACAAGCAAAAAACGACTCAATAAACTATAAATGAATGTTTATTTGTAGCCCGAATAAAGTTGTACTATAAACGAATGTTTATTTGTGACTTGAATAAAGTTGAACTATTTTTATTTATTATGTGTTTCACAGTATCATTTTCATGAAAAACTCCAACATATTTGTTTTTATACACCAAGTAGGTGAATGTGGTATGAGTATTAGCATCTTTATCAGAATAAAATGCACCCAAACAAATCAGCGGTATGTTTAATTAAGTCAGCAGGCACAGTAAGACCAATAATGTTTAAATGTCATGCCCAGTGAGACCAATAATGTTTGTGTCGCCAGAACCAGTAAGGCCGATAATGTTTAAATAAGCAGGTCTCGTGAGACAAATAATGTTTAAATAAGCAGGCACAGTAAGACCAATAATGTTAGGATTTTAGATTAATTAAGGATTATCAGAATTATCATTTTCAGGATCTATAGTTATAAAACCAAGAAGAGAACTTATGCTATAAACTAAAGCAAGTTGTTGGTATAAATCTTTCCTGATATCTATAGCTAATAAAATCAAGAAGAACTTGTGCTATAAACTAAAGAAAGCTGTTGGCATGAATCTTTCTTGATATCTAATCCGATATCTTATTTTCAAATCTTTTGAAAGTCGTCTTATTCATGTGCTATTAACATATGCTGTTAATAGAAATAGAATTTTTTATTGTATTTCTACAAAAGATTCTCCCAATGATGATATTTTAATCTCATCTGATACAAGCGCAGGATCGTTTATTTTTTCTTGCGAGGCTAAACCAAAACTTATTACCCCAACAATACCTTCATCAGTAACACTCTTATCAAATTTTTGAATGCTTTCTGCTACATAAAAACTGCTTTCTGTCACCTTCTGAATGCTTTCTGCTACATAAAAACTACTTTCTACCACCTTTTTATTCGGATTATCTATTGTATCTACTTGATTATCCCCAAAAGTATACTCTACATTTGTTGCTAATGTCTTGGCATTATCACCTGATACTTTGTCATGTTCATCTGATATAACCGCTATATTATTTTTAGAGTTTTGCTTCATATTTTTTACTGTCGCCGCATTCTTTAGTTCCAAATTTAATAATGTCTTATCTTCATCTAATGGAAGAACTTTAGATTCTTCTATTATTGATTTTTTAATAGAACTAGATTCATCAAGATCACTTTTTTGACCTAAGGCATCCAAATTTTCTGCTTCAATTTTTTGACTTAAAGCACCTAAGCTTTCTGCTTCAGAGTCAATTTCATTATGCGGTTGATTAGTACTTTTTTTATCT
>JAYWHH010000005.1:0-83847 GCA_043777815.1 Rickettsiaceae bacterium | reverse complement strand
GTAGCAGTAGCAGTAGCAGTAGCAGTAGCAGTAGCAGTAGCAGTAGCAGTAGCAGTAGCAGTAGCAGTAGCAGTAGCAGTAGCAGTAGCAGTAATTGTATCGGCTGCTAGATATTGTCTCTAGCAATTGTGGTCGGTCAATGCGATAGTTTTATTATTCCTATAATTGTATCGATTACTAGATATTGTCCCTAGCAATTGTGGTCGGTCAATGCGATAGTTTTTTATTATCCCTAGAATTGTATCAGGCACTAATAACAGCAGTTGTATCAACCACTAACCATAGCAATTGTATCAGTCACTAGATGCAAATGTCATATAGGTTTTTACATTAATTCAATTATCATATATGATAATCATATAAATCATTTACATATATCTATGGTAGTAGGAACTTGGCAAATTGTTGTAATCATATTAGCATTTGTAATACTATTTGGCACAGGCAAAATTGGAAATTTTATGACAGAGTTAGCAAAAGGCTTAAAAGCTTTCGAAAAAATTATGAGAGGTGACAATGATGATATCAAAGAAGATTATAAGAAATATGAAAAAAAATATGAAGAGGATGATTTTAAATCATAATTTTCTTTTCATTGTTTTCTTTTCTTGAATATAATTCAAGCTTCAAAAGATCTTAATTTAGGATTAAAAATGACTTCAAGCGATAGTTTTCTTTTTATGAATATAAATTATTCTTCAAGAAGAACTATTAAATGATCATAACCATCAGTTTTTTTAACAAACCTTCTCAAGTTTCTAATTTATTTTATAAATGTTGGTGATAAATCCGAGAATTAAAGTCATCAATTTTTTTAATAATCGTTCTTGTTTTATTTTAATTACTAAATTTTATTTCTGAGCCATGTTAACTGTTTCTTAATAAACTTCCTAGTATTGCACTGTCCTAAACTAATCGCCTGCTCTAAACTAATTTCGTCATTTAAGTAACTATATATCTCTTTAGCTAATAAAGTTGTCTTAATAGATTTGCAATTTTCCCAAACTGGAACCAGTCTTTTAATTTCTTTAATAGCATCGTCATTATAGATCATTTGCAACACTCTAGCATCAGCTCTGTCATAAGCTATTTGTCTTTCTGCAATAATTTTGAAAATCTCAAATTTCCAATTTAGCCTTTGGTTTATAAGACTTCCATCAAATAAATAACCACTGGTATATATGAAAAATTCAAAAACTCTAGTTATTCTATGTAAGTCATTTTTATGTATTCTCATATCAAAATCTGCTTGAAAAGATAGTGGCAAGATAGACTTTACGTATTCATGTGGATCTGTTATTGTTGATAATTTAATTTTTGCTAATGTGCGTACATCTAACGGAACAGATATATTTTTTCTCAGTCCATTTATTACAGAATATATATATAAGCTACTACCGCCAACTAAGATTGGAATTTTTTGATTACTATAAATAGAATGAAGTGTTTGATCTAAATCTTCCAAATAAAGTCCAACCGAATATGCTTGATCATAGTCAATATAATTGAATAATTGATGTTCAACCAAGCTTCTTTCATATTGAGTCGGTGATGCTGAGCAAATTGGTATATCTTTATAAACTTGATAAGCGTCTAAATTTACTATTACGGTATTTTTATATTGTGTCGCTAATTCAATACTTGCTTTAGTTTTTCCGCTTGCTGTAGGGCCACAAATTATCAATATACTATTGTTTTTAGTAGCGCTGAGAAAGCTTTTTTCTAATTCATTTTGCATAATGTTTTGTAAGTAATCATCAAAGCAATCTAAATCTAAAAAGATTTACGTTGCATAAAAATTAAATCAATATTTAAAGATTTAAAGTTTTGCTAAAATTACTTGCCTTAGCTCTTTCTTTAGCTGTGTCAAAATCTTTATTTCTCTCTTTAATAGAGTTGGCATCTCTAGTATGTTCTTTGATATAATCAGAAATTGCAGAACTTAGATCATTTTCTCTATTTCTAAAAAAATGATCTGCATGCTCTATATACTTTACTTTTATGTTATGTCTCTTATGTTTAGTGGAAGATTTACCTGTTAGTTCTTTTAACGCACTAACTGGAGTTATACTGTCTGCCGTTCCATGAACTATCAAGCCACTCACAGGGCAAGGTGAAAGAAATGAGAAGTCATATTTATTACAAGGCGGGGCAGCAACTAGAAAATTATTTATCTCTGGTCTACGCATCATAATTTGCATAGCTACCCATGCGCCATAAGAAAAGCCACAGGCCCATAACTCTCTTCTATTCCAAGTGTTCAAAATCCAATCGATCAGAAAAGTTGCATTTTCTAGTTCTTTATCACCACCTTCAAACCTACTATCAGATTTACCTATTCCTCTATAATTCATTTTAATTACAGTGAAGTTTTGTTCAATAAATTGATTCGCTATTAGCTTTACAACTGGATTATCCATATGGCCCATATATTGCAAAGGATCATTTGGAAAAACTACTGCAATTTTTGGCGTTGGTTCTACAGAATTATGAATCTGAATTTGCACTTTGCCGTGACTACCTATAAAGAATGTATCCTCAATTTTTTTAATTTTATTTGACATAATGAAGTATTTTTAGAAACTAACGTGCTGATTATAAAATGTATTTTTGAATACAAAATATATCAAAAAACAGAGTATATCATATGATAAGAGCGCTATTGAATTGCAATTAGAAATAAACAACATCTAAACGATATATAAGTTATATTGCTAATTTGGATTTTTTATTGATTCTAACTTTAACTCCATTAGAATCTATCTGAAATCCTATTTTAATTATGTTGCCTTTTAAAGAATCTAATTTAGTAGGATTAGTTTTTGCAACTTCTGGATCTAGTAAAGCAACTTTAGATACAGAAATTGGAGCTTCTTTTTTTTGAATACTACCAGGCGTCATTCCGCTTGGTTTTATGAAACATGTTTTAATATTGACATTAGAAACCAAAACTTTATCTTCCTTCGGCATTACTTTAACAACTTTGCCTACTGCCCCTTTATCGCTTCCGCTAATTATAACTACTACATCTCCTTTTTTTATCTTATTCATAATTGTATTATTGTTCAGTGAATATATAGGAATTATATATAAAAAGATTTCTACATCCAAAAATATTCAATTTTTGCTTTCAAAAAATTGATAGCAATCAATCATTATAACTATATCACACTATCCTAAATAGGGCATAATTAATAAAAAGATTTTTTATTATAACTGCCCAATTAGGCAAGATTATATCTAGTAAATCTAATATATAAAATAACATCGAGAGAAAGCTAAAGTAAATTAGAAATGTTATGATGCTTTTTTGTCTATAGGCAGTAGTTATATGATAAATTAAATAAAAAGCAATGCTAGGGATCCAAACTATCCAGGGATCTAAATAATAAAAATTAATATAAAGCCAAATAACTATAACATGCAATAAAACTGATAAGTTTCTACTAATGAAATAGTAGTTGAGTATTAAGTGAACATATATAGTATCATTAGTAATAAACTTAGCTATTCCAGTAATAGAAAAAATTGATAACAATTTAAATATTTCCATAATGTTTAGTTATGTTTATGTAGTATATAAATACTAACTTGTTTATATGAAATCAAAACGTAATTTATTATGAAATTTTTGAAGAACTTGGTACGTAAAACGTTTTTAGTGTATCTAGTGACGACGATTTTATCATATCTATTAATGCCCAATTTAGTATTTGCAACTTTAAATACCGCTAATAAAGCAATAGATCAATATTTTAATACTAAAAAGTTTTCAAGCTTTATTCTTGAGGATAAAAAAACTAAAAAAAACTTAATAAGCTCAGGTTTTTCTGATTATTTTGCAATAAGCTTTGGTGTACATGGAAGCTCAACATTTATTGATAGTAGTAGCGAGGTTATTCAAACTCAAGATTCAATTTTTAATTTGCTACGTGGGGTAAATCACAATGTTGTAGATGGCTTTATTGGTTTAAATATCAATGATATTGTGGATATTAACTTGATTTTAGGATTTTATAGATATCAAGAGGGGGAAATGAAATCTACTAGTTATAATTTACTTTATGGGGCTGGATTAAATTTTAATTTTTTAATTAGTGGCAAAGCAGATTGTGTTTTTTTTATGCAACCTGATTATAAAGCTTCTAAAGATTTTATTGATAAAACCAAAGAAAAAAGTTCTAATGGCGATAATTCGCACGCAATTTCAATTGGATTAAGATTAAATGCTTTTAGCTTTTCAATACCATTTGTAAATGATTCAAGTTTAAAACTATTTGCATCAGGAAGATATTTTACAAATAATAATACTGCTACTCTATCACAAGTTTGGAAAAATTTATTTGAAACAGCAAAATATAAAAATCCAAAAAAATTATGGCATGATATTATGAGCAATTCACATTCTCTAATACTATCTACTGGTATAGAGCTCTATTTAGTCAGTGAAGCAATGGGATTAGGGGCTGTATTGCAGATCTATACTGGATATAATTTAAGCAAAACTATGGCACCAAGCTATGTTCACAATTTTATGGATGAACCATGTTTGGTTGCTGGACAAGAGTCTTATATAGGTCTTAAAATTGAGCCTTGCATCAATTTATCTGAATATGGAGAAATAAAGTTAGGATATAAAGGCTTTAAGATATTTAATACCAATAGAGTTCAAAAAAATGGAGTTACTGAAACTAAAATTATTACTCAGAATCAACACAACTTTAGCCTCAAGTTAGAGTTTTCATTCTAGAATATCCGTTGAGTTTTTTATAAATCTAACTTAATTGATAAGTATTTTATACCTATTTTAATTATTTAATTTTTCGAAGTAAAATTTAGCAGATTTTACAATGGAATGATTCATGCCAGTAATTTGGGCTACTGAAATTCCATAAGGTTGAGACATAACTCCAGGCATTAAAGAGTACAAAAACTTTATACCATCTTCATTAATTTCTAAATTTGTAAAATAAAATTTACATTCAATCTGAACATTAAACATCTTAATCATGTCATAAATTTTATGATAATGAGTGGCAAGAATGCATTTTGCTCCTAAATGTTTATATATGTATTCCAATATCGAAAATGCTAAAACCATTCCTTCGGTATTGGCTGTACCTCTTCCAATTTCATCTAATAGAATTAATGAATTTTTAGTACTATTATATAAAATATAATTTATCTCACTCATTTCTTTCATAAATGTAGATTGTCCTTGTGTTGGGCTATCATTTGATCCAATTCGAGTAAAGATTTGATCTACAATTGGAATCTCTGCATGATCTGCTGGAACAAAGCTGCCGATTTGATACATCAAAGTTATAATTGCTACTTGCCTCAGGAAAGTGGTTTTGCCTCCCATATTAGGTCCAGTAATTACAATTACTTCATTTTTAATGCAAATGTCATTAGGTTTAAAATTGCTGCATAGATTTTCTAAAACTGGATGCCTGCCATTTTGAATCAATAAATCATTTGTAGAAAATTTAGGCCTTGAATATTTGTACTCATTAGCCATAACTGCATATGATAAAAAAACATCTATATGAGCTATTATTCTCCCTGACTCTCTCATCAACTCAGAACTGTCTATCAATTTATTTATTAAAGTTTTGATTATTTCTTTTTCAAAATCTGCTATAGAAGATTCTAAAAAACCTAATTTCTGCTCTATTTCTTCTAACTCTAACGTTTTAAACCTAGAAACTATGCCGGTATTTTGCTTTGGAATAAACTTTTCAAAAGTTTTACTATTAAACTTAGCAACTGATTTAGATGGAATTTCTACGCAATATTTAATCAAGCTGTGCTTCATAACTTTCAAATTATTTTCAGAAAGCATTTTTTTATACTTATCTTGAAGATTAAATATATCATTTTTGCACTCATACTGTTCATTTTTTAATTTAGCTAATTTTGGATGAGCATCATGACGAAGGGCTCCTTCATTGATATCTATCATTTTAGCTATGAAGTCTATTAATTCTCTGTACTCTGGTATGATTTTCAATATTTCCTTGAAGTTAAAATGTCTATCGACATTATTACTACGGGTGGATTGATATGAATGTTGCACTATGTTAAGACTTTCACGCTTGGGTAATTTATCATTTGCTCTAGCATTAGGATCTTCAGCAAATAAATGTTTTTCAACAGACTCTAGAATATCTTTATATTTGAGCTTTTGATAATTATTAAAAAATAACAAAATGACCTCTTGAATTTTGTTATAAAATACCAAACATTGACTTATGCCTGAGATAGTTTGGATCGTATTTCTGATATCGAAACTACGACTATTAAGCTTAGTCAGTAAACTATCTATATCTCCAAAATTTTGCAACATTGTAGTTAACTTCAATATAAGATCTATATTATTCTTAAATTCATAATTTAAAATTGCAACATAATCTTGTCTTTTAATAATTTTAAACTTATCTTTTAATGGATTTAAAATGAATTGTCTTAATAGCCTAGCTCCAGGTTTAGTATAAGTTTTATTCAAAACATCAAATAATGAATTATGCTTAGTTCCGTTATAATTTTTTAAAATTTCTAAATGATGAATTGATAAATGATCCAATGGGAATGTATCTATATTTCCTAGCTTTTGTGGCAAAGATAAATTACCATTTAGTCTAGTAAAGTCTATGTATTGTAATATCATGGAAAGCGCATTCTCTTCAAAATTATTAAGGCTTGTTGCAGTTTTGCTTTTGTTAAATATCGAATCAATAACCCTCTTATGTTTTAGATTTGTTCTTGTTGGTGGCGCACTAACCATTGTAATTAAAGAATAATATGGTTGCAATTTTTTTATAATTTCACTTTGAGTTTCGGAAAGTAAAATTTCCCTTGGACCAATAACTGCTAATTGACTTAATAAACGATTTTCATTACAACTAATGATATTAATCTCACCAGTATTTACGTCAGCATAAGAAATATAAAAAATTACTCTTGCTAATTTGTTTATTGGCGATTGATCTAATAAATTCTCCTCTAGTTCATTAGTCACTGATTGATATATACTGACTAAATAATTTGGGACCGTGCTATCTAATACAGATTCTGCCGTAATTGTGCCTGGGGTAATAATTCTAACTATTTTTCTTTTAATTAATTTAGAAGCTTCAGCATCATCATTCTTAGTAGCATCAGCTGAGCCATTATTCTTGGTAGATAGACCATCATTTTTGATAGCATCATTATTCTTGGTAGATAAACCATCATTCTTTGCAGCTGAACCATTATTCTTAGCAGCATCAGCTGAACCATTATTCTTGGAAAATGAATTTATTTCTTTTGAGATTTCTAATTCATTTTTTGCAGGTTGATCAAAGTTTTTATCATCCAATTGATCTGTTTCTAAATCATTAGAAAGATAAGAATCATAATCATAACCACCAACTATTAATTTGGCCTCGTTAGAATCGTCAATTATCTGATCACAAATCGCAACTCTATAGCCCAGCTTAATTAATTTATTTACATGATTATCCAAAGCATGATGTGGAATGCCGCACATGTCTATTGCTTCAGCTTTAGTGTTTTTCTTAGTAAGAAAAATATTCAATTCTTTATGAGCTATGACAGCGTCGTCAAAAAACAATTCAAAAAAATCTCCAATTCGGAAAAATACCAAATATTCTAGATGTTTCTGCTTAATTTTGATATATTGCTTTATAAATTGAGTTGCCAACTCATATTTAGAATTAACAAATTTGTGGAATTGAGTTGTTACTCTTTTAGATGTATCTAATTGATATGCGGTGTAACTCATTTATGAATATGGTAGGATACATAGACTATATTTTACCATAATAGAATTTTACTAAACCAAAATAGATTTACATTATCAGTTTTTGATTCAGTTTTTAAGATTAGCTTTTTCTATTGCTATCATGCTTTGATTAATTTTCAATACTGATACCAACCATGCTAAACAAACGCAAATTACTACAGGACCCAATATGTAGGTTAAAGAAGAGAGACTTACACTTCCTCCTATTAAGCTCAATAAAGCAAATTGAATAAGGGCGCCGCCTGATTTTCCACCTCTACCGGCTATTACTTCGACAGCTGCTTGTCCTTTAGTTTTAGCTTCATTATCTAATGGTATATACGCCATTTGTTTAGTTGCATCAAACAAAGCATATTTGGTACCTTTAGACAAAACGTTTTGAATAAGTCCAACGATCACAGCAGCTAAAACTACAGTGAAACCACCAAAAATTATGGTATCTGGAGTGCTTGTAGACCCAGTCCATACAAAGAAGAAGAATAAAGCAGAAGTAACCAATACTAACATAGGGGTTATTATCGCACACGTTACCCAGCTAAATTTTCTTAACAAATTGTTAGCAATAATCATTGCACTTATAGTTACTGCTCCAGTGATCGTAGTAAATTGACCCATAAAACGACTAAAGTCATTTTTATCTGGGAATGCAATTTTGACTTGGTTTTTCCATACACCTTCTATTAAATTAATACTAGTTCCATAAGCAAAAACTATAACTGCTATATATAACAGATGCGGGTTGCTTAAAATGTAGGTGAAGCTAGCCCCAATTCCCATTTTTTCTTTCTTTTTCTTGGTGGTATTAATTTCCTCAGGGTTGTAAAGCTTTGGATCAGTCATTACGTTGGTATGTATCCAACGATAAGTTAATAACATTAAAGCTCCAACTACTGTTACTAAAATCATCAAAACTTTAATATTTAGCGCAAAGCTTTCTGCATCTGTTGCAAGTCCCAAGCTAACCTGAGCCTGTGCATAATCAGCTGCTTTGGTTATTAATTGACCAGCTGCTAAAAGACCTAAATTTCCTACTATACCAAACAAAGCATAAAATCTTTTGGCTTCATTCATCTTAGTAATACTGTTAGCAAGTTGCCAAAAGAACATTGAAATAAAAACACTGCCCCAAAGTTCTGAAAAAATATAAAATAAACTAAAACTCCAGTTTCCTATCACTGGAACAGACCAGTGCATATTTGGATAAGCAGCTTGTAGTGACTGTATAGTTTCCAAGCTCATATGAAACAAGTCTATATTTGGATAAATAATGAAACCAAATATACCAAAAAAGCCAACAAACACGCCTCCAATCACATAAAATAACTTCTCTTTGCTAAGAATATTTGATAGTTTAAAAAATAATGCAATAAATAATACTGCGGCTGGAGTAACTCCAAAAAGTTTTAAAAAACTTAAAGACTCAGCCCCGCTACCTGGAGCATTAATTACCAAAGTATCCTTGGTATCTCTTAAGACATTGTAATTAAAAAGAATACACATCATCAGGAAGCCCATAGGCAAGAACTTTTTTAGTTCAAATTGATGAATTGGCCAAAGTATACCTCTAAGGCCTGTAAAATCATCAGAAGTTTTATTCTGTGACATAAAATTTTGCTTAAATAAAAGTTTGCTCTTAGATTATAGCAGATAAACTAATATTTACAAATAAGCAGGTAAAGATTAAACATCTTATATTTTTGCATGTGGCTGAAGTTTATTAAATCTTCTTTTTACGTTAAAAATATTTTATAGGAGACCTCATTTAAAATACAAAATCATAATATGGTTAGTTAACTAACCTATCTTATATATAGTTTAAATTACAGTTTGTTGTTATTAATCTAAAGCCATAAGGCAAATCAATTAAAATATACTGAGATTTAAATTTAAATCCTTTGATGGCCTTGTTTAATTCATCTTGGTTGATAGGAATTTTTAGATAAATTGCATGTAAGGCTATTTTTGGCACAAATTGTTTTTTTGTTGTGCAGTCTATTTTTGTTTCATAATCTACTTTGGTTGCGAAGTCTATTTTTGTTTCATAATCTACTTTGGTTGCACAATCTGATTGTATTGAGTTAATTTGCTTCAAGTCATCTTGTTTATTTTCACAACATATGTATTTACGTATATGATCAATAATTTCATCCCATTCACGACTTTCATCAGTTATTAATTTTACAATCAATTCTGAACTTTGATAATCTGAGCTTTGATATTCTGAAAATTCATTAGTATTATAATTTTCATTCATTATATTGGCGTCTAAATCTGAATATTTTTTATCAAACAATATTGGCGCACCAAGTAAACATGCATGGCGTCTTAATTGATGCTTTTTACCACTAATTAACTTGAAAAGACATAATAAATGCCTTTCAGTGCTAGAAATTAACTGCATAAGACTAACTTCCTCTCCGTAATTAATTTTTAGTTTCTTCTCACTATTTAAAGTATTTGAAATAACATTTGAGTATTCTCTATTTTTCATTTCTAATACCGCTGCATAATATTTACTTAATAATTTATTTTTCAATGCATGATGTAATCCCACAGCGCCAGCGTTATGTTTAGCAATTATTAAGCCCCCTGTAGTATCAAGATCTAATCTATGAACTAATTTATAACAAAGCTGAAAATTTGATGTACTTAATTCAGAAATTATATATTCTAGAGAACGCTTTGATATTTTTGAATATGTTTTTAAAACTTCATCACATAAATCGCTTTTCATATTTTCAAAATTTTCTCTATTTTCTTTATTGCATTCTAAGCTATTATCTGGATATGCTGTTTCAATTACTAAATCAATCACGTAATTCAATACATTTAAACCGCAATTAATTGAATTTGTCAATTTAGTTCCTAATTGCGTAGCTAAACCAGATGGTTTGTTAATTACAATACAATAATCATTTTCATAAATGATACTTGTGATAATTTTATTTGCCACGGCTATGCTGGCTTCACTAAAGTCATATGATTTTTTGGAATTAGCATAAATATCTAAGCTGCTGCAACAAAAAATTTTTACACCATTAATCAATCTAGTCCCACTTTTAATTTTAGTATTTTCAACTGAAATAAGCTTATTGCGAATTGATTTTTCTAATATTCCTTGAGTTAAGTTAGGGTAATGTAATCTTATAAATCTGTCTAACCTAATAGGTAGAGCTCCCGCATTCACTAAAGTTTTAAAATTCATCTTAAGTATGTTTTATAGTTATTTATTTTTGCCATATTGTCAATATATCTTGCAACAAAGCTTATCAATGATAAAAAACAATCAAAATGGAATGTTTTGATTTAATTTCATATCTGAAAAATTCAGCTTACCATGAATCAAAACCAGATATATCATATAATTTGACCAAACTCTCTTGCCGTATTCTCTACTAATATTAACTGGAAATTTTTCCATTATATCGAGAATATCTAAATCATTTTTTAATATATTGAAATTTGTAAATAATTCTGGATATTTTTTTACTCTATGCTTGCCACAATTGTAACTATAAATACCCAAAAGACAAGAATTCAATATTTCTATATTATTTTTTAAGTAAAAGCTACCTAATTCAACATTATAATCCGCATCTTTAATTTTGCTCATATCTAACGTTATATTAAGTTTTGCAGCAATAGATTTAGCAGAATTTGGCATTAACTGCATAAGTCCAAGTCCACCATCAAAAGCAACTGCTGTAGAATCAAAACTTGATTCTTGTCTAGTAATAGCATGCACAAGTTCAGGCTCCGTATGCATTTTAGAAAATTTATAAATTGGAAAGCCTTCAGATAAAAAAACATTATATTTATTCATTAACGTTTTAGCTGTTTCTGTATTTAGAAAATAATTTTGATGTTTAGCAATTATTTTATATATTGCAATTGATTCAAGCTTATTAGATCTATCTATTAATCCATAAACAAAACGCTTTTTAAGAGACAAATTTTTTGAATATTTCATTAAATAACTAACTGCCGTTACCTCATCAGTCATTTTAATTTTTGGATAATCTATTTTCTTTAGCAATTCATTTTTATTTAAGGTATGGCCCAATTTTTTCATTGCCATTTGTCCATAAAAAGTATAAAAGAGCTCTGAGGTTTCTATAAATAATTTTTTAGATGAATCATATTGGTTTAAAAGTTCGTTTATGCATGCTGCCCAATATTTGAACTTAGAAACATTGTTGATAGTTTTAACATTTTTTATACCTTTTTGAAAGATTTTTAAACTATTGTCCAAATTGCCATTTTTGTAGCAAGTAAAGCCTTTTAAAAATAAATGATCTGCTCTATTTGACTCTGAATGAAAATCATCAAATTCGATTGAATTAAGCAGCTTAAGCGCATCTTTATATTTTTCTTCTAATAAATGCTCTCTAGTATAACAATTTATAATATTCCACCAACTTGATTTTAAGGTATTTGGTTTTTTTGCTTTTGTTATTAAAGCAAGATCTTGATTAGAAATCTTAGATTCAAATTTAATATTTTGATACATTGCTTGTAGATGCAGAAATATAATAAAATCATTAGCTTTGTGCAACTTGGGTAAATTATTATATATGTTTTTTGCATTATTTTTATTAGAATCAATTAACTTAATTATGCTTTGAATATAAAAGACATATTTGTCATCTATTATCTTGGCAATAGGCATTATAGCAATTAATTGGATCTTTAATTTTTTATTTATTTCTGTCGTAGTGAAAGCTTTACTGATAATAAAGCCTAATTTTTCTTGAAGTAAATCAGTATTTACTAAGCTTATTTTTTTATTTTTTTTTGAAAATTTGGTTTGATTTTCGTTAGTTAAATTTTTTAGATCTATATTATTTAAACGATACGTAAAGTTTATCAACTCCAACTCATTAAATTTACATGTGATCCAAGCTTTTTTTAATAATTCCAAATCTTGATTCGTAAATTTAGATTTATAAGCTAACAAACTTAAAGCGTAATGTTTAATTCCATTATCTGTGGTAGGCTGGTATTTCGATAGCCAACTAAAAATAAGGCTCAACTTTGTTGTGTCATCAAAACTTTGTTCTATTTTTTTTAGTAAAAGATTTTTTGTGGGCCACTTTGGATTTTTACTAACAAATTCCATAATTTTTACTACATCTTGTTTACTTTGTTTTAGATATTGTTCAGAGATTGCAATTTTTTTTACCACCTCATTTTTAGAAAAAACTAGATTATATTTTTCATTTTCTATCAGATTTATATTTTTTCCAATATCATCTTCAAGAATTGAGGTTGTACTAGGTATATTTTTAGAAGTTAAAGAACTTTTAGGCAAAATGATAACTGGATACCAAAAAAACCAAGGTAGGACTGTAAAGTAGCAAAGCCTAAAAAATTTGCTTTTCAATTTAAACGTGGATAGGGTTATATACTAATTATATATTAGTAATATATTCATATATCAGAATTATGGACTTTTTACCAGGTAAATTATATGTAGTTGCTACTCCTATTGGAAACTTAGAAGATATAACCAAGCGAGCACTGACATGCCTAACTCAATCAAATATAATCTTTTGTGAAGATACCAGGGTCACACGAAAATTACTAGATAAGTATACAATCGTACAAAATAAAAGATTATTCGTATATAACAAGGATGTAGAGGCTGAATTTCAGCATAAATTTGTTTTATCTAAAATCAAGGATCCGTCAAATATTGTTAGCTTGGTTACAGATGCTGGTACGCCATGTATCTCAGACCCCGGATCTAAATTATTAGAATTTTTAATTAAAAACGAAGTAGAAATAGATTTTTTACCCGGTCCATGCGCACTAATAAATGGAGTTGTTTTATCGGGATTTGATTTTGCAAATTTTACTTTTCTGGGCTTTATACCAAAAGAAGTAGAGTGTAAGAAGGAATTTTTTGAACATGTACTAGATTTACAATTAATCTCTATGAAATTTAAATCCAATAGTCATGTTTTTATTTTTTATGAAACTGCCAAAAGATTACAAAATACTTTAGCAGTCATGCTAACTATTTTAGGAAATCAGAATTTATGTATAGCAAAAGAGCTAACCAAGCTTCATCAAACTACTTTTAGAGGAAAAATTAAAGATTTTTTAGATTTAAATATAAGGGGAGAAGTAGTGTTGATATTAAAATTTGAAGATGGATTTAATCAAGTTTCTACTAAAAATGATATAGAGAGTGAAATAATTAAGTTATTAAACAATAAACTATCTATAAATGATATATCTCGCATTATAAATGTAGATTTTGGCATTTCTAAAAACAAGGCATATAAATTAGTTTGCTTGACTATGAAAAAATTAAATGAAAATTAAATTAAGTTGATATCTATCGTTCATCAATGAATAGCACATGCGTCATATCTAGTTAAATAGATTAGATTTGATTTTAGCTAGATAGATAATCGCCAATAATCCATCGTAAAATAAATTAGAAATTTATGTTGATAAAATAAGAGCAGGATACTTAAACTCCAAAAGATTTTCCACAGCCGCACTTGGCTTTCTCGTTAGGATTTCTAAATATAAAACCACTTTTAAAATCATCTTCTTCATAATCCATTTCTGTTCCCATAATGTACATAATTGCTTTAGGATCTATAAATAGTTTGAATGTTTCGTCTATTACAATAGTTTCTTCAAATGGCAAACTATGTCTCGCAAAATCTAAATTATATTTAAATCCTGAGCATCCGCCTGTTTTAACACTTAATCTTATATTTGACATATGTAATGAGGATAGGTTTTTCAGCGCCTGTGCAGCAGAATTACTAATGTTTATTACATCTTTGTCTAAATTGTCCATAACGTATGTTTAAAAAATTTTTTGTATTAGAAAATTTGTTTACAAAACTAAGAAATACTTTTTTTAAGAGCGACTTCTATAGTTTTCTACAGCTTTTTTTATTGCCTCTTCAGCCAACAAAGAGCAATGTAATTTAATTGGTGGGAGACTTAGTTCCTGTGCTATATCTTTATTAGTAATTTGACATGCTTCATCTAAGCTTTTGCCTTTAATCATCTCTGTCGCAAGGGAGCTTGAAGCTATTGCAGAGCCACATCCAAAAGTTTTAAATTTAGCATCTAGTATAATTCCTTCAGAACTAACACTAATTTGCATTTTCATCACATCTCCACAAGCTGGAGCCCCAACAATAGCACTGCCAATATTTTTCTCATCTTTTCCTAAAGAGCCAACGTTTCTAGGATTTTCATAATGATCCATCAATTTTAAACTATAAGCCATGTTATATTATGTTTAGATATAATAAAATTATACACTCCTTTTTATTCGAAGGCGAATTTCTAATAGCCCTGTATTTTATAGTAGAATATAAAGTCTATACCTGAGTTTTTTATCATGTATTCAATTCCTAAACAAAAAAAATATGTACTATTTGTTATTGGAATATTAGTAATTTTTTTAGATCAAGTTACTAAGCTTTATTTGATAAATTATCTAAAACAACAACCGGGCTATTCGGTTAAGATAAATGAATATTTCAATTTAGTTTTCGTATGGAACTATGGAATTAGTTTTGGAATACTTTCATACTATTCCTACAGCAACTATATTCTTTTATGTTTGAATTTATTACTGATCAAATATCTATATAAATATCTTATTGCTGAAAAAGAATATTTAGTTGGTGCTCTAATTATAGGAGGAGCTTTAGGAAATATCATAGATCGAATATATCACGGAGGCGTATTTGATTTCATTTCTTTACACTATGAAAGTTATTATTTTGCTACTTTTAATGTAGCCGACATGGCATTAAGCTTAGGTGGATTTATTTTTACTATTAAAAGATTATATAAAATTAAAACGTAGTAAATATGTGGTTAAAACAAAAAGTTGTACATGGTAACTGGCATTTCTAAGTGAGTTCAAAAGGACGGGGCTCTAATTAGTTCAGCAGGGCGGCGTAACTGGCGCACTTCTAAGTGAGTTCAACAGGACGGGTCTCTAATTAGTTCAGCAGGGCGGCGTAACTGGCGCACTTCTAAGTGAGTTCAGCGGACACTGTTTCTAATAAACCTACATTTGTTACAAACATTGTGTCTTGATCATGGTCTTCATTATGCCTTTTTAAATCTTCATCACTACTATCATTTTCATGATGATAAAGCGACTCAGGTTTATTTTCATTTTGTCTTGGTAGTAATGATCCACGTACATCTTCTGCGTTTAGAACAAATGATTCACATTCGCCCAATTCTTCAGATTCATCTTTTTCATATTCATTTAATGATTCAGGCGCACCTTCATTTTCATGCTGATAAAGTGCCTTATGTTCACTCAATGCTTCAGGCGCACCTTCATTTTCATATTCACCCAATGCTTTAGATTCATTATTTTTCATTGACTCCATTTCATTTTGTCTTGGCGGTAATGATTCACGCACATCTTCTGCGTTCAAAACAAATGATTCACACTCACCCAATGCTTCAGATTTATCTTTTTCATATTCGCTCAATGCTTCAGATTTATCTTTTTCATATTCGCTCAATGCTTCAGATCTATCTTTTTCATATTCGCTCAATGCTTTAGATCTATCTTTTTCATGATGATAAAGCGCCTCAGATTGATCTTTTTCATATTTGCTCAATGCTTTAGATTCATTATTTTTCATTGACTCCATTTCGTTTTGTTCCGAAATCAATGATTCAGGTTCATCTTTTTTCATTGACTCCATTTCGTTTTGTCTTGGCGGTAATGATTCACGCACATCTTCTGCGTTCAAAACAAATGATTCACACTCACCCAATGCTTCAGGTTTATCTTTTTCATGTTCATTTAATGCTTCATGCACATCTTCATTTTCACGTTGATAAAGCGCCTCAGTTCCATCTTCATTTTCACGTTGATAAAGTGCTTCAGGTTCATCATTTTTCAAATCTTTTACACATTCCACAGGTTCTGTTTTTTTCGTAAAATTAAGAGATTTACTATTGTCTGTTATAGATTTTACTTGATTTAATATAGATATATCTTGGTCTTTAGATTTATTATAATCTTTTATTATAGATTCATTTCCTTGATTGTTTAATGACTTAAAACAGTCAGCTTTAGAAGAGTCAATATTTTTAATTGGCGCAGATAATATTAGCAGAGGCAATGATTGTTCATCTGATTTGTCTTGCATTTTATTTACTTTATTCATTAATCCTTCTAGATTTTTCTCACCAATAATTGAATTTTTTTCAATGTTACGATGCGGTTCTAATTTATATATACCACTTTGCGATTCTTCTATTTCTTTCTCTTTTTTGCTAGAATCTGATTGTTTATTGTTGCAACTAGTAGGGCTAAGTTCTAAGCTAAAAACTTCCTTCTTTTTTTTTGTCTTTCTTTTTGTTTTTATGCTTTCAACATTTGGATCATTATCTTCACTATCTTCATTTGAAGACACACCGGGACTTACTATAAGAGATTTACATGCTGTGTGTTTATTTATCTTCATTCTTTCAGAAACTTTCTCCTCCATTTTCTTGTGAATATTTTCGCAACCTAAGTAGTGAAGATAATCTACTCTATTTTTATTATAAGATTCAAGTGTATGTTTTTCTAGTTCACATATTTTATATTCTTTTATAATATTTAAACCTTCTTCAATTTTTCCCATTTCTTTATCAAATAATTCTTTGTTCTTAAATTTTTCTTTTAAATTATTTTGAATAAATTCAAAAAGTACTGAATAATATTTCACCTTATTTAAAATCTCTACTTTTAATATGCCTTCCTCACATTCATTAAAGTTGTATCCTGTTAAAGCATTTAAAGTAATGTGTTTTTTAAGCGCTTTAATTTTATTTTGAAATTGAAAATCTTGAAATTGTTTTAAATAAATCTCTAGAAAAGATATTTGGTCTTTAGTGAGTTCTATATCTTTTTCTAATTTATCCCTTGTTTCTTTTTTTACTTGTTTTAATAATTTAGGGTGATCAAGCAATATAATATTTATATTGCCCAATTTAGACTTTAAGTCTTCAGAGACAATGTCAACCATAAATTCCGATATTACTTCAGACCTAATTTCTTGTTCTACAAAGTTAGATTTAGCATTTCTTAATTTGCACTTGTTATTTTCTTTCAACTGTTCAAAATTACCATCTTGTGCGTCCATAGTATATCTAGATGGACTGATAGAAGGGCTGATAGATCGTATCTGAAGTTCTTTGTTTTTTTTAAGTACTTTTATTTGTTTTTTTAATTCTTGATTTTCTTCTCTTAAGTCATTATTTTTTTCTGTAAGTTCTGCGTTTAACTGGCACAAAGTTGCATTTTCTTTTTTATTACGATTATGTTGAGAAATTGCCTCAAGAGCTTTTTCTTCACTTGAAGTATCTTGTAGTATACTACGACTATATACTTCGAGATGCGCTTTAATTGTTTCAGGGCATTTAATTGCTTTTGTTTTAAGTGTCATTGTGTCTGAATCTATATTTGATTCTTTTATCAGGTTAAATATGTCATTATGGGGAGCAATTTTTAAGCTAAAAATTAATTTAAAAACATTAAATATTGTCCTATGGACGGCTAAATTAAATTCTTTTATAAATGCTACAAAGGGTTTGCTGTTTTTTAATTCATCATATGTTTCAAAAGTATTAACAATACTACTTAAGGTTGCTCCTGAAATGTTTAAAAAAGATAATAAAGAAAGAATTATATTTGCAATAGGAACAAATTCTGAGTTAATTTTATCTGAAATTTTTGTTTCATTATTAACACTTTTACTATTTGTATATTTATTAATAAATTCCTCAAGAGATGTAAAAATTTTTTCTCTCCCTTTTATTTCTTTAATAAAAAATTTATCACTCTCTGAAGGCGCAGATACAATTTGCCAACCCCCAATTTCCTCATGGTTTTGAATATTTGATAAATCATCACTAAATCCTAAATTAGTAGTCCTTGTTTTGTAATCATTGTTTTGAATAAGGCTAATAATACCTTTTTTTTTATTAATCTCATCTGTTATTGCTTCTGATTCTGCTTTTGCTTGTATGACTTTTGCTTCTGTTTGTATGGCTTTTGCTTTTTTAACTTGAAATTCTTTATTTAGTTTCTCCACTTTTTCATCAACCGCTTTCTTCTGTTTTTCTAATATTTTTATTTCTCTTGCTTTCTTATCCTCTTCTTTTTTTTGTAATTTTTCTGCTTTCTTTTTATTCTCTAGGCTTATCTCCGTTTCTTCTTTCTTTTTATCCTCTGTCTTTATCTCCATTTCTGCTTTCTTTTTATTCTCTAGGTTTATCTCCGCCTCTTTTTCTTTTTTCTTTTCCAATGGTTCTTTTTTTCTTTTCCAATTTACATTGTCATAATCTATGCCAAAAGTATTCATATTTCTTTGAAAGAATTTAATATATCTATTAATCCTATATAAAAAAATAACTAATCTGCAGCAAAAGTTATCACTCTGCTTAAAGCTAAATAGTTTGTAGTTTTGATGCGACTAAGTCAATTATTATATAGTGGTATTGAACTACATATATCACTAATTTTTATCTTTTTAATTTTGGAATTGGATCCACTCAATATATCTACTTTGTGTTTAGGAACTTTAAAATACTTGGACATTAAATCAATTAATTCTTCATTAGCTTTATTTTTAACTGGTCTTGATTTGACATTAATTTCTAATACAATGCTTGAGTACGAAATGTCTAAATTTAATGCTTGCGCCTGTTGTGAATTGAGAAATTTAATTTGATTTGACTTGGAGCCTGTTTTAACTTTAACTGCAAAAATCATGAAGTGCTTTTAAGTTCCAATGATAACGTTAATATCAATAATTTTACTTAGGATGCTCTAAGTCTTTTAGCTATTCTGTCATATCTTGTCGGCATAGAATAGGATTGAATTTGAGTGAAAGTATCTATTACAACATTCACTACGATCATTACTGTGGTGCCTCCAACTATGGATATGTTAAAATTATATGATAGAATTTCGGGTATTAAGCATATAGTAGCGATATATGCACTTCCAATGCACGTAACTCTAGTTACTACAAAATCTAAGTACTCCCTAGTTTTTTCACCAGGCCTGATAGAATTTACCACTACATTAGATTTTTTTACATTAGTGGCTATTTCTTCAGTATTAAAAACAATAGCAGTATATGTAAAACAGAAAAATACAATCAGCATTGTATAAAGTACCATAAAAATTGGTTTTCCGTGAGATAGCCAAGTTCCAATATTGCTAAGCATTGAGTCTGGATTATTAGAAAAATTAGCGATAGTTAATGGAAAACGCAACATAGCATCTGCAAACATAGGGGGTATAACTCCTGCAATGTTAATTTTTATAGGCAAGAAAGAATTTTCTTGATTTGTGACAGATTCGTTGTGATGTTTTGGGTGATGAATTTTAATTTTCCTGATAGCTTTTTCGCAAAATATTACTATAGCAATCATAAGTAAACTGAAAATTATAGTCGCCGCATAAGATGCAACTGGCAGTCCACCTTTTCTAATTAATTCTAGTGAAGAAATAATATTTCCTGGAACCTGAGAAATAATACCAATAAAAATAATAATTGATGAGCCGTTCCCAATTCCTTTGGCTGTAATTTGTTCACCAAGCCACATTAACAACATTGTGCCAACCACTAAACTTATTACACCTACAAATTTAAATAATGGCCCAGGTATCATTACTAATTTTCCTATAGGTAACTGAGTCATCTCTAACGCTGATGTAATTCCTAATCCCTGAATCACAGATATTAAAATAGTCAAATATCTTGAAATTTGGTTAATTTTTTTACGACCCTGTTCTCCGTTTTTCTTCATCTCAGCAAGAGTTTTATAACTCATGGAAAGTAGTTGTATTATGATAGAAGAAGTTATATAAGGCATAATTGCTAATGCAAAAATTGACATTCTTCCCAAAGAGCCTCCTGATAACATATTGAACATTCCCATAATGCCAGACTGATTTTGTTGCATGAATTGGTTCATTACAACTGCGTCAATACCTGGAATTGGAATATAAGAGCCGAATCTATACAAAATAATCATACAGATTGTAAACCAAATTTTTCTCCATAAAGAAGAATTGCTATCAGTATTACGTGAACTATCTCTCATTGATTTTTTATTTAAATATTCTTGAAATCTAATGCTTAAATTCTAAGCTTTGGACTAGGAGATTATACCTCAATTAAGCCAAATTTCAAAAGTTATATATGGTATATAAATTCAAAATTTTACTTAACTTACAATGTAAAAACTTAAGAATAAGATAGCTTAATTTATATAATGTCAAAACTCAATATCTTATTTAAGATTTAAATGTTTGCATTATAGTTTCTACTATATCGCGAGCTATAGTTTTAGGCGTCAAGCTTTCTGAATATCCAAAATTGTCTAATCCATATTGTTTAAATGCTTTGTATCTATGGCTTTCAACAATTCCAATTAGTCCCAATGTAGCGCCTGACTCTATAGTAAACAAATATTCCGCTTGAATTAAATTAGAAAAGAAATCTTGAGGCTCGTTTTCATTTGCCCTAGTTTCATTTCGTATCTTAGATTTAAGGTTATTATTTTCTCTTTTTTTAGGCTTATTTTTCATATATCTGTCTAATAATGAAATACTGGGTATGGATATAATCTTTACTCTAAAGCTCTTAGGATCTATAGTTTGTAAAATTTTTCTTACTTTTAAGCTTAATTCTATTTCTGGACCGGTACTAATTAAACATATATTATCACTTATTAATCCTGAAATTAAATATCCAGCTAAATGATAAAAATATAAATTTTGAGTAGTATTTTGGTTTATCTCTAATTCTAAAAGTTCTAATTTTTGTCTTGGAATGCATATTATACTTGGTCCTTGGTGAGATAAGGCATATTTGAAACTCAATAATAATTCCTGTACAAGATATGGTCGAAATAATATTATATTTGGCATTGCGCGAAAACTTGTTAACTGTTCTATCGATTGATAAGTTGAACCATCCCTTCCTGTTGCTGAATCATGCGTCATTAAATATATAACTTTTAAATTCATTATCGCTGACATTCTTATGCCTGATCTTGCATAATCAGAGAATGCTAACAGGGTGCTACAAATTGGTATATATCCGCTTAAAGCTAAGCCATTACAAGCGCTGGCCATTATATTTTCTCTAGCGCCACAATGAAGAGTATTTCCAAAAAAGTTATCACTAGTAATTGAATTATAGCCATTTATTTTCAAACTATCAGGCTCATTAAGGTCGATAGATCCTAAAATAACATTTGCAACTCCAGATATAAATATTTCATTTAATATGGAATTCATTATATTTATGGAAATGGGATGATTGTGATATTGAACATATATTGGATTCAACATTTCAGTTAACATATCATTAATATTTCTACCATTAAAATATCTTTTATTGGTTGGATTAATAAATATCTCAGGGCACCTTGTGGTAAATTTATCTATTAGTTTGTTTGCTGTAGAGTGGTTAGTAAATCTTTCATATATATTATGATGAAATAATTGTTTTTCAGGTTGTATATCAGAAGAAATGAACTTTGATTTGTCAATTATTATTTCTTGATTCATTGAAGCTATATGAGAAGCTTTCATTTTATTAGTTTTAATTTCATAAAAATAATATGATTTTGGACAAAAATCTTCGTTATTGATGTTTGCATCGGATGCGTTATTTTTACATATTTCTTCATATTCTTTTAATTCTGCAGAATTTATATTTTGAGCTTTGCAATAAACAAAATAATCTCGAATCAAATGAGGTTCAATTAAATAATTTAATCTACGCCACTGATCTAAAAATTTAAAGTTTACAAAAAATGGTTCTTCAAAATTTGTACCATTTAAAACAAGATCACCTTCAGTTTTATCATTTTTGATCGTAAACTGGTTTTTTATTTTTTGATTTAAGTCTGCATTGGTAGCATTGCCACTTAAATTTTTCTTTAAAGTATCTAATGAATTAAAAATCAGCTTTTGATTTATATTTATTTGAGAATCATTTATTTCAGCTACAATGGAATAAGGTTGAATTTTATCTAAAGTGAGAGTTTCACTGGTCTCAAGTTCAATAAAAGTTGGTTTAGCAATATATGAATGCACTAAATCTTTAGAATCAATAGCATCATGATTATTTCTACCTATTCCAAAGCTTAATCCTTTTCTTATATCTCTCAAATCATTGCCATTTACTTCTATGGCTTTCCATCCCATATTAATAAATTTTTGTTTTTGATTCTCGCTTATAGCCAAGCTAGATGTAGTATTTTTGATACTAGAAGTTTTATCAAATAAGACTATTAAATTATCTAATTTTAAATGACCGGCTAGAGAGATCGCTTCGTATCCAAGGCCTTCCATTAAACATCCAATTCCCACTGTGCAAAAAATTTTATGATCTAATTTAGCTTTTTTTGCCGCAATAGCCATTCCTATGCTTGTCCCTAACCCTTGCCCCAAAGGACCTGTAGTAGCAGCAATTGTGCGATTATATTCAGGATATCCAGGTGTGTTGTAGCCAATTTTTCTAAATTTTTTTAGTTGGTTCAAATTGTACCAAGGGTGTCCTATTAAATAGTAAAATGCATATAATAAAACACTAATATGTCCATTAGATAAAATTATCTTATCTTGTGGGCTCAAAAATTCAAATCCTAATACCGTCATAACCTCAGCAAAGCTCAAAGAATCATTACAGCGTGTATTTTCATAAGATCTATTTTCATCAAAACAAAGAGTGTCTATAATAATTTTCTTTATATTGAGACTTAGTTCTAGTAAATGAGATTGATTTTTAATAACTTTTTTATACGTTCTACGAATAGTTTGATTAATCATTATCTAGTTCTAGATAAATTGGTGCATCCAGTTAATCATATATAGAAAAACAAAAAAACCAAAGATATCAGTTACAGCACTTACTATAACGTTACTGCCTGATGCAGGGTCAAGATTTAATTTTTCTAAAACTACAGGAGTGAGAGAGCCTATAACTCCTGATATTATAAAATTAAATAAAATTGCTATCGCAAAAACTAAACTAATTTTGTAATCTTGATACATATATAAACTAATTAAAAAACTTATCATACTGATAATCATTCCATTAGTAAACCCTGTTAATACTTCACTTAATATAATTATATAAGCACTAAGTAATCTTATTTGAGTTTTTGATATGAGTCGCACTGTAACTGCTACAGTTTGTGCACCGGAGCTACCAGCTGAACTGGCTACTATTGACATTAATGAAGCAGCATATATGTAATGACTTATTATGTTTTCAAAGTTTATAACAATATTTGCTACTATAAAAGCAACTAATAAATTAACACAAATCCACGGTATTCTGCTTTTTATATTCATCAATATGTTGTCAATTAGACTGATGCTTTGATTGCCTGTACAATCATAAAAAATTCCATGTAATTGCATGGTTTCTTCTTCAGTTTCTTCTTCAGATGCATTTAATATTTGGGTAAAATTTATGTAACCTATCAATTTATTATCTTTATCCACTATGCAACTTTGCATAAGCTCATATTTTTTAAAAGAAATAATAGCCTCAATGGCTGCGGTATTCTCATGAAAAACTTCTATTTGATTCATAATTTCTTCTATTTTAGTCAAAGGACTGCATCCAATTGCTTTTACGGAATAAACGGTTCCTACTGGATGATGTTCAGCATTTATTACAATAATCGCATTACACTTTTGCAGACTTGAATTTAAAGATAAAAAATTATTTAAATCTTTTATTGTCCACCACATTGGTGCTGCCACGTAGTCTGTTTGCATAATTCTACCTAGTGTTTTTTCTGGATATTTAAATCGATCTTCGACTGCAATTCTGGTATTTTCATTAAACTCCAATGTCACCTTTTCCATTATTTCTTCAGGTAATGCAATTATTACTTTGATAATTTTTGTTACATCTAGCTTTGACACTAATTTAGCAAATTTATTGTATCCAACGCATTCTAATAAAATTTCTAATAAATCCTGGTTAAACCAGGGAATAATTTCAGGATTTAGATCATTTTGTAAAATATCAATCAATTTTTTTTGATCTTCTGACGTTAAGTTATAAAACAACAAAGCTAAATCTGTAGGATGTAAATTATTACATTCCTGTACCACTTCTTGGGTGTGGTTATTTAACATTAGGAAAGTTAGCTTTTTGTATAGAATAGCTTGCATATCAAATAACTTGTTAAATCACAGATTGCATCATTTGCTGTAGGGCATAGTTATATAGTGTACTATTTTTTTAACAAAAATTTATTTAATCTTTAAAAAAAAATTTTTCATTCCTATTATTCCGGAGTACAAAATAAATCCACATATGATAGTAAGTGGTGCAAAATCTAAATCTAATTTCTCAGAAACAACTATAGAAAAGATATTATTTGTGGTTGATATAATAACTGAATAAATTAACATTTGACTAGGATTTTTACTAATATTTACTGCAATAATACTTGGCAATATCATTGCTCCAACTATAAAAAATCCTCCACCAAGCACTTTAATTACTATAGAAACTGTAGTTATTATTAACAACAAACAACACTTTTGTAGGAATTGAACTTTAACTCCCAGTCCAGCTGCTAAATCTATATCTAATGACATTAAGTATATATCTCTTCTATATTTCCATAAAAATGAATAGATAATTACAGCAATAGTAATCAATTGAAACAAGTTTTCATATGTAACAAATAAAAGATTTCCGAACAATAGTTGATTATAGTTAACGCCAAGACTTATAGCTATGCTGCTCATAAACATAGAAATTAAATACAATGTATTGATGTCTATTTTAGATTTTACAATTTGATGATTATTTTGACGTCTATATGAATTGGTTGCAATGACCCAAAGTAACACTCCTGATAATATCATTGCCAAAACAATATTAATACCAAATAAATGAGATATAAAGCCACCAAATATACACGAATGTATTAAAGAGTCGGTAAAGCTTACATATCTACCCCAAAGCATAATACAGCTTAAAGGTGCCAAAATAATACCTGTTAAAATCACAACTAAAATTGATATCATTGTTTATATAAAGTAAGAGTTTCATATTCCATATGAAATATATTATAATGGAACCAAAATATTAGTACTTAAAAAAAAGTATGCAACGCAATTCAATTTGGTTTAAAGTTTTAATTTTAAATCTATTACTTCTATCTGGATGCAATAAAACAAATAGAGCACCAGTGGAGATACAAGAAACAAAAGGTGCTTCAATTTCTCAAAGAAAATATTCAGGAAAACATCAGTCTGAAATTAAAGTTTCTGAAAAAATAGAAAAGGTAAAAGAGATAGCTATTTTAGTGCCTTTGCATGGTGAGGGAGCTCAGTTAGGTCGAGAAATGAGTGATTTAATCAAAAATGGCATTCAAGATTCTGGATATAAAAAACAAATTAACATCTCCGTTTATGATAGCTCATCTTCACAGGCTATGCATGAAAGCATAAAAGATATTGCCTCTAAAGAAACAGATTTAATATTAGGAGTTCCATCTTCTAAGCTTGTAAGTCCTATTCACACTTTTACTAATTCTAAAATACCAATTGTAACTCTGTCTAATAACATTAATTTGAATTTAGACAACGTATATATATTTGGGCATAAGCCAATGAAGCAAACCGAGAAAATTTTGTCATACATGATTCAAAATGATATATCGAAAGATATAATCTTGCTATTACCAGAGTCAAATAATAATACTTTAGCAAAAGTTTTAGAATCTAAAATCAATAGCATGGGTGGACGATGTGTTTTGATAAAACATTATCAAGATATGGAATCTATATCATCAACTATAAGTACTGTAAATGAATTTGTTCATAAATTTAACGAAAATCCGGCTCATTTAAAAAAACTAGGTATTTATGTTGCTGACTCTAAAAAAAATCTAGATAAGATGTTTGATTTGGTGAAAAAACTGCACTTAGATAAAACTGCTAATATATTTGGAGATAATCGCTTAGACATTTCCAATGCTCATGATATGAATAGTTTTTATATTGGCTATAGCAATAATGGTAAAAATAATTTTGATAATTATGATTACATTCATAAATTAGCTTATGACTTAGGACTATATGCGGGGCATGCTTTACAAAATGAGAATATAACCAATTATCTAAATAATTCAGATTGGATTGAGGGCGCCTCTGGGTACTTCAAGGCACAAAACCAAGCCACTAACAGAAAATATGAAGTATTAAAAAGAGCAAACGGAAAAGTTAAAGTTTTAGAAGGTATAGATTAAATAGTTTTGTCCTGAGAAATATATTCAAATTTCTATGAATTTATAGGCATGAACCTTTAGTTCTGTGCAACATAACTTAAAAACATTTAAATATAAATCTATCAAAATCAATGGCCCATAAAGCAGAAATCAAATCTTCAAAAACAATAATATTGACTGGCGACAGGCCTACTGGACCTTTGCACCTTGGCCATTATGCTGGATCTTTAAAAGAGAGGCTTAAATTGCAAGAAAAGCCAAATGTAGAACTCTACATAATAGTTGCTGATACTCAAGGATTAACCGATCACTTTGATCAAAAAGATAAAATAAGAAGTAACGTCATTGAAGTAGTAAAAGATTATTTGGCAATTGGATTAAATCCTAGACTATGGCGTATTTTTTTACAATCTCAAATCACAGAATTATTTGAACTAACGGCTTATTTAACTAATTTAGTTACATTTAATAATTTAACCAGAGTTCCAACCCTAAAGTCAGAAATTCAACAGAAGAAAATGACCAATAATTTGCCTATGGGATTTTTAAACTATCCAATTAGTCAGGCAGCAGATTTATTATTATTTGATACAATGATGGCTCCAGTTGGCAAAGATCAGGTATCTTTAATAGAGTTTGCAAACGATATATCATTAAAATATAATTCTCTTTATAAATGCAATAGATTTCATAAAGTTGAATCCCTTCTCACCTCTTCTCCAAAAATTTTGGGAATAGATGGTAAAGCTAAGGCTAGTAAATCTCTTAACAATTGTATCTATCTTAAAGATGATTTTCAAATTCTGGAACAAAAAGTAAAAAAAATGTACACAGATCCAAATCATATTAAAATTAGTGATCCAGGAAATGTAGAAGGCAACATAGTTTTTCACTATTTAGATCATTTCTATCATGATCAAGATCATTTGCTTGATTTAAAAAGTCATTATACTAAAGGCGGCTTATCTGATAGCTATCTTAAAAAACTACTTGTTAGTGAGCTTAATACACTATTGGAGCCAATTAGAGTTAAGCGTCAAGCTATTACAGATCAGGATGTATTTGAGGCTTTAAACTATGGTTATAAAGAAGCAAAAGCGGTAGCCACGAACAGAATTAATAATATTAGAGACGATTTGGGATTGATTATAACTTCAGATTTTAAGCACGATATAAAACTATAAAATTAAATAGTTTTCTTGGTTTTGTTGTTTAATTATGTCATTTGTCTATCTTGGTTTTGTTGTTTAATTATGTCATTTGCCTATGTTGAAATATATGGTTTATTTTTATGGTTTTCTTTTTTTATTCTTTAAATTTTTAATATATTTATGATAAAAATAATATTTTAAGTTTAGTTAGTATTTTTTATGACTTAATGATTATTAGTTAAAAAACTTAAATTTGCTAAATAAAATTGAATGTAGTAAATTTTATACTATTTATGCTTAACAATATTATAAATAATAATATTTATTTTTATTGTAGATAATTGTGCATATTAATTTATACCTATCTATAGAAATTTACATGATGTCTTTATGCAAAATCTAAGAAAAAATTTGTTTTTTTAGATGCAAAATAATCAAACTAACACTTATTTAAAGCCTTTTTTAAATTTAGTTGTGATTTTTTTGTAGCAATTTTTCCAGATAAAGTATTTTGAGCACATATTTCTTAGGTTTTCAGTAGAAAAAGATTGTGCTAGTTTGGCTCCGTTGTGTATAATTGTCTTGCTAAATATGAAATTTTTTCAAATTAACAATATGACGTCTGATCAAAATAACTTTCAAGTCGAAGCTGAAAATGGTGTAATAAATACCAAAGATTTTATTAAATTTATGTCCAATCATCCGTTAATAAAAAATCAAAAGAATGTAAATTCAGAAATTGCAGAAGCAACTCGTATGTTTAATGTTTTTAAAGATGTGTTTGTAGATTGTTTAAAAAGGCGTGATGTTTTGAGGTTACAAAAACTTTTTACGGCACAGGTCAAAATCACAGAAGCTCGCACTGGAACTAATCCTAAAAATAGAGAGCCTATTTTGGTTAAAAGTAATGCCAAGATTAGCATTAAGATTAGTGATGCCTTAAAGAAACAAATTATGGATGCTAATATTTAAGTATTTTGTTTAATTATATAAGCATTATATAAACAGTTTTTACAATTTTATAAGCAAAATATCAGAGATATATGTAGTATCTATCTTACCTCTGAATGCAAATTGCGATTCCCATTCCACCTCCAATGCATAATGAAGCAATTCCTTTACTTTTATTTAATCTAATTAAATTATATAGCAATGTAGTTAAAATTCTTGCGCCACTTGCACCGATTGGATGTCCCAATGATATTGCTCCACCTGATACATTTAATTTTGATTTGTCTAAATTTAATTCTCTAGCGCAAATAATAGCTTGAGCAGCAAAGGCTTCATTAATTTCAAATAAGTCAACTTCTTTAATATTCCAATTTGCAAGCTTTAAAGCCGCCCTAATTGCTTCTATAGGGCCCAGACCCATAGACATGGGCTCTAGTCCTATTTCTGCATATGAAATAATTTTAGCCATTGGCTCTATATTGTGCGCTTCAAGATATTTATTACTAGCTAGTGCTAAAACAGATGAGCCATCATTAATAGTTGAGCTATTTCCAGCTGTAACTGAGGCTTCTATCGCTGGATTGAGTGATTTAACTATTGGTTTTAAGCGAGATAGCTTTTCCAAATTAGTATCATATCTAATTCCCTCATCCATAGATATGACCATATTATCATACTGCTCTAAAATCACTGGGCAAATTTCAGCATCAAAGTGTTTATTTTGAGTGGCTATAGCAGATTTTTTATGAGATTCTAATGCAAATAAATCTTGCTCTTCACGAGATATTTTATATTTCAAAGCCAAATATTGGGCAGTTTCACTCATTGCAACGCGATTAAATACATCTTTTAATCCATCTTCTAAAAGTGAATCTTTAACTTCTAAGCTATCATATTTTACTCCTTGACGAGCATAAAAATAATGATTAGCTCGAGACATATTTTCTTGCCCTCCAGCAATTATATTTGCAGCTTGGCCTAACTGAATTGCTTGAGCAGCCAATATAACGGCTTTTAATCCGGATCCACAAACTTGATTCACTAATGTTGCTGTAGTTGTATTAGGAATATTTGATTTAATTACAACTTGTCGGGCAGGATTTTGACCAAGTCCACATGTTAGCACTTGACCTAATATCACTTGATCTATATTTGAATCTCGTAAAAAAGGATGTATTTTATATAAATCTTTAATCAAATTTGTCGTGAGATCAATTGATGATACATTGGCAAAAGATTTGAGAAAGCTTCCTATTGGAGTTCTTTTTGCGTAGTAGATAGAAACTGAAGATGGGGAAAGTGTCATTGTGTGAATAATTAATATTTTATATCTATATATATAATTATAATATTATTAGCTTAATAAAACTTAAATTAAATTTGAATTAAGTTAATTAAGGTCAGTAAATTGCTAATTTATCACAGATATTTAAGTATATTATATAACTAACAGGATATTTATTGTTTAATGTCAAATTTTAAAGTATAAGTTGATTAATGAATGATTAAAATATGAGATGGAAATTTTTGATGTAATTGTAATTGGCGCTGGTTCAGGTGGTTATGCAGCAGCAATTAAATGCGCTCAACATGGTATGAGAGTAGCTATTGTAGACAGGGGTCAAGCAAATAATCAAAATAAATTAGGTGGCGTTTGTTTAAATACTGGATGTATTCCTTTGAAAATTATGCTAAATATTGCTCAAAAATATTTACAATTACAACAATATAATAAACTTGGAATTGAATTAGATAATGTAAATCTGAACCTAAAAAAAATCTATTCGTATAAAAAAGACATTATAGAAAATATAGAGCATAAAATGAGATTAGATCTACAAAAGTATGGAATAATTCATTTTGTTGATGATGCTAGTTTAACTAGAAGGACTGCTTCAAATCAGCAATATATATATAAAAATAAGCCTCATTCGAACCTGAATGAAAACAAATTGATAGAAGTTCATTTAATTGAAAAAAAAATTAACATTTATGGTAAAAATATAATTTTAGCCACAGGGTCTAAAAATATAACTTTGGAAAAATCTTTTTCAAATAAATTTTGGTCATCAGATAATATTTTAACTTTAAAAAAAATTCCTAAAAATATATTAATAATAGGCTCTGGTTATATAGGAATTCAATTAAGTTTTTTACTACAAGCACTTGGCTCTAAGGTAATTTTACTTGATAAACATACTAAATTTTTAACTGAAATGGATTGTGATGTTAGTGAAGCTATTATGAAAAATTTAACAGAACACGGCGTAAAGATTATTTTAAATCACACCTTAGTAGAAGAAGAATTTAAAAAACAAATGCATTACATCAAAATAGAAAATTTGACCACTAAAGCTATATTGGAATTAAAAGTAGAAAATATATTGATCGCAATAGGGCGTCGCCCTTGTTTAGATGGATTATTTAAAGATATTAAGAAAAGGGAATTAGATATAAAAATTAATGAAAGGGGATTTGTTATTGTGAATTCTAATTTTCAAACTACGGAAGAAAACATTTTTGCTATAGGCAATATAATTAAAGGTCCGGGCCTTGCGAACAAAGCTGAAGAAGAGGCGATATTTTTAGCGGATTTTTTGTCCAGATCTAAAGCGGATTTTCTGCCTAGTAATAATCAAGATAAAACCATAAATTATAATTTAATTCCACACATTATAGCAATAATGCCGGAAGTGAGTTCGATAGGAATATGTGAAAAAAAGTCTGAAATGAATTTCAATGATTATAAAATTGGAAGAGTTGAATTTGATTTTGATCTTGATCAGGGAATCAATTTAATGAATAATTCTAAAAATTTTATTAAAATCATTACAGATAAACAAGATAAAATTTTGGGATGTCATATTGTTGGCCAATATGCTGGATTTTTAATACATGAAGTAGCTGCAATTATGAATTTAGGTGGAACAATTAAAGATTTAGCTAAGATAAATCATTCGCATCCAACGCCAAGTGAAGCGCTAAGAAAACTTGCACATTCTATGCTGAATATAAAAAATGAGCAGGGTTGAAACAGAACAGAACAGAGTAGAACAGTGGAGTGGAGTGGAGTGGAGTAGATTGTATAAAATATAATTAAAAGCGTATTTTGTATTTAGTGTGCAAAAATTAAAGCTAAATTTATATCAAATATCAACTTAACAATATTTTTTTATCAACTCAATAATATTCTTTGCCTATTTCTATTTTTGGTCTATTATTTTTTACTCTCCAATCATTAGAATCTCTAAGTGAATATTTGCATCCACAAAATTCTTGCTTATAAAAATTTTCTTGCTTAGCAATCTCATACATTTTTGCTGAGCCATTATTTTTGCGCCAATTAAAATCCCAATAAGTAATTTCATATTTTTCCGCAGCTTTCTCACCACAATCATTAATTTGATCCATATTTTTCCATCTAGAAATACCTAAAGAACTTGTAAAAACCTTAAAGTCATTTTCCTTAGCATATTGCGCAGTTTTAAGAAATCTAATGTCAAAACACATAGTGCATCTAATACCACGCTCAGGCTCATAAGCCATTCCCCTAGTTAAATAAAACCAATTTTTAACATCATAATCAGCATCTATGAATTCTATATTTAACTTATCTGCAAATCTTTTGTTTTCGTCTTTACGAATCTTATACTCTTCTATTGGATGGATATTTGGATTGTAGAAGTATATGACCATCTTGATGCCTGCATTATGTATTTTTTCAATTACAGGTCCTGAACATGGAGCGCAGCAAGAGTGTAGAACTAGTTTTCCATCATCACTAGGGAAAACAAAATCATGATCTTCTATCATAACTCTATGTTTGTTACATCATTTATTCTTAAATTATAGCTTATTTGCTGTATTTGTACTTTATTTTACATAACATAAAAGATTTGGTATAAGTATCATCCATTTGCATTTTGAATTATCAATATATGTTTTAAATTATCAACGTACCTTGCAATATATGCTGCAGTTTTCTCTGGCAATTATGACGTTTAAAGAAATATGTTATCATTTTCTAAATTAAAATATTTTTTATGTATAGTACACGAACTAATAAGAGAACAATTTGGCCAATAATTAAAGAGATTATTATTCTCATAATTACATTATTCTTAATTCGAACATGCGTTTTTCAATCTTTCTATGTTCCGACTGGATCTATGATACCACATATTATGGTGGGAGATTTTGTAATAGGAACTAAATATAATTACGGATATAGTAAATATTCTATTCCATTTTTTCCAAACTTATTTAGTGGCAGGATACTAAATTTCTATTCACCATCAAGGGGCGACATAGTAGTTTTTTACATTCCAGAACAACATGAAGAAAGACTTATAAAGAGAATTATTGGCTTGCCAGGTGATACTATTCAAATGATAAACAACGTGCTTCATATTAATGATAAGCCAGTGGAATCAAAATATATAGGAGAAGATGTAGTTTCAAGTTCTGAATTAATAAAGGACGAGGAACATAAAGCTGCTTATAAAAAATATCTAGAAACATTACCTAATGGCAAACAATACGTAGCAAGATATGCAATTAATAATAGTCCAGAATTATACGCAAATACTGTTAAATTTACCATTCCAGCAGATGAATATTTTGTTATGGGAGACAATAGAAGTCGCTCACTAGACAGTAGGTCTGGATATACAGTGAAGTCTGAGCAAATAATTGCAAAAGCAGCTTTTATTCTATTTTCGAATGAATATAATTTCTATTATAATCCTTTTGAATTTAAATATTTGCCTGAGATTTTTAAATCTTTCAGAACTGATAGATTCTTTAAATCTACTAATTATAATAAAGATTTAAAATTACTTGAAGAATCTGCCGCTAGCAATATTAGTCCAACAGTAGTAGAAAAAAATACTTCAATTACTAATGGCGCAATTAATTCTGTTGAAAGAAATTAAAATAAATTTGTTGTATTTATTGAATAAAATCATTTGAATCTATATAAAGTTGCTTCACTTGAAGAAAGAATAGATCATCATAGCGTCAAACATTTAAAAAAGTTAAATTTCAGTTTGTTTTAAGATGCATTATATTTGTTTTAAGATACATTTAAATTGATTTAAAATTTAACTCAGATGCGCTTATTTTATACCTTGGTCAAAATATGTTTTTACAGTTTATTATTGTTAATAATCTTTATATCATATGTGTTTTATGTAGTATTTTATAATTTGCCCGATCATACTGACCTAAAAAATCATCAACATATAGGAATCACTAAAATACATGATGCCAATGGAAATATTATCGCTGAATATGCTATAGAAAAGCGTATTTTTGTTCCTGTTGCTCGAATACCAAAAAGAGTTATAGATGCATTTCTATCATCCGAAGATAAAAATTTTTATCAACATCATGGTATAGATTTTATGGGCCTAGCACGCTTACCTTTGATTAATTTATTTAAGTTATTTAGTCGTCAAAGAATGCAAGGGGCATCTACTATTACGCAGCAGGTAGTAAAAAACTTGCTACTTACTAATGAATATTCTTTGATGCGAAAAGTTAAAGAAGCGATTCTTTCTTACAAAATAAGTCAAGAATTATCTAAAGATCAGGTATTAGAATTATATTTAAATCACAGCTATTTAGGTAAAGGTAGTTATGGTGTTGCGGCGGCGGCAAAAACTTATTTTAATAAGCCTCTAGAAGAGTTGTCAATATCTGAAGCGGCTTTTTTAGCCTCTTTGCCTAAAGCTCCAAGCGTTTTAAGTAATCCAAAAAATTATCTTAGAGTCAAAAATCGTAGGAACTATGTTTTAAATCAGATGCTAGAAAACGGATTTATTACTGTAGATGAGCGTGATTTATCTCAGTCAAAAGAGATTTTATTCAGCAAAGATGCTTATGTCAATCATGAAAATACTGGATATTTTTCTGAAGCAGTTCGAGAAGAAGTTAATAAGCTTCTTGGAGAAGATGTGTTTTATACGAGTAGCTTAAGTATATTTACATCTCTGAACCCAGATTACCAAAGACAAGCGGAAAACATTTTTCGAGAAAATATCAATCAATATGAAGCACAAAAAAATAATGTAGTTTTCGATACAATTAATTCACTTGAAGAATTTTATAAATATAAGTATCAAAGTTCACAAATGCTATGTATAGTAAGAGGAGTTAAGCCAAATGAATTGAAATTAATCACCAAAACTAAACAAGAAATACTTTTGAACTTTAATAGCGCGTTTGATGAAGATGTATTGGATACTACATGCTCTAATTCATCTTCTTTATCTCCTAGAAACAAAATATGCGCTAAGTCTTTCAAAGATCTATTTAAAATTAATGATTTAGTTCTGTTAAAACGTATGTCGCCTTTATCTGAAGAAAATAATATCTTTGCTCAAACCCTAGCAGCGCCTGATAAAAAATTCACAGAAAACTCAATTTATAAAATTGTTACTAACAATAGATTAAATGGTGGCCTTCTTGTAATGAATTATCTAGATGGACGAGTTTTAGCAATGGTCGGAGGCTATTCATTTCTAGAGAGTAAATTTAATAGAACTACGCAAGCTAATAGACAAATAGGATCTTTAATAAAGATTTTTATATATTTATCTGCATTGGAAAATAATATTGAGCCAAATAATCTTTTTTCTGATCAACCAATGGAAATAACTGTTGGCAATCAGGTATGGAGGCCAAAAAACTTTGGTAACAAATTTTTAGGCGATATTACAATGCAAGAATCATTTGAAAAATCAAGAAATTTATCAACATTGAGAATTGCACAAAAAATTGGATTAAAAAATCTTGCGGAAATTCTAAAAAGATTTAACATACATCAAAATCCTCCCAAATTTTTACCTATAGCATTAGGAGCAATTGAAAGCACTTTAATTAAAACAACCAGCGCTATTGCAACAATTGCTAACAATGGAAAAAGAGTTTTACCAAGTCTTATCGATGTTATAAAAGATCAAAACGGCAGAATCTTGTACTTAAGAGATAATCAAAAATGCGTAAACTGTAATACAAATACAGAAGCGCCTCAATTATTAAATCTAAACAATGAGCAAATTGCAGATTTGTCTAGTATTTATCAAATTCAATCTTTACTAAATAGCACAATCGAATATGGAAATGCAAATAAAATAAAGAAACAGGTTCCCAACATGACCCTTGGTGGAAAAACTGGAACCACTAATGAAAGTAGAGATGTTTGGTTTGTAGGATTTAGCAAGGTTCCTGAACTAGCTTTTGGGGTTTATTTAGGATACGACACGCCTAAGACCTTAGGACACAAAGCAACTGGAAATTCCATTGCCTCTCCTATATTTGCTAAATTTATGAACTATATATATCAAGATGAGATGAATAAAATATCTAATTTTAAAGAATTGCAAAAAGATAAATCTTCTAAACAAACAACTTTAGTTACTACATTATTATCTCCCGAATCATACAAATTAGTTTATATGGATGGAAAAATGTGCCTGAAGATTAAACGCGCTGACTATCAATATACTGGCTATTATCCATCTAATATTTACTATAGAGGCAAATTATTCAATCAATCTATTTTTGATTTTGATACAAAAAATCAGGAATACAACAATAGTTGGATTGTTGAAAATGAGCGCCTAAGCGAAAAAGAATCTTATACGATAGAATCAGAAGATATATTTCAAGATTTAGAACCTACTCTTGATTATAAAAATCAAACTGAAAATAAAATCTATCAAGAGGCCAAAGATCAATATGAAAATAAAAATTATCAAGAAAACAAAGATCAAGATGAAAATAAAAATTATCAAGAGGCCAAAGATCAATATGAAAATATAAATTATTCTTCATCAGAAGAAGAGTCAATAGAAATTTTAGACTATGATGAGAGTATTCAAGAAGATGATAATTCAGTTATTAACTAGCTTTATATAGTTTGTTTGAGAAAGTTTTAGTATAAAATACTAAATTATGAAAGATATAAGGTTGCTTCAAAGTCATTTGTTTTATTTCAACTTTAAAAAAAGTTATTTTTTATTGAAATTAAAACACAATAATGTTATATAAATGATCTTTTACAGCTTAATAATATTTATAAAGTAATTAAATCGGTTGAAAAACTTAAAGAAAGTGGTTTTTCTGTTGCCTAGGAAACCACCAAACTACTTCAAGGTTGACATTAAGCCGCTAATAAGCTGGCTTGTATAAAGTTGTCATTCGCAGTGTTAACTGTTACTTTACCTCTTGCGGTTAAACGATTTTTGTTTGCGTTTAAGTTTATTGATATTGTTTATCGGTGTAAATTACAGCCGAGCCAGGAAAATCACTCCCGAGCAAAATGAATATCTTTACTAAATACTGTCGAATTGCTGTATCATTCCCATAATGTATGGTGGAAATGCCGGGAACCGCCCCCGGGTCCAGTATTTTTATTTCATACCAGTTTATTGCTATATTTGCGACTCTCGAAAAAGAACCACAACAGTCATATTATATCATATGATTCATATTATTTTTTATCAAATCTATTGATAATTTTGGATTAAGGTTATATAATTATTTTATTGGAACGGTGGCCGAGCGGCCAATGGCAGCAGACTGTAAATCTGCCCGCGAGAGCGTTCGTAGGTTCGAATCCTACCCGTTCCACTTTTCTTAACAAGTCACAAATAGAAAATTGCAATTTTTAGTTTGCATTTTAATTTGTGCATAAACAAATTTAAGCTTTTAGCATGGTATTTTCAATATGAATTAATGCTATTTTTTATTTTCAGTATGAATTATTTTCATATTTTATAGTATTTTTGATGTTGATTTAGAGAATTTTATACCAACGTGCATCAGTAATAGACGTTACATAAGTCAACATAAGCTAGTATTTTTGATGTTGATTTATAGAATTTTATACCAACGTGCATCAGTAATAGATACTATATAAGCCTGTATTCGCCTTGGAGTAATTAGATTTTGTATTATTTTTTTATAAGTTCGTAGTTGATTTATATTTGAATCTGAAACAGATGAATAAATTATTATAGGACTTTCAAAGTTTATATGCTTTTCATGTATTTTAACGCTTAAGCACGGGCGGTAATTAAGTTTATAATCAATAATTATTGCCTCTAAACATTTTTCTTCCGAGTCATTTTCATCATAACGTAATGATAATAAATCTATTCTCTTTAAAAAAGAATTGTTTTCTTCTGTTAAATTACTTGCAATGTCTATTTCTGTATATAATTTTGTATGTATTAATCTCTTAAAAAGGTTTGAATTAAAGAATAATGAAATATTAGCTTCTACTATTTTGCGCAAACTCTTTGGTATTTCTTCTAATAAAAAATGCTTTAGTGGATAATTAAACAAATTACTTTTCACAATATCTTCTAATATTTTATGAACCTTGATTCCTAATTCCATATTATACTTTTGTTGAAAGTTTATTATTTTTGAAGAGTTGGCCAAATCACTGTCTGATTGATTTAAGTATTTTGACTCTTCTTTCTCTTCGATATTAATATTTTTTAGTTTTATTGGTTTTTTTAAATCATTATTTGCCTCTTGACTTACGTCAGATGTTTTTGCTTTATAGTCGTCTTTAGAGGTTGAAAACGAATCTATTTTTTTAGAAACAACTCCCTCTTTTTTAAGAGCAACTTCCTCATCTTCAACACAGAAGATATCATCTTCATGCAACTTTGTTCCAAATCTAATCAAGCTCTTTTTTTTGTCTTTGTGAAGATTTGTAGTATCTCGCTCTAGAATAGTTGATAAAAAATCATTAAATAATGAATAATATGAATCATGCACTGGATCCATATTACTAGTGCATAAAATAAATCCATCTTTGGCCCTAGTTATAGCTACGTAAAAAAGACGCATATATTCCTGGTAAGCATCTTGTTGATTTTTGATTCTTATATCCTCAGTTTCTTTACAGTTAATAGAATTTCTTAAAAACAACATGTTTTCGTAAATGAAAGTAGGCTCCTCGCTTCTAGGTAAAAATCCATTATCCATAAAAATAACTATAGGAGCTTCTAATCCTTTTACTCCATGTATTGTATTTAAATGAACACTAAGAGAATCATTGGAGACAGGGGTAATGTTTTTTATATAGTTGATATCTAAATGATTAAAATAAGGAATGAATTCATCTAAGGTACCAAAAGATTTAGATATATATGTTTCCACAATATCAGAAAACATTTCAATGCATTGATTAACTGATTTATTCGAAATGTCAAATACTGATTCTTTAATTAAGAGATTTACTAAATTGTTGAAAAAATCACCAAAAGCCAATTCTTTTAATTTTAGTATTATTTTGACAATTTGACCATAATCAGGGTAGTTATTGATTATATAATCTACTAGATTTTGTTTTTGATTGCTAGTTATCAGGCTATAAATTTGTGCATCATTTAATTTATAAATTTTTTTCAATAAAGATACTAAATTAAAGTTATCTTGAGGCAAGATAACGAATTTTATAATTGAAATGAAGGTTTTAGAAACTTGAGATTCCATAAATTCTAAAGGGCCTATAGTGTTAAATTTTAATCCGTGAAGAATTAATTTTTCATTTAAATCAAAAAAATGTTTATCTCTAGTTCTAGTAATTATCATAAAATCATTAAGTTGAACTACTTTGCCTGATGATGGAAGAATTTTTTGTCTTTGAATAGCGCTTTTGATATAAGATACTATGCGCGTGCTAATATTTGTGTTTTCAGTTTGTACATTATTTTCATTCATCCAAACTTCTACAAAACCATCATTACTGGCTTTAGAATGCATATGAAAATCAGAAAATTGAGTTAAATGCATCGGATAATGTATTTTAACGTATTCAAAAAATTTATTACTGATCTCTATAATATTTTTACTACAACGATAATTATGCTTAAGAGACAATGATATGAAATTTTGTCTATTGATTTTTAACATCTCTTCTATGTATAGCTTATAATTGACAAAATCGGATATTTTACTTCCCTGAAAACTATAAATTGACTGCTTATCATCTCCAACTATGAAAATAGTTCTTTTTTCATTGTGTAAATTAGATGAGGTGATGATTGGGTGAATTACTTGCCATTGAGTACTACTAGTATCCTGAGCTTCGTCAATCAAAATATGAGATATTAATCCATCTATTTTGTATAGAACCCAATCTTTTAATGGATTATCCATAAATAGCTTACTAGTATAATGGATTAGATCATGATAGTCCAATTTGTTGTGAGTTTTTTTGAAGTTTTCATATTCCTGCATTAAATGTTCAAAAACTAAATTTAAATCCTTTGTATCTTGGATAAAACTTTTGTAATTTACAGAATTTAAATACTCTAGCAAATTATCTTGCATTTGAGATATTATTGGATTTTTTTCTGCATAAGTTCCAAGAACTCTAATCCTCTTAGTAAAAGATTTGGTCAAAAAGAAATCAATTAATTCTTCTATAGCAAGTTTTTCAGTCTTAAAAAATTTAGACAACTCTTTTCCAAAAATCTTATTTAACAAATCTAAATTAGTTTTAATTTTACTAATACATTCAGATATAGGCACAGATTTGGATTCAAGATTTAATATCTCTAAATATTTTTTTGATTCAACTTTAAATCGATTAAGCAATAAAGACCTAACTATATCTATCAAATTGTTTTTGGTTAAGTTATTTATAGATTTTGCTAATGCGGTACCTGATTCTATATTAGATAATATTTTCAGATAAAGCTCTCGAACTATGTCTTCAGAAAGATCTAAAATTTCAAAGTTTATTGGTAATCCCGCCTCCAATGGAAAGTATTTTAAGATATTTTGACAAAATGAATGAATAGTTTGTATTTTAATTGGATTAGCACAATAGTTATCTAATAATTTTGTAGCATAAGTAACATATTTTTTAGGTATAGGATCAGGCATCATCTCTAGCAAAGATTGCTTTACTTGAATATTTTTTTGCCAAGCTTGTAATTTTACCAAAATTCTTTCTTGCATCTCTATTGCAGCGGCATTAGTAAATGTTAAACATAATATATTTTTATTTGGAATGCCACTTAGCATCAGAAGTAGAATTCTATCTACTAGTATTTTAGTCTTGCCAGTACCCGCACTAGATATCACATACGCTGAAAATTTAGGGCTTATTGCTTTATAATAATCATTTTTTGTAACTTTATCTATCATTATTTTTCGGTAAATATAATATTATTAATTAAAAACACATGTATTATACAAATTGTAAGTTAGCTAATTTAACATGGTTTAAAGTAGGTGGGTGTGCAAAATTATTGTTCATTCCAGAAAGTTCAAACGACCTAGTAACATTTTTACAAAACTTTTCTAATAATAGAATTGATAATATCATAGACCCAAATATTATTAACACTAAGCAAATCACTATTTTGGGAGCGGGTTCTAATGTTTTAATAAGTGACAAAGGTGTTGATGGTATTACTATAAAAATTGGCAGAGGATTAAGTTATATTAAATTAGAAAATAAAAATGATGAATATTTTTTAATAGTAGGGTCTGGAACTCTGAATTACTCCTTATCTCAGTATTGCATGATTAATGGTATTGTGGATTTTGAATTTTTATCTAGCATTCCAGGTTCAATTGGAGGAGGGGTATATATGAATGCTGGTAGTTATGGAAATGAATATAAAGATATTTTAGTTAAAGTCAAATGTGTAGATCATGAAGGTAACTACAAAGAATTTAATGTAAACGATTTAGAAATGGGATATCGATATAGTGCTTTACAGGGAAAAGAATATATAGTACTTGAAGCATGCTTTAAATGCAAAAAACCTAATGTAGCTTTATCAAAAATAATACAAAGTAAAATAAATGAAATTAAAAACCATAGAAGAAGCACTCAGCCAATTCATGAAAAAACTTGTGGAAGTACATTTACTAATCCTGATAATTTATCTGCGTGGCAAGTAGTAGATAGTCTAGGTATGCGTGGGTACAAGCATAATGGTGCTATGATATCTAACATGCATACTAATTTTCTTATTAACTATAACAATGCAACTGCAGACGATATATGGACATTAGGAGAAATGGTGCGTGATAAAGCAAAATCTAAATTTGATCTGGACTTAAAATGGGAAATAAAAAAATTAGGCATTTGGTAATATCAAAAATATATTTCTAAAGAAACTTTAAAAAATAAATAATTGACTTTAATTGCTAATCCTGATAGCCACATTGTTTAATCTATTGCGTATGGCATTTGCGTATGGCATTTTGTTTTGGAGACACTATCAATAATCTTGCTTTTTCATCAATTGCCAATTCTGATAGCCACATTGTTTAATCTATTGCGTATAGCATTTTGTTTTGGAGAAACTGTCAATAGCCTTGCTTATTCATTAATTGCTAATCCTGATGGCCACATTGTTTAATCTATTTCGTATAGCATTTTGTTTTGGAGAAACTGTTAGTAGCCTTGCTTCTTCATCAGAGATTTTTACTTCAGTTGAATTTCTAGCCAATAAATCAGGCGAATAATCATCTGATGCCATATTATTAGTTACATGTTTAGATTTATTCAAATGAGTAGAAGGAACATCATTAGTTTTAAATTCTCTTTCTTTAGTAGCGTCAAAAACATTTTTCGATGATTTAGGCGAAAGTTTAAAGCTAATATCTTTGGAATCATTAGAATCGTTAGCGATTGAAGAAGTGCCTAAGTTCGATTTCTTGTTTTTTCTCAATGCAAATAAGTTCTGACTAGGAATATTTTTATAATTAGTTTTATTGGTTTTTTTTATTTTATTTGAAGACTCATGCGATTTGATTTTGTTGAGATTATTTTTATTAGATTCTAGATTGAAATCTTTTTCTGATGGATTTTTTCCAACAACTAAAATTTTAGCCTTGCTAGATGATTTATTTGTGCGCGTTTTAAGTTCTTTATTCGCAAGAATGTGACTTGAAGATTTTATCTTTGACTTAGATTTTACATTAAGTTTAGTTGACTTTGATTTATTAATTTTTGTATGACTTGATTCAATGTTTTTGCCAGCTGCAAAATGAAAAAAACTTCCAGTTAAGGCAAAATTAAATATCAAAAATATTATTGTATTTTTAAAACTAAGTTTAGGATTATTCGTCATGTATATCATAAGGCTTGTATTAAGTTATTCATAAGTATTTCAAATAAAAACTGTTCAAAAATGTAAATGAATGCACGAATTTAGTGTTATCAAATACTAATTAAATTTATGCTTAGCGCGAGAATTCAACTTTAAGATATAGCACGCTAAAACAACCTTTAAATGTGACTCCCAAAAATTTATCCATACATTCATTGTGTCATATTCACAAGGAAATGTCAATGATTGCTGATCAATCACATCAATATTACAACTTACAGTTGGACGCTAAAGTGCTGGCGATATATCAAATACTATGCATGTTTTTAGTATCAAATAAACAAATAAAATTAGACTACATTGAGTTTAAATTTTTATCAAATTGAATGATGTTTAACGAGTTAATTGCTATGTTTTTATAATCTTCACCAGTCAAGTTTTCAGCTCTTAAGAGCCACAAGTTTTCGGGGATAAATTTTATAAAATCTTTCATAGATGACTTAAGGATTTTTCTCCTTTGATTGAAGCCATTTTTTGCTAAAATTTTAATTTGATTAAATAATTTTGAATCTATAATATCGTTTTTTGGAGTTAAATTTATGACTGTAGAGGTAACATTAGGTACTGGATAAAACATTTGTGGCCCTACATTTACAATTCTAGTCACATTGCATACGCTATTAACCAACACTGTCAGTAATCCATAATTTTTAGAATTAGGGAGTCCTAAAATTCTATCTGCAACTTCTTTTTGAACCATGATTGTTATGGATTTTATTGATGCTCCAAGTACTATTATCTCAATCAAGTCAACGAGTACTCTGCTTGCTATATTGTATGGCAAATTCGAAATTATTGAATCAAATTTAAAATTAAGTGGGTTTTGCTTGTAATGCATTAGATATTTCATAACATCCGCTTCTTCAAATTCAAGGTTTGGATGCACTAACGCTATTTCTTTTAAAATTGGAATACATTTAGCATCTTTTTCAAGACAAACTAATTTAAATGGTTCATAGCTCAAAATTGCTCTAGTCAACGTGCCTAAACCTGGCCCGATTTCCAAAACAATTTTATCAGATATTTTTTCATGTAAAATGAAGCTTTTACAAAAATTTATATCTAAAATAAAATTCTGACCTAGAGATTTATTAGGTCTAATATTGTGCATTTTAGCATGATCTAGGATTTTAGGTAACATTATTTTTTAATATCTTATCAATAAATGGTTTTTGACGAGTTTTTATAAAATTCTTTAAAAGATTTTTATATATAATCTAAGTATACTTAAAGTGTGAAGTATCTTTCATGTTACATAAGAAAATTAAAATAGGAAACATTGTTTTGGATAACAATGTAATTTTAGCGCCCATGTCAGGAGTAAGTGACTTTTGCTTTAGGGGCCTAGCTAAAAGATTTGGAGCTGGATTAGTTGTATCGGAAATGGTTGCTAGTCAGGCTATGGTTACAGAAAATAGAAAATCATTACAAAAATCTTCAATAGACAGTAGTGATGCAACTTTTGCATGCGTTCAATTAGCTGGACATAATCCAAAAATCATGGCAGAAGCTGCTAAGTTAGCAGAAGATTTAGGTGCGAAGATTATAGATATTAATTTTGGCTGTCCAATGAAAAAAATTGTAGACAATTTTGCCGGATCTCATTTGATGCGAGATGAAAAGTTAGCTTATGACATAGTTGATCATGTAGTTAGAGCAGTTAATATTCCAGTAACTGTGAAAATGCGTAAAGGGTGGGATAGCGCTTCGCAAAATGCACCAATTATTGCTAAAAACTCAGTAGATTGTGGTGCACAAATGATTACAATACATGGAAGAACTCGTTGCCAGTTTTATGAAGGTAGTGCAGACTGGGAATTTGTTAAAAAAGTTAAAGCGGCTATACCAAATACTCCGCTGATAGTTAATGGAGATATAAAAACATACGAAGACGCAAAAAGAGCCTTAATTCTTTCTGGAGCTGATGGGGTTATGATAGGAAGAGGGTCATATGGTAAGCCTTGGATACCTGGTTCTATTGCAAATATGTTACAAGGTTTGCCTGAAATTACAATCTCATCTAAAGAAAGATTAGATTTGGTGTTAGAACATTATGATTCGATGTTAGCATATTATGGAAGTGAAGCCGGATCTAAGATAGCTAGAAAGCATATAGGATGGTACAGTAATGGCTTACGAGATGGGTCAAGTTTTAGAGCTAGAATGAACATACAGGAAAATCATGATGAGGTTAGAAGATTCATACAAGAATTTTTTAGCAATGCAGTCAATGTATAAAATATGACAATGTAGAAGATACGAATGTATAAAAAATTTTTAATACATCCAATATAAATAAAACTTTTTGATTACTAACTTCGATTGATCATAACAAGCTCTTTGTATTATGTATCAAAATCTTGTAATAGAGTTTTAAACTTGTTAAATACTGCATTATTAAAGTCTTTTTTTAAATAAAAAATGCTTAATTAGTTGACCATATAAATCAATACTTAGATTTGGTTATAAACTACAGTATATTTTAGCAAAGTGCATGCATGATTAATGTATAAAAAAGTTTTTAAAATATTTCTTACACAAAGCATGGGTAGAGAATGTTATTTATATCTTATATTAGATAACTGTAGCTATAAATATAGTTAGTGATCCAAAAATACAACCCGCTTGAAAACCGCCACCAACAGAGCTGGTACCACTAAACTGTAAGTATATTCCTAGAACTATACAGGCGTATTTTAATATATTGGTTAATGCCTTATCTAATACATTAATAGAATTCATTTTTTGTTCTTAGATGAATATTTATTAGTTTTACCATTAACAGTTTGTCCAACGATTTTTCTAATTATACGATCTCTTTTTAAAGCCCCCTTAGCCTTAGATGATAAAATATTCAAACTCTCAGTTTTAATTTTATACAATTCGGAACTTTTAGATCTATATTCATCTATATCATCTTTTACATTTTGCGGGACTGTTTGAAGAAAATTTTTATATTCCATAATCATTTCTTTTATATTAGACAATTTATCTTCAGTTTTAGAATAAGAAATTAATGCTATTTTGGATTTATATTGACGATCTTTAATAAAAAACTCTTTAGCCTGATTAGATAGTTTAGATTCCAAATCTTTTCTTTGAGAAATAATTTGCTGCATCTTTGTGGCAAATATTTCTAGCTCTTTTTTTACTGTTTCTGGTAAACTGGTCATAAATTCCTCATGTTTCTTAATTTGCTCTTGAGCTTTTTGTAGATTTAAAATTTGTTTAGCAATTTTTGAATCGTGATGCTCTATACTTTCCTCACTCTTCATTTCTATATCAGCTTGAGGCGCATGAGTGACTGTAACTTGTTTAATCTGTGGTTTTGGATTTGTAACTTGGTGCTCAACTATTTGATTTGCAGTAATTGGAGTTTGCATAATGTCTTCTGCGACATCATGAAGATTATTAGCGCATGCGATGTTATTAACATGTGCACAAGCTAATAAAGCTATGAAAAGATTTTTAATTTTGAAGCTTTGAAAAAAGTTCATAACAGTCTTATTGTTAAATATATTGTAATTATACACCTGATATTTCATGCTAAAAAATAGTTTTTGAGATATTTTTCAATTTAAGATTGAAGCTTTCATTTGTGCGATTTATAAGATTGGGAATTTTATTCTCATGACTTAAAATTCTATTTTTATATATACCTTAGTCTGAAAAGTTTCAAAAGTCTCAAAAGTTTCACAAGTCTCAAATTTAGTTTATTTTAAAATTAAAATAGTAAAAATAAAATTTATATCGTATTTCATAAAGATTTGATGTTTAAAAAATTATTTTTTAAAGTTCAATTTAATTGATATATAAAAATAAGTTTTATATTATTCGATAGCCTATAGATTCTAAAGAGTTAATTACTTCACATAGTGGTAAACCCTGCAAGCCAGACGTAGAGCCATTGATAGATTTAATAAATCTCATTCCATAATTTTCTGATTGATAAACTGAATAATGAAATGAAGCTTCATTGATACTAATGTATCTTTCTATCTCTTTTTCATCAAGCCTCTTAAACTTTACTTGTGTTACTATGCATTTATTAATTATTTTTATGCCTTGATGGATGTATTTTAAATTATTTATTATTGAATTGAGTTTTGTCAATCCTAATTTGGGTTCTAAAATTTTTATAGTTTCGAATTCATTGAATAAATTGCAACACAAATCCAATAGTTTATCAAGATTTTTCAATTCTACTTTCATTATGTTGAAGCCACTAAGTACTCTATGACTTTTTCCAGAAAGTAATTCCAAATTATCTTTCATTATTTCTTTTGTGCTTGATTTTTCAAGAACTCTGGTGCCTACAGATACAACTGAGTCAAATGACAAAATAAATATATCACTGAGAAGATTGTGTGTATTGTTATTAAATTTATTGTCGCTTGATATATTTTCAATTCCTTTGTTTTGTTGAGCATGAAATTGCTCAATCACTTTCTTTAAAGTTATTATTCCTTTTTGCAAAGCCAATCTTTTAGACAAATTCATTGGAGTTTCATGTTTTATGCGAGATTCATCTATATCTGGATTGATTATAATGTCTGGAAAGATTTTAAATTTTTTAATTATATTTAGTTTAGCATTTGAACTAGAGCCAAATACTAAAGTTTGTTTTGGAGTAAATTTTTGTGATTCGTTAATAAAGTTGTCCAAACTATATACATTAATTTGTTAATACATGATAATATCACACATGATGATATCAGATTAAGAAAAATCTTATGCAATTCAAAGTCTTAGAGCTAGTATCTACTCAAATGCTAGAAGTTATACAGCTATTTCAAAGGTTAATTACTAATGATGTAATGAAACAGAAATACTGCTATGGTCTTCTTATGACCAATCAAGCTAGATTTATCGCAGAAATGTTTATTTTTAAAGCCGAAAAAAGAATTTTTATTGAAGTTCCAGATAAACTAGTAGAAGTTTTTAAAAAAAAGATAAATTTATATAAAATAGGATTAAATTTAGAAATACTAGATACTAATTATTTAGTTTTATATACTAAAAATCTTGAAGTACTTAAATATTTTAATTGTCATATAGATTCATTTAGCGAATCTAAACTATTCAATGATCATTTAAAAAATAATAGAAATATATCGCGTTTAGGTGATGTAATTTATTGTAATAAAGATCTCAGACATCCGTGTTTAGGCTATAGAATGGTAGTCAAAGTGGATATGAGTGATAAAAAAGTTATAGAAACGATTGATGAAACTACGGTGATTGATGAAACTGCGGCGATTAATAAAACTCTATATGTAGATGATATATTAATTAAACAACAGGAAAAATTCATTTATGAGTCAATAAATCATTTTAATACTAACTTGTTTACAGGCTTACATGATAGCCAAAATACAAATAAAAATCTAATAACAGACATGGTTATTAATTCTAATTTAGAGTATTTATATGATAAATATCAATATCAAATTATTGATTATATAGATTTAAATGAAAAAAGTTTCATTCCAAAATTTGGTATGGATTATTGTTTTAGTGAAAATAAAGGATGCTATATAGGGCAAGAAGTAATTGCCATGTCTAATAGATCTAGTAAAAAGTATGTGATTAAAAAGTTCATATTAGATTTTTCTGGTATAGATATTTCATATATAGATTTTTTAGATTTAGACCCTAATTTAAATCGAGCACAGTCAACCAATTTAAAAATTTATATTCTTGTAGGCGATAATTTGGTGGAAATTGGAACAGTTACATCAATATTTTTAGTTGATTCAAATCAATTATTGCTTTTAGGTTTATGTAAAATTGATATAGCTTACAAAGAAGATGATTCTAATGCAAAGTCACCTGATATTGCTTCATATAGTATAAGTTTGATTGATAATCAAGTGACTGTAGATCACAATATAGCAATAAACAATCTAAATACTTATAAAACTAAATATTTAAAGCTTAAAGATAAACTTATATCTATAAAAGAATAGATAAAAAATCTACTTTTTGATGATTTAGAATCTGTAGAACAAATCTACTTTTTGATGATTTAGAACCTATGGAATAAATCTACGATTTTATGAGTTATTAAGCTCATGAGTATAATTGAATTTCGTAACCTGGGTGGGGATCGAACCCACGACAGATCGCTTAAAAGGCGATTGCTCTACCGCTGAGCTACCAAGTCAAGTAATAAATTAATTATATCATGACGCAAATCAAATACCAAGCCTTTTTAAATATTTTTCTGATTTTAGAAAATATTTAAAATACGCCAAATTGTAAGATACTGATTATTTAAGGAACAAGATATTGATTGCTTTTATATATGTTATTAAAGTTTGAATAACATATTAGATAAATTACTAAAGCTTGAACAGCATATTAGATCAATTTGAATAATTTTTTTAAAAAACACTAAACTAGCAAATGAAATTCTCACAATTGAAAATTTTTTTTATTTAAAATGCTAAATACATAACTTAGCTTTTGACTTAAGTTAAAGTTCATTACATGCAATTTTACTGGTGATTAAAGTGCTGGATAAGCTGTTTAATACGATCAAACAAAATAATTTTACAATCAAAGTCCATTCAACATTTGGCAACATACTTAAAATAATGCCAACACTCAAAATTCCTATTGAATTGACATCAACCAAGCTACAATTGTGCATTAGAATCAATACATCTTCTATTTTATGGCAATTCACCAGCATTATTAAAGTTAAAATGACTATAAGCCAAATAGAAATAGCGATCATATATATTTTACTTACTTTTCAAATATTCTACTATAAGCTTTAGGTTAAATTAGGTTATAATAATCCATATGAAATCAAGATTAATATTTGTCTTTAGGATAACTAATCGTTACAGCAAAAATGTCTAAGCTAAAAACTCAATCTAATGTGACCATTGCTACCAATAGAAAAGCTAATTTTAATTATGACATTAAAACAACATTAGAAGTAGGGGTGGTTTTAAAGGGTGCTGAAGTTAAGTCTATAAGAAATTTTGGGATGAGCGTTAATGAAAGTTACGTGAAAATATATAACAATGAGTGTTATTTGGTTAATAGCCATATAAAAGAAATGCCTGCTTTTGAACCTTATCAAGCTAAAAGAGATAGAAAGCTTTTGATGCATAAAAAAGAAATAATAAATTTCAAAAATAAATTAAAAACAGCTTCATACACCATAATACCTCTGTTGGTATATTTCAAGGAAAGCTTGATTAAAGTAAGAATTGGATTAGCAATTGGTAAAAAATTATTTGATAAAAGAAGAGCAATAAAAGAGAAAGAATGGAAAAAAGATAAGCTAAGAATATATAGAAACATGTCTAAAACATAAACCATCGTGTAAAAATTGAATAATTGAAACTTTCAAACATTGTTTTGATATTAAATATATGCTAATTTTACTTAAATCATTTTTGATTGGACTTGCTATAGCTGGTTCTATTGATATTACCAGTTTATTATGTATAGAAATGACTTTAAAAAATGGCGTTAAGGGTGGAATATATGTTGGAATTGGATTTGTTTTGGCAGATTTGATATACATGATATCTGCAAGTTTAGGATTCAGCAAAGTTTTATATCTAATGTTTTATAATACTTCACTATTAGAATTTTTTGGAGGATTGTTTTTAACATATTTAGGGCTAAAGGAATTTTCATATCCATTGATCAATTCAAAATCTATTAAAATACAAAATCTTAATTACAAAACTGTTGTTAAAGTTTTTTTATTAAATACAAATAATATTATGGCTTTTTTTGGATTTATAGGAATTTTAGCATGTATTAATTCAAATATTAATAACTTTAATAGTTTTATTCACATAATAATTAGTTTTTGCCTCGGATCTAGTTTATGGTGGATTATTTTAACTGGAATAACTTTATTTGACAGTTTAAAACTATCAACACAAGCTTTAAATATTATAAAGCAATTTTTTGGATCTATTTTAATAATTTTTGGATTATTGACATTTAGCAGTAGTTTTGGAATATGGAAAACATTTCATTTAGCCTTACCCGCTAAACCCACTAATTACGAAAATATTGAATTATAATGACATTGAGTTGGGTTATTGACATTTAAACTTCCACGAGTATATACTTTAATTTTTAAAATTCAGTTTATGGCAACAAATAACGCTACAGAAGTGGCCAAAAAAAAATCTTTGGAAGAAGCATTGGCGCAAATCGAAAAAAGTCACGGCAAGGGCTCAATCATGAAATTAGGACAAAGAAAAGTTTTGACTAATATAGAATTTATACCTAGTGGCTCTTTAGGCTTAGATATAGCATTAGGAATTGGAGGCTTTCCAAGAGGCAGAATCATAGAAATATTTGGTCCAGAAAGCTCTGGAAAGACAACGCTGACTTTACACTTAATAGCTGAGGCTCAAAAGAAAGGAGGAACTTGTGCTTTTATAGATGCTGAACATGCCTTAGATCCAACTTATGCCGCAAAATTAGGAGTTGATGTACAAAATTTGATAATTTCACAACCTGATAATGGCGAACAAGCTTTAGAAATTACAGATACCCTTGTTAGATCTGGCGCTTTAGATTTAGTAATTATAGATAGTGTAGCAGCATTAACTCCAAAGGCAGAAATAGAAGGTGAAATGGGAGATAGTCACATGGGACTTCAGGCTCGATTAATGAGTCAGGCGTTAAGAAAACTTACATCTTCAATTAATAAAACTAATGCTATTGTAGTTTTTATTAACCAGATTCGTATGAAGATTGGCGTCATGTTTGGTAGTCCAGAAACTACAACTGGTGGAAATGCATTGAAATATTACGCTTCAGTGCGTTTAGATATTAGAAGAATTGGAGCTCTTAAAAATAAAGAAGAGGCTGTAATAGGCAATTTAACCAGAATAAAAGTAGTAAAAAACAAGGTGGCCCCTCCTTTTAGAGAAGTGGAAGTTGATATTCTATATGGTCATGGATTTTCTAGAGAGGGTGAAATAATAGATTTAGGAATCAAATTCAAAATTATAGATAAAGCAGGCTCATGGTTTTCATACAAAGGTGAAAAATTAGGGCAAGGCAAAGAAAATGTAAGAACTTTATTAAAAAATAATAAAGCCTTAGCTAAAGAATTATCAAATGAAATTATGAGACTTTCTGTAGATAATTCCAACCTCTTGGAAGTAAATGATCCGAATGATAATTCCGCTGAATCAAATAATGAATCATTAGATGAAGATGATTTATTGTTAAAGCAACTTGAAAATGAAGAAAAAATTGGTCAAGTATAGAAGAGCTTTAGCGTAATTAAAAGCAAACTAGATAAATTTTAAGCATCAAATCTTATTTTATAAAAGTTTATGAACTTTTTTGATAAAAAATATCAATTTTTCTATATAACATTTTTATATTCAATCTTGTAAAATATATTACAAGTTAAATGTATATAATGAAATGCGTATCAGCCATTACTTAGCCTCAGCGGGAGTTGCATCAAGGCGTCAATCTGAAAAAATCGTCTTGAGCGGCAAGGTTAAAGTAAATAATAACATTGTTTCTAATTTGAGTATCAAAGTTTATGAGTCAGACAGGGTGACAGTTGACAATATAGCAATTGTTATACCCAAAACAAAACTTTGGTTATATCACAAGCCTGTTGGCTTAGTCGTGTCCCATAATGACGAAAAAGGCCGCCCTACTGTCTTTGATTATTTGAAATTTAAACTTAGATTAAATCACTTGATATCAGTAGGTAGATTAGATTTAAATAGTGAGGGACTATTGTTAATTACAAACTCTGGAGAAATAGCTCGCGAGTTAGAAATGCCAGGCAATTTAATTAGAAATTACTACGTTAAAGTTCATGGGCATCAGCCATACGAAACGATAAATATGATTATACCAAAAGTAAAAAATGGAATTAGAATTAATTCTATTAACTATGGACCGATTATGATAAATTTTCTACATGATAGCTGTAATCATATAGATGTTATAAACCATAAATATAGCAGTATGAATTTATGGATTCAAGTATCATTAACAGAGGGAAAGAACCGAGAAATTAGAAAAATATTTGGTTATTTTGACTTATTAGTAAGTCGCTTGATTAGGTTTCAATATGGACCTTATAATTTAAATGACTTAAAACCAAATGAAATAAAGGAAGTCATGCTTTAGACATTGCAAAATAAATAATTATTTTTTGCGCTTTTTTTGAATTGATTTTTGAATTTTATCTTTAAGTAATAAAAAGAAGAATACAAAAAACGATACTAAATAAATATAATTAACCATTTGGACAAATATCAACTTCAGGTTACATTCAATATTATACTATAGGTTTAAAAACAATCTATATTTTACATATAATAATCAAATTAATTCTAGCTTCCCTTCCTAAGATAAAAATTTCTCTTTTAATGAAGTTAAAGCTATATAAACATTTTGCGAAACTAATTATACTTCAAATTTGCATTAGGTTTCAATCAAATATGAGTGTTATATAATTTAACAATAGTTATATTATTAATCAATTATGTCATCATTAACCGAATTATCTACCTTGGATGAATTAAGCACTTTAATAAAAAGTTTTAAAGGATGCGAAATAGCTAAGAATGCAACTAATTCTGTAATTGGACAAGGGTGCTTTGTTGGCCCAAAAGTTTTTGCTATTGGAGAAGCTCCAGGGCAAGAGGAAGATATGCGCGGTATACCATTTTGTGGTCGCAGCGGAAAGCTTTTAAATAAGATTTTGTCAGGCTTTGACTTGACTCGTGATAATAATTTATATGTAACTAATTCTGTATTTTGGAGACCTCCTAATAATAGGAAGCCATTTCCTAGTGAAATTGAGCTTTGTAGACCTTACATTGATAAAATGATAGAAATATCTAAACCAAAGTTTATTTTATTAATTGGGGCCACGTCTTTTGAATCATTATTCAATCAATCGTGTACTTTTAAAGAAGTAAGAAAGCAAATACTTTTTTACAAAAATATACCAACTGGCGTTATATATCACCCATCATATCTTTTAAGACAACCAAATAAAGTGCACGAAGTTGAATCTGACCTACGTGAGTTCATGAAGTTTATAGAGTCCTTAATTTGACCTGCGTGAGCTCTGAAATTTATAGCTAAAAGCTTTCTATTGACTTATAAAGTTCATAACTGAAGATTGTTCCAATGTAATAACTAAAAGTTGTTGCAGTTTATTTGTTAGATGATTTGTAAAGCTTATAAATGAAAATTGTTTCAATGTAATAACTAAAAGTTGTTGCAGTTTATTTATCAGAAAATATATATAAATAACAAAACTTACTATCGCATTATTAATACGAAATTGGGTGAAGTAAAGTTGTTTTTTCACAAAAAGAATTGGTTTTTTAGATGTTTAAAACTAATTTTTATTTATCAAAATGATAGTCTTCTATTTTACTAGAAGCTTTAAAAATTCTACATCTTTTAATGCCTGTAAATTGTTTTAGAAACTAATTCTGTTAGGTATTACATAGAAATTAGTAAAAACTGATAAATAAATCATCTATATGAAATAGATATATACTAGTAACTTATATTATAGGCTACTGTTATGCTCAGAGGCTTCAGCTACGTTGACTACAGCCGCAGCAGCAGTACATTCTAAAGCTTTAATAGCCTCTAGAGCTCCTGCTGTGTAAAAATTAAAATCGAAAACAAACTTTTGATTTAACTTGATTTCACTTAAGTCATAAGAAGTTCCTATTAGCTTTATTTTTTCTGAAACTGAAGGCTTTAAAAGTCCTACATCTTTTAACACTTGTAAATTTATTGTTTCACACTTGTCTAAAATTCCACTTTCCAAATAATGAAGTATAGTATCTATACTTATAGCTATAGGTTTTTCAATTCTAGAGTTGAAACCAATTTTTGGTAATCTCTTTTTTAATGGCATCTGACCACCTTCAAACCATCTAATTGAAACACCAGATCTTGCTTTTTGTCCTTTATGTCCCCTGCCGCAAGTTTTTCCTAAGCCACTACCAACGCCTCTACCAAGTCGTTTTGAATTGTGTTTTGCTCCTTGATTGTTTACTAAAAAACTCATTATCTTAAAGTCTTTAGAAAAAATTTTATTGTAAACTGCATCAGTGGACTGAATTTCATTTCCTTGATTCTGATTCTTAGAGTCAGTATTAATATGTTGTTTGTCCATAGTATTTATATCGTAAAGTCATATGTTTAACGTTATTAAACATACCATTATATAGCGTGGCCCCGGAGGGAATTGAACCCCCGACACAAGGATTTTCAGTCCTTTGCTCTACCAACTGAGCTACGGTGCCTTCAAAATACATTCTAAGATATTTATCTCAAATTGTCAAATTTAGTGGATAGTTTTTATTTATAATTTTTTAAAATCACAATTTTTTAGCTTATAAAACTCATTCAAAGTAGAACTTTGTAGAGCATTTTCATGAAATTTTTAATGTATTCTCCATCAAAACATGCTTTTAAGATTTTTAAATTAAAAATGAAACTTTTTATATTGAGTTTGAAAAAAATATATAATTACCAAGGCATAGTTTAAAATAGCCTTGTTCGAACTATATTAAATGAAATCATTTTTCTATCTTGATACTAATTTTTCTAGTCTCCATGTCAATATAAAGCATATTAACGATAATAGTTCCCTTTGGCACAGTTGTCATTTTCTCAGCCCATTCTATTATTGATAATCCACTTCCTAATCTGTCATACAAACCTAGTCTATAAAGCTCTTCATCATTATCTATGCGATATAAATCATAATGATAAATATTCAATGGCTTATAATCCAATGTACCTTCATATACATATAATTTCACAAAAGTAGGGCTTTCTATAGAATTTTTTTCAACATTAAATTTAGAAATAATTTCTTTTGAAAGTGTAGTTTTTCCAGATCCCATATCTCCATACAATGCAATTGTAGAATTGTTATTGATATATTCAAATATCAAGTTTGCAATTTGTGGCAACTCATGAATCTTAAACGTTTTTTCAATCATATATATTAAAGTTAGCGTCAATCAATTACAGCGTACCATTAAAAATTTTGTAAAAAAATTTTAATTTAATGAACACATTGAAGCTGCTAACTTCCATGGCAATGGTGCTCCAACATTATCTGTAACCAGTTGATCATTATCTATATAAAATGCACCTTGTATAATTTTTTCAGCTATTATTTTTACTGGACGAATTTCTTTTCCTTTAAGTAGATATTTTCTGGTAACACTACGACCCGCTGGATTATTTTTTGAAGCTGTTTTAGCTATGACCTTGGACTTGGACATTTTCTCATAAATTTATAATTACGCTAATAATTATATATTAACTAATCTAATGAATTCAAATGTTCAAATCAAATGAAGCATATTTCATCAAATCATGCAATACTATTGCCCAAGTTCCTAGAATTAATATAAAAAATATAGTGATAGTTGGGCGTTCTAATGTAGGAAAATCCAGTTTAATCAATGCCTTGGCTCATCATAAGATAGCTAAAACCTCGAAAACACCTGGGTGTACTAAAACACTAAACTTTTTTAATTTCTATAATAAGTTCATTTTAGTAGATATGCCAGGTTATGGATACGCAAGTGTTTCTACTGAAACTAGAAATGAATGGGATAAATTTTTATATCAATATTTTTCTGAATTTGAAATACATTTGTGTTTAGTTTTGATTGATTCAAAGGTAGGCTTTAAAGAAAATGATATACATATGATTAGATTTTTACAAGGTTTTGGATTAGAGTATATGATTGTATTTACAAAATTAGATAAATCCAAACAGGTTGAATCTAAGATAATAGAAAGTGGATTGAGTCAAATAGGGGATTTTAAATATAAATTTACTAGCGCCAAGCATAGAATGGGGGTAAAAGAAATGATTAGCTTTTTAATAAAAGCTTAAAATATTTGTCCACTTAAGTTATTTTATTTATTAAATAATGTTTTAAAGCCCCATATAGCAAAAAATTGTTAAGCCAATATAAATAGTTATTTGAATAATTTGATATGATAATCATTTTGAATAATTTGATATGATAATCATATTGAATCTTTGTTATTTATGACCAAGGAAAATGAGTCTAAAGTAATTACTATAGTAACAGAAAATGATGAAATTATTTGCTATAAAGACAAATTAGAAAGTCATAACGAAAATACTGAATTGCATAGAGGTATCTCTGTATTTTTAGTAACTCCCAATGGTGAAATGCTAATACAAAAAAGATCATCTTTAAAACAAGCTTGGCCTAACTACTGGTCAAATGCTGTATGTGGACATCCTCAAGAAAACGAAACTTACTTGCAGGTAAGCTTAAGACACCTAAAGCATGAGTTAAATCTACATGATATTGATTTAATTCAAATGGGACAATATAGATACTCTGTTACTTTAAATGGTGTTAAAGAAAATGAAATTTGTCATGTTTTTGTCGGATTAATTGATAGCTCAAAATGTGACATTATCAATTTCAATCCTAATGAAATTGAGGAGCTTGGGCTAGTGAAATTGAATGAATTTAATAGTCTAATTAGTGAAATTTCATCAGTAAGCTTCAATTCTAAAAATGGCACTATAAAAGTTGATTTGTGCATAAATATTCCGCTTTCTGTATTAAAAAATAACATATATATAAGTTGCAAATCGCACAATTTAACCAATCAATGCGCCTCAAATAAAGAAGCAATCATAGCTGAAAAATTAAATATAAATTTAGAAAAATCACAAATTACACCATGGTTTGAGATGGGTTTTTATGTTTCAAAATTATGTTTCTACCGCCATATTAATAAAATTAAATTGCCTGATGAAACCATAAATGTTGATAAAAAACCTATTATGCCTAAAATATTAAGCATAATAAATGCTGTTATTGATCATTTTAGTGATCATTATTTTGTATACGACTCAAGAGAAGCTTCTCATGATAAAGTATTCATACCATTAAGAGGACAAATAGATGATTTACAAAGTGTGGATGGGCACAAATATACTCTAGAGGCTCTAAAAAAAGGCGTTAGATACATGATATTAGATCACTTACCTTTGGATGCTGAAAAATACCTAAATGAATCTAGTGAAACACAAATTACCATAATATATGTAAAAGATACGTATGAATTTATGATTGAATTTGCGAGATACAAAAGATTTATAAAAAATCATCAAACTTTTGTAGGTATTACTGGTAGTGTTGGAAAAACTTCTTTGAAAAGATTCTTTTCAGATTGCTTATTAGCTTCTACAAATATTAAAAATCAAAACAATCACATAGGCGTTCCTATTAATTTAATTAACCTTCCAAACAATCAATTAAATGCATTAGAAATGGGCATGAACCATTATGGAGAAATTAAATTTTTATCAAGCATTTTGAGGCCCAATTACGCAATAGTTACACCCATAACTGAGGCTCATATTGAACATTTTAACTCTATATCAAACATAGCAAAAGCTAAAGCTGAAATTTTTGAATATAAGCCAAAAGTTACTATTTTATCTAATTGCTCTAGCTATAATTTAATGATTTCTTATGCAAAAAAATTTGATGTTAATGTTTTTGGCGTCAGTGGTATTAAATCATACAAAGACAATAAAGAAAACAATGTGTCACTTCACAATCACGAAAGAAAATTAAAAAAAGAGTCATTCGATTGTAAATTAGAAGAATTTGAGATGTTTTATTCAGGAGATCAGTACTCACAACTCACAAACGATTGCGTAAATAAAATAAAAATTAGAGTTAAATTATCAATTTTTGATAAAACTTATAGTATTGTATGTCAGTATATGCCTAAGCATGTATTCGAAACACTTATGTGTGGAATATTATTTTATGCAGTTTTTTATGGTCCACAAGATTTAACAAATGAGCGTATAGAGTTCTTAATATCTAAATATTCATTGGAAAATGGACGTGGAAATGTTTTATATCAAGAATCTTTTTTTGGTACAAGATGTGTAATTTTTAATGATTCTTATAATGCCAATCCAACAAGTATGAATTCTGCTTTAGAAAATTTTGTGCAATTTGCTAAAATATTAGACAATATAAACAAGCCAACCAGTACTTCTTTAAGTGCAGAACGGGAATTGAACAGGGTCGTAATTTTAGGCGATATGTTAGAGCTGGGAAGCTTTACAGAAAAATTTCATCTCTCTATTCTAGATGGTCTAGAAACCAAATTTGATTTAATAATTTTGTGCGGTACATTTATTAAATGTTTATATTACCATCTTTTAAAGGCATCAATTAAAGCTAATCTTCTATATTTCAGTAACTGTGAAGATTTAGTAAATTATTTGAAATTAAATAATGTTTTTAAAAAAGAAAATTTAATTTTAATTAAAGGATCTAATGCAATTGGCTTACATAAATTATGTAATATTACATGATTAGTAAATTAGATCAAATGATCTTTGATATTGAATACTACGAGAATTATTCTGAAGCATCATTTGTAGTTAATGATTATAATAAATCTGCATTTGAAGCAATAAATATGGTAGATATCGGATATAAACCTTTTGCAAATTTGCTTTTGATATACGGCGGTAGGTTTTCTGGTAAAACATATTTATGTAAACTTTGGCAAAAAAGAATTGGAGCTGCTAATTTAAATGAACCATTTCATCATATATTTCATCAAAAAAAGACTTTGAATCTGAATGCCAGGTCCTTGGATCATTTAATTAATAAAATAACAAATACTGATTGTTTTTTAGAAAATATTGACTTCTTTCAAGAAGATCAACTTTTTTATATATTAGAAACTATGATAAATAGCAAATATCAATATCTTCTTACAACATCTTTCTGGCCATTAAAATTTAGAACTATAGATTTATCTTCTAGGTTAAATGCCATTAAAAGAGTTAGTATTCTTGCTCCAGATTTGATAGCTTTAAAGACTATGATTATGAAGTATTTTACTATTAGAGACATAAATGTTAGTTTAAATACTTTAAATTACATTACTTATAGGATGCCTTCAGATTTTGAGATTGTAAGAGTTATATTAGAAGATATAAATCAATGTTCCTTGATCAATAAAACCAACATTTCTATTCCTTTTTTACAAAAGTTCTATTCAAACTCTTTAGAGCCGCGTTATTAAAATAATAAATTTCTCTATATAAAAAATTTGATGGTGGCGAACTTTTTTTGAAGTAAAATTTTTATGATGTTATTTGCAATTAGAAAGCACAAAATATGATTGCTTATTAAAATTAATAACGTACATACATATTTTTTTAAGATAAATATATTTTCCTTATTACAGCATGTAAAATAATCAAAAATGAATCTATTAAAATCTCTAATTAAATTAGATACTGTAAAAAAAACTAAGCTAAACTTAGTTATAATTTTATATTTATTTTTACTAATTGTACTTGGTATGGGTTTAGTTGCCCTGTATTCTTCGGGTGGGAAAGATTTTTTTTATAAACAAATACTCAATATAACCGTAGGCTTAAGCATATCTTTAGTGGTATTTATAGTAAATTTGCAAATGGTATATAGGTACGCTTATGTGCTTTACATCATCAATTTACTTATGTTGGGACATGTGCAATTCTTTGGGCATAATGCTATGGGTGCAACACGATGGATCAATTTATTTGGATTAAAATTCCAACCTTCTGAAAGTAGCAAAATAATATTGATACTTGTATTATCTCGTTGGTTTGGTGATAATCGTAGAGTTGATTCTTTTAGAAAACTAATACTTCCTATCATTTTAACATTGCTTCCAATTGCTTTTATAGTTAAACAGCCAGATCTTGGAACTGGAATAATTATATTTATGACAAGTGGAATAATTATATTAATGTCAAATATCCCATCATACTTGATATTTAGAATGATCAGTTACCTTGTTTTTACTTTACCATTTGGATGGTTAAGTTTACATGAGTATCAAAAAAAGAGGATTTTAATTTTTATGTTCAATGACGATAAGATGAACTCGGGATACAACATATATCAGTCACAAATTGCTATAGGATCTGGTGGAAAATTTGGAGCTGGATTTCAAATGGGAAGTCAATCTCAATTGGGTTTTCTGCCTGAAAATCATACCGATTTTATCTTTGCTAGCTTTGCGGAAGAATTTGGACTATTTGCTTCAATAGTCTTGATTGCATTCTATTGCGCTATAACATGTATATTATGGTTTATGTCAATGAAAACTCACAATAAGATACATAGCTTAACTATAGTAGGCTTAGGTAGTCTATTTTTTCTGCATTGCTTCATCAATATTGGCATGGTAATGAGTTTATTGCCAGTAGTTGGTATACCATTGCCTTTTTTTTCATACGGAGGAACTACACTAGTTAGCACTTTAGTTTTATTTGGATTTTGTGCAAAATTATACGTTACAAATAATACAGAAGAATAATAAGTTAAAAATTGAAAGTTTTTTTATCTATTATAATGGGCTCTGGCGCTTTTTTCACATTAGATTTAATAACTTGCTTATTATTATTTTTTTTGTTCTTTAATGAATCATTTTCATTCCCATTAACTGGTTTTAAGCGTTCATTGGACTTAGATTGCATTGTTGCTATTGTTTCGATAGAATTCAGATCTTGTTGAGGCTCTTTTATGGTTTCATTATCGGATGTTTCTTGAACTACTAGTTCTATTGTTATTATTTTTTTAATTGCTTCAATAACATTGTTTACATTAAACTTTTCACCACAAATTGCAATTTTACCATTTCTATTCACATCAAATTTTACATTATGTTCAAAACTTAATTCCTTTATATTCCTACCCTGAGCTCCAATTAATTTTCCAAGATATTCAGGTTGCACTTGAATATTTTTAATGATAGCTACAGATGAGTTTAGATTCTCTTTTGGTTTATTTATTTTTTTATACAAAGTATCAACTACATTTTTTAAATGTTTAGAGGTTTGAAGTATTGCTTTTTGTAATGTTAATAAATCTAAGGTTTTATCGTTTATAACCTGCATACTTGTAATGCCATTTTTAGTACCGGTCAAGTATAAAACAGTATGATTTAAATCTGACCCTAGCATTATTTCTCTTTCTTCAGAGTTGTTATCAATTATTGTAGCTGCTACGCAACCAATATGGCTTTTAATTGGAACACCTGCATCCATCAAGCTTAATGACGTAGCTCCAATTCCATCTTGGAAATTATCTTCAGATAAAATCTGATGCAATGTTATTGTATAGGAGAAATTCTGAGGTAAAACAGTTTTGAAAGCTTTGTTGATTAGATTGGAATATTCTATGTTCATTTCTAAATTTGTCTTATCGTGTAAATCAATATTAATTAAACATCTAGACTTACTTTGCAATTGCTTTTTTTTCATATCCAATTCTTCCATTTGATTAACTGGAGCAAGTTTTACTAAACTAAGCGCGGTAGAGTGCTCTCTAGTAATAAGACTAGAGCCATGAGCTTGATTTGCTATACTGATATTCATGGACGTAATGTTGGATTCTTTAAATCTTAACTTAGATAACTTTTGTATTTTATTTACTAATAGCTCTATTAAATTTTCAATACTCATTATATTATTTTCAAATAAGTTAATAAGATTAAAATGCACATCTATAAATTGTTTTTTTAAAACTTGATGAAGTGTTGATATAACAAACCTCTTGATTTCATCATAACTATGAAGCTTTATTTTATCAGATTTATAAAAAACTTCAATCATTTCCTGAATAACCAAATCTAGTTTAGAGCTTTTTTTGATAAAAGGTTGAAAATTCAAAAAGTTTCTAATTTTGTTAGCAATTTCTCTTAATTGTCTTTTTCCAAATTCTAAAGCTTGAATTATGTTATTATCTCTCACTTCTCTAGTCTCGCATTCCAACAAAGTAAAACAATTATCATTGCCTGCAAGTAAAAAATTTATACTAGATTCATCATCATCATCAGAAAGATTGGTTCCTATTTTGAATCCATTACTAGATTTATTTTGTATAACCCTACAACTTGCAACTACATCTTCTATAGGAATTTTAACAATACTCAATAATAATGTACATCCTAATATTCCTAAAATATCTACACCAACTGAATTATCATTAGACAAAATAGAAATATCAATATTTATAGGAAGATGATAAGAAACTATTGGCTTAATTGCTTTATATATTAGTCTCGCCGTTAGATCTGATTCATCGAGTTTATAATCACGTTTGTTAGATTTGTTTTGATATTCTTTAACCTGGACTTTAAAACAATCAATTTCACTTTTTTGATGTACGTTTAAACTAAGATGTATAAAAGTTTCCTGAACTTGTATTGTAATAGAGCCGTATTTTCCCACTATACAAGACAAAAAATCAAAATTAATCTTTTTCTGATTCAAGTTCAGTTTGAACGTGTCCGTTATCATTTCTATGAGGTTGTTTGATATAAGATGAATATTACCATAATCTTCTTGAAGTTGTACAAAAATCAAGCCATTGAAGATTATACCAAGATAATGAATGTTAGTTTATTATATAGATCAGAGATAATGAATGTTAGTTTATTATATGGATCAGCATAGAGTTATGCTATATGATAAAAATATAATTAGCGCAATATTAATAAGATTCAATTGATAAATTTTACAACTAAGTGATATTTGAAATAAATGCTAACATTAATTTTCAATGAAAATAATAACATTTGTAATTAGTTATAAACTAAACCATTTAAATTAGCTAAAGCAAGATAATTAGTTACCCATGAAGGAATCAAGGCAATTAGTTACAAAGTAAACCATTTAAATTAGCTAAAGTAAGGTAATTAGTTACCCATGAAGGAATTGTGTCTTGAGCTTCTTGATTTGTCATAGCCCTAACAACCTTAGTTTCTTTATTTTCTATGTTACAAGATATATTGCCTCTCTTGAACTCTTCAAGCAATAGGTCTTCTAAGTTTTTTATAGAATTATTGCCATTGCAATTTAAAAGTATATTTTTACTAACCAAATCTAATTGAATTACATTATATGAACTGCCAATAACGTAATCTAGATTTTTATTAAGTTGTACAAGCGCGAAGTTGTTCAATTTTGGCTGTGGCGCAATCGTTTCTTGATATTTCCAGCTGAGATTGTAAATAGGAAGTATAACTCCAGAAAATAGATAGTTTTGAATTAGAAAGCTTAAGTTTTCTTCTACTTTAGCGATTTCAAATTCATATTCTTCAGCAATATTTTTAGCGGCGGTTTCAAGATCAACGCTGTGCCATTTAAATTTACTTATAGCAGCTAAACATGCCTTGATGATTGGATTAGTATGAAATACTTGTTGATCAGTATTACCCAAGCTGAATCTAATCTCATTATTAGAAATAATGTTTTCTTTAGAAAGAACATCATTTCCTCCAACAGGATTTAAATTACATAAAAAATATAAATTAGGCTCTTTAATAGAATTAATTGTAATATTACGATTTATTGAAATATCTGCATTTACAAAAATTGAACTTCTAAATCTATTTCCAGTGAAAACGTCTAGATAACATTGTTGTTGAAGTAAATTATCTAATTCTGAAACTTCTTTTGGTACTCTATCTTTAACTATCAACATATTTAAATTAGTTTCACTCAAGTATTGCATTCCATGATTGTTGCTCATCGAACATATATCTAAAAAATTAATTGAATATTGTTCTAAGTAATTATGAAATAAATATCCATAACTTTTGGACATTAAATGATTAATTTCTTGCATCATTGCCATTGCATATGGTGTTTTTTGATTAGCAAAAATCTCACTAGCGGACTTTAAATAAGAAATAACACGATTCTGCTTTTCTTGCTCATCAGATACGTTTTTAGTAATTAAGTTTAAACATTCTATGATAGGAGATGCCATATGCCACCCTGGAGAAACATTGTAGTTTATATAAAATAAACCATCTTTTGCTAAACAATCTTTAACTCTTTTAAAAAATTCATTTCTAAGCTCTGGTCTAATATGAGAAAATAATCCATGAGCAGTTATAATATCAAATTTTCCAAGATTTTTTTCTGTTATCTCAGTAAATGATTGAACATGAAATTCTAAATTTTTTAAATTTAGTTGTGCAGCATATTCTTTACCTTCTTGTATAGATTTGGAAGATAAATCTATTGATACAAATTCTGAATCTGGCATAGATTGTGCAATTGTTGTTATATTGCTACCTGATCCGCATCCAATTTCTAAATACCTTACCTTATTTTTGGTCTGTAAACCAAATAATCTTGCAATACCAAATAAATAAGCCGGTGAAGTATTTGCAAAAAATCCTACAGGATCGCGATACTTGATTTCATCATATTTTTTTGCTACTTGATCAAGATATGTATTCATTTCGCCCATGCTATCATGTGAAAAGTTTTGCTTTGCAATATTAGCAATATTAGCGCCTATGCCAGACGAATCATAAGAAGCTATCTTATCTACGACATTTTTATCAATGACATTGTCACTCCCAGAGTTTTTTTTATCCATATTTTTAGTTTTTATGACTGCAATTTTAAAACATTATACAAAACGCAGAAATAATTGTCAAACCAAATCAAAAACAACTTATGTTAGCTCAATATTAAATTATGCCCAGTATTTTACAACAAAGATATATATTTAAGGCTGTTGATTCGTTGATTTGTTTAGGTTTAGAAATCAGTTGATATATTTTAGAAATAGCTAATGGGGTATTTAAGTTACTATATAAACTTGGTAAAAAATCTTGTCTAATAAAATCTATATTAGGCTCAAAGCTTTTCTCAGAAGATGCTATCTTTGAAGAGGTCGTCTTATGGTTAAGAAGCCACTTATCAAATTCATCATCTTTAAAATTATAGTTACTCAGTATTTTTATAATTTCATTATATTTTTGAACATATTGATTTAATATATCAAATTTAAAATCCAATGGTTTTTTATAATTGCATGAATAAATAAACAGTCTTATTGCGCCCCCTGGAATATTTGAATTTTTTAAATCCTTTATTGTCACAAAATTTCCATCAGATTTACTCATTTTTTGTTTGTCAAATCTTAAAGGCCCAGTATGTATCCAATATTTTATATTAGAATTTTTTACTCCGCAATTTTGAGCTAACTCATTAGTATGATGTGGAAATATAAGATCTATGCCACCGCCATGCAAATCAAACATAGGCCCTAAGTGATATAAGCTCATAGCTGAACATTCAATGTGCCAACCAGGCCTGCCTTCTCCCCAAGGACTAGGCCATTTAGCTTTCTGCATATCATGATTTATTTTCCATAAAACAAAATCTTCAGGCAATTTTTTGTCGGTTTCATTTTGAATTCTAGTGTTGCAGACGTTTTCAGACGGCTTTCTATTAGATAATGCATAATAAGTATCACACTTGGATACATCAAAATATACATTGCCAATGTCGCTTACATAAGCAATTCCTTGCTCTATTAAATTTTGAATGAAGTCTATAATTTGTGGTATAAAATCTGTTACCTTAGGTTCATGTGTAGGTCTTAAGCAATTTAAATAATTTAAATCATTGTGAAGCGCATCAATAGTTCTTGAGGTTAAATCATAAATTGATATTCCTAAATCTTTAGCCCTATTGTCTATTTTGTCATCTATATCTGTAATATTTCTTACATAAGTTACTTTAGAAAATTGGATCTGCAGCAAACGATAAATTAAATCGTAAATTACAAAACATCTTGCATTTCCTAAATGTATTAAATCATACACCGTTGGTCCGCAAACATACATTTTAAATTCATTTTTATCTATTGAATTCAACGCGTGTATTTTTTGCGTTAAAGTATCAAAGAGCGAAAGCATTGTACTTCAAAATTTTGGTATTAAAATAAATAATACCTCAAAAATGTTATTGCATAATTGCTATTAACAAAAGCTACTAACTTTATAATAGGCCGAAAATACATAAAAAACTTTTTTAGCAATGAAAATGCTACAGAAAATAGTTTTTAGAATTTTATTAATAAATATGAGATAATTGCTAAGTTAATCTGTTGTTAAGACACTTTTCTATATGGAAACCGCAATCGTAGCTGTGGCACCTGTATTATTTATGTTAGTACTGGGCTTTTTTTTAAAAAATGGTGAAAATGTTCACAAATTCAATCTTACAAATGATTTTTGGAAAGGTATTGATAAATTGGTAGATTACCTTTTTTTTCCAGCAGCTATACTTGGTAACATTAGCGCTGCCAAGGTTAGTCAGTCTGATTTATTTAAAATGCTAGGAATGGTGCTGCTGGGCATAATAGCAATAACGCTAGTGTCTTGGATACTTAAGCTTATTTTTAGAATTTCAAACGCTCAGTTTACTTCCTTAATTCAGGGTGCAGTTAAATACAATAACTATATGTTTTTAAGTATAGCCGGCTCAATTTTTATTCATCATAATATGATGGTTGCTGCTACACTATCTGCTTATACTATTATTCTAATGAACATATTTTCAATATTAATATTCAGTATATGGAATGTGGATGATAGAGAAAAAAGTTTGATTTTACTTATTAAAAATATCTTAAAAAATCCAACAATTATTTTTAGCGTAATAGCACTAGTTATGAAAAGTTTAAATATTGAATTTTGGTCTGGATTTTCTAAAAGTTTAATTTTCTTGGGCAATTCATCGTTCTGTATTGCTTATTTAATTATAGGATCTGAGTTGCGTTTTAATGTAATGGAAAATTTAACCATGATAGCACTTACAAATTTTCTTAAATTAATTGGTGCCCCACTTATTATGTTTGGTATAGTTCATTTACTACAAATCAGTGGACCGGAACGAGATATTTGCCTTTTATTTAGCATGATGCCTACTGGTAACTCTCAAGGAATGTCAAAATATTTTGGTGGAGATTATAGGCTGATGGCTGATATTAGTAATACTGGAATTGTTATGTCCATAATAACTATTCCTATTATGTTACAATTACTATATTAAGCTCTATATTAGAATTTTTGATGCCTTATAGATTTATAGATGAAGATGATGTAGGTAAAAAAACTTCCAAAAATAATCAAAAAAATACCAATGCTTCAGATATTCAAAGCATATCCAATAACAAAAGATTTACTTCTGATATATCCAATATAAATGAAGTCCAAAACTTTAATACACACAACATTGATCGCCTCAATAACGCAGTGGCATCCAGAAACGAATACATTAATGAAAATGCTAATTCAAGAAATAATGAAAATGATTTTAACTATGCAAGAGACCACGAGGCTGCTTTAGCAATAAAAGAGCTCTTAGCTTTTATAGGTGAAAATCCAGAAAGAGAAGGCTTGATTGCGACTCCTTATAGAGTGCTTGAATCTTTTAGAGAAATATTCAGTGGATATCATCAAAGCGTTCAAAAACTTTTTGAAGCACAATTTCACGCAAAGCCAATTAATAATGATTTAATTATAATTAAAAGCATTAAGTATTTTTCTACTTGTGAACATCATATGTTGCCAGTAGTAGGCACCGTTGATATAGGATATATTCCTGATAAGTCTATTTTAGGCTTAAGTAAATTTGCAAGATTGGTTGATATATTTGCTAGGAGGCTTCAGGTACAAGAAAGAATGACAGTTCAGATTGCTGAAACTATAATGAAATATTTAAATCCATTGGGTGTCGCTGTACATTTGTCAGCAGATCATTATTGTATGATAATGCGAGGCATCAAATCTCCAACAAGCAAAACTAGTTCTTTTCATTTTTTAGGAACCTTATCTGACGAGAATCAAAAAGATAGATTTATTAGGTTAGTATGCTAATTCTATAATCTATTAAATTATTTAATTATTTAACTAAAGAGTAATTTTAATTTGTATACTGCAATCATAACATGATATGATCATAACATTTGATATGTATGGAGGTTATTTTTTTCATTAATTAGTTAAAAACCTTGGTTTTGCTTGATGTTACTTACGCTGCATAATGCAATTATTTGACTGGTTAAAGTTTTCAACATTTAAATGCTCTTCCTTAAGGATATTAATTTAACTAAAATTAAATATCTTTGATAATAAAAAACAAATTTATTAAATCTATTACTAATAGAATTTCAACTACGCTATTAATTACCTCAACTATGGCCTTCAGTAGTCATTCAGCGTTTGGTGATACTACTGCAATGTTTAATCTAAATTATGCAAATTATTTTGATTCAGTAAACTTGTACACTCATAAGGCCACTTACATAGACTCTAATAAAAATGTTAAAGGTATTCATATTGAAATTAGAGAAATAGAAAACTAGGTTAAATTACAAACAGTATTAAGTACTAATCCAACAATGATATCATTGCCTAATGTTCTTTTATTTGTAAATAATCCATATTATACGATTGTGGTAGATGAAAATCATATGAATTTAGTATATGTAAAAAGCTTCACTAAAACATACTTTTTGATTTTAGTAAACAAAATCAATCAGTATTTTTATCACAAGATAGTGACAGTAAATTTGGAACATCTGATAATGATAGAATTACTTTAGAAAATTCAAGAAATCCAGACAATAAAGGTTCATTACGCGTTTTAGCAAACAAAGATGGTGAATTACACATTTCCGCCAATGCTACTAATAATAGTAGTATGTATTTGCATAACCTATTTGATAATCTAATAACGATTAAAGAGCATATAAATGTCAATAAGTCAGTTTTAGATAAGCAAGCAAACGAGAATCAGTTTACCCATGATCTATTGGTAACAGGAAAAATTAATGGTGATAGATTAATATGTAATATAAATTTAGAACAAAGTTTTGAGCCATATGTTTAATATAGCGCATCTCGTGAAACTGTTACTACTCAAGTAAACACTCCATTGCGTAATATAAATATATCAGCAGATAATCAAAGATTGACTATGAAAATCAAGCCCAGAATATGAAAAAAATGAACTTAAAAATTCTTCAACGTTTGATTTTAGTAAAAATCAAATTTCTTTTAAAAGCGCAGCTAGCAAAATAAACTCAAAAGATAAAAGTCAGACTAAAAACTTAGATTTGATTGTAGTTATAGATGATAATTCTATGAAAACTTTTAAAGATTTAGATGGTAAGGAAAAAATAATACTGTTATCTTGCCAAAAATAAACACTTGCTCAAAAGATATTCTTTATTCAGATGGTAATCTTTTTAACTTAATTGTACATACAGGTAACAATAATATAATAAATAATTGCTTCAAAAATATTATGCCTTATATTGCGCTATGTTGCTCTAGCTTTAATAAGCTTCATATATTTACTTAGCTAACTTGGTACATATTTTAAGAAATTATTAGATACCATCTTCATCTAACGTAAGGTTGGCTACGCATATCATAGAAATAAACAATTTTCCACAGAGCATTTTTTCTTTACATAAAAAATTTACATAAAAAATTTTCTTGCATAATATACATAAAAATAATATGTAATCATTTTAAAAAAATACTAAATTTAAACCTTTTTTATATTAGCTAAACTGACCTCATGAGGCTCATATTGCAAAGTTGTATAAAACTTTTTTTTATTTATTAGGTTAGGTGACTCAATCTGAACCAAGTGGGCACCTTAATAATCACTAATAACAAGTTGAAGGATATAGATCTATAAAGTCTATATCTCTATAAAATCTATATTTTTGTGGATATCTCAGACTGTTCTCTTGTATCGATGTCTATGTTATAAAGATTAATAGCTTGGTTTTTAATTAACTCTGTTTTGCTACTTAGAATACTATTTCTAAAGCCAGCTCCAATGTTTACCAACTCACCTGTCATCAAAGAAGCTTTAGGATTGACCAAGTAGTCAACTGAACCCTTTATTGCAGCTTCAGTTAAAACTATTTGAGTATACTGGAAAGCTGCGCTAGACAAGAATGAATCACTGCTCAGGGCCGCGTTGGTTATAGATTCTATTATAGGCTTTGCGGTAGGTTGTTTTGTACCTAAAGGGGCAAATTCTGCAACGTACTTATACATTAAATGACTAATACGTTCGCCTATACACAAAGAAGTATCTCCCGGATCTACTACTTCATACTTAGATAACATCTGCTTTAAAATTACCTCAATGTGTTTATCATTGATAATTACACCTTGTAATCTATAAACCTTCTGCACTTCTTCAACAAAATATTCAGTTAAAGCCTCTTTTCCTTCTACATTCAACTTTTCTTGCAGCAACGGCTCTCCATCTACTAATACCTCTCCTCTTTTCACAAAATCTCCATCTTGAACTAAAACATTTTGATTTTTAGGAACTGTGAACTCAATTCTGTTAGGAAGTATGCCTGATTCTAAATCCTCACTAGAAATATCTTCATCTAATACAATAACATTTCTTGCATTTAGTTTATTTTTTAATTTGCTAGATTTAGTTAAAGTAATCTTGCCATTAAATGCGGCAATTATAGAAGGCAATTTAGGCTTTCGCGCTTCAAATAACTCAGAAACTCTTGGTAGTCCACCAACTATATCTTTATTTTTCTGTATAGCCTTAGTCATACGAGCTATGCAGTCACCAGCGGAAACATATTGAGCTTCAGAAACCATAATAGTAGCATGTACAGGCAACGTATATCTATCTGAATTAGGCAAAGCAACGACTTCTCCAGACTCAGAAAGCAATTGAATTGCAGGACTTAACGCTTTACCAACTTTCTTAGTAACAGGTATAACAGTTTTGACGTTTATTCCAGTTAATTCATTATGAACGTCTTTTACGGATACATCTGGTATCATGTCTTGATAAGACACAAAGCCACTTTTCTCAGCTATAATTGGCACGATATAAGGATCCCATGAGGCTAATTTAGTTCCAGGAACAACTATGTCTTTCTCGATTACAAAAAGTCTTGCCCCATAAGGCACTTTATGTCTATATCTTTCCGCACCAAGCTCATCTTCAATCACGATCTCGCATGATCTGCCCATAACTATATTGTGTCCTTCTGAATTGATTAACACATAGTTAGCGGCATTAATGTTGTTATTATAAAGCTTGACTGTGCCACTTACATTTGAAACAGCACTAGATACTTCAACTTTTTGAGTAGCTGTACCACCAATGTGGAACGTTCTCATAGTTAGCTGTGTACCAGGTTCACCAATAGATTGGGCGGCAATTATACCAACTGCTTCACCAACTAAAATTAGTTTACCGCTTGAAAGATCCATTCCATAACATTTTGCACATACGCCTGAGTCCGCCTCACATGTTATTGCTGATCTTACATCTACTCTATCTGCGCTAGATTCTATAAGATTGGCAGAATTTCTATAAATTAACTCCCCTGCTCCAATAATTATCTCTCCAGTAATTGGATTTTTGATTTCTTTAGCAGAACTTCTACCATAGACTCTCTTGCTAATTGAAGCATCTTCATTGCCATCAGAGCTTCTCTTAAGTGTAATGAAGTTTTTAGTTCCACAATCTTCTTGAGTTACCATACAATCCTGTGCAACATCCACTAATCTTCTAGTTAAATAACCAGAATTAGCAGTTTTTAGAGCTATATCACTTAAACCTTTCCTTGTACCATGAGTTGAAATGAAATATTCCATCAATGTTAAACCCTCTTTAAAGTTAGATTTTATAGGTACTGTCAATATATCTCCACTTGATTTTACTATGAGACCTCTCATAGCAGCTATTTGCTTTAACTGTTGTTTAGATCCACGCGCCCCAGAATCAAATGCCATATAAAAAGCATTCATATTTTTAGGAGATTTATTTCTTGCCATTAAACTAATCATAGAATTGGCTATAACTTCAGGGGCCGTACTCCAAATATCAATTATTTTGTTGTTAAGCTCCGTTTCGGTAATACAATGCTCATCAAACTTAGCTCTTAATTGGGCAATCTGTAAATTTGCCTCTTCTATTACTTTGGCTTTATTATCTGGAACAATCATGTCATCCATGCCTAAAGAAAATCCAGAAATAGTAGCAAATTTAAATCCTATATCTTTCAAATCATCTACAAATTGCACAAGTCTTCCTTGTCCACAGCTATCATATACTCTAGTAATCAATTCTAAACTATCTGGCTTTCTGTATATTTTATTTAATAAATCAAACTGTATATTTAAAGTTCTAGGCACAATCATCCAAAGCATAATTCTTCCAATCGTAGTACTAACTATTTTAGAAATAAGATTAGGAACTGCATTTGGCTCTTCGTTTTCATCTGAAATATCCACATTTTCTGTTTCTTTTAACTCTAATTCGTGAACTCTAACATATATAGGCTGATGCAAACTAATTTTTCCATGTTGGAATACAGACAAAGCCTCTTCTTCACTAGAAAAATACTGATCTGCATACTTGTTATCTTGATCTATCAAGGTTAGGTAATATATACCAAGTACCATATCTTTATCAGGAGCTACAATTGGTCTACCATTAGCTGGATTAAACAAGTTATACATCATTAATACTTCAGCCTCAGCTTGAGCTTCTACACTTAAAGGTACGTGTACAGCCATTTGATCACCATCAAAGTCGGCATTAAAAGCAGTACACATTAAAGGATGTAATTGAATAGCTTTTCCTTCTATTAATTTGGCTCTAAATGCTTGAATACCTAATCTATGAAGCGTAGGAGCACGATTTAATAATACGATTTTGCCACTTACTACTTCTTGCAAAATACTCCACGTTTCATCATCTGGATTCTTAATTTTTGCCATAGCCTCTTTTATGCCAATTAAGCTACCATTAGCATTAGGTTTAGATGTAAGCGCATTCTGAACCCATGCTTTAAATAACTCAAGAGCCATTTTTTTAGGAATACCACACTCATTTAATTTAAGATTTGCCCCTACAACAATTACCGATCTTCCAGAATAATCTACCCTCTTACCAAGTAAATTTTGTCTAAATCTACCCTGTTTCCCTTTAAGGGCATCACTTAATGATTTAATTGGGGCAGTACTTGCGCCTTTATTAAACTTATTCTTTTTTGGTCCATCGTATAAAACATCAACAGCCTCTTGAAGCATACGCTTTTCATTGTTGATGATTATATCTATTTGATCTAATCCGCTGATGCCACTAATAAATCTTTTAAGTCTGTTATTACGAGAAATAACTTTTCTATATAAATCATTTAAGTCAGAGCTGGCAAATTTTCCACCATCTAAAGCTACTAAAGGCCTCAAGTCTGGAGGTAAAACTGGTAAAACATCCATAATCATCCATTTTGGCTTTACTTCAGATAATAAGAACCCATTAACCAACTTCAATCTTTTTATAATCTTCCTACGTCTAGTTTCAGTAGTTGCTGTCTGAAGCTTATGTTGTAAATCCCATCTCAATTCTCTTAAATCCAAGTCTTCTAACATAATTTGTAAAGCTCTAGCGCCACTTTCTAAAACTAAACCCTCTTCCTTAACTTCATTTTCACTTAATTTTTGATATTCTAGTTCGTCAACTATATCGTATTTCTTATAAAGAGTTTTACCAGGATCTATTACTAAGTATTTATTGAAATATACTATTTTCTCTATTTCTTTTAAGCTTTTATCTAAAAGAATAGCAATTCTAGAAGATGTAGATCTTAAAAACCATGGATGAACCACTGGAGCACCAAGCTTAATACAGCCCATTCTCTCACGTCTAACTCTAGAAAGCGTCATCTCTACGCCACATTTCTCACAAACGGCATTTTTCTCTCTTGTTTTTTTCGATTTACCACATAAGCATTCATTATCTCTCATTGGTCCAAAAATAACCGCGCAAAATAATCCCCCTTTATCAGGTTTATAAGTTCTATAATTAATAGTTTCAGGCTTGGTAACTTCTCTATTATTGGAAATCTCAATGATCTCTTCCGGAGACATTAAACGAATTCCAGCTCTATCTGCTCCTTTTTCATCTTTTTCAATATACAACCTTAAGCCTAAGGCTGCTAACTCTCTACTCATAACGTTGTAACTTTCAGGTCTCGAAGTTGATAACTCTAAACCGGAATCATCTTTATATAGTGAATAGTAACCTTTTTTCAAAATGCTGGAATAAACTTGATTTCTACCATTTATATCATCAGATTTGATTGTTAAAAATTCGTGCAAACAATGCGCGGCCCCATATCCTTCTAAGGCCCAAACTTCCATCTCCCCTAATCTTTGTCCGCCGAACTGAGCTCTACCACCCAATGGCTGTTGGGTAATTAAACTGTAAGGTCCAGTTGATCTTGCATGTATTTTTTCTTCAACCATATGATGTAATTTCAACATATACTTGAATCCTACAGTAACAGGAGCATCGTAAAATTCTCCAGTTTTACCGCTTCTAAGTTTAACTTTGCCTGAATCATCATCGGCAGTTAATCTTAAAAGCTCTTTAATATCTTCCTCTCTTGCACCATCAAATATTGGCGTAATAAATTTAACACCACCTTTAGCAATATCGTGAGCTATGACTAAAAAATCTTCGGTAGATAAATTGTCTATTTGCTCAATCTGATCTTCTGTGTTAAATATTTTTTTAATAAAACCTTTAACAATATCTATTTCAATTTTACTTGCATCAAATTCAATCAACAATTGTGCGATTTTATTTTTTAAATGATAGTATGCTAATCCTAAATGTATCTCGTATATTTGTCCTATATTCATCCTTCCTGGTACACCAAGTGGATTCAAAACTATATCAATAGACCTTCCATCCTCTAAAAATGGCATATCTTCTTCTGGTACTATTTTTGCTACTACACCTTTATTACCATGTCTACCGCACATTTTATCCCCTGGTTGCAATCTATTTGAGTATGATGCAACGGTAATTACAATTTTCATTAACACATTCTGACTCAAGTCATCTCCTGAAGTTAATTTAATAACTTCTTCCTCAAACTCTTTATTTATTTCTTGAAGTTTGCGCAAATAATCTCTATTCATTTTTTCAAGTTTCTCAGCATTGTCTTTCTCTACTACTTTTATTTCACTCAAATCATTAATAGATAAATCAACTAAATTCTTTGAAGATAATTTTTGACCTTGTTTTAAAATTAAACCTTCCAGCTTGCAATCTTTTAATATCGTACAGTCTGATAATAAACTAATTAAGTTTATCTTCATCGCTTCGTGCAATGTTTGGAATATAAAAGACTTTTTATTTCTAAGTTTGTTAATTTGCTGATCTTCCATATACAAAGATCTATCATTTTTCTCCAATCCTTTTCTAGTAAATATATTTACAGACGTTACAATTCCCTGAGCATCAAATGGAGCATAAAAAGAAGTGTCTTTAGTATTCAGTGACTTCCCAGGGTGCAACAAAGCATTGAGTAATTTTTCATATGAAGCATATGAGCTTTCAGCTTTAGGAGTTAATTTTCCAACCAAAATAGATCCTGGCTTAATTTCTGTTCCGACGTTGATTATGCCATTTTCATCAAGATTAGATAACATATCTTGAGGTATATTTTCTATATTTCTTGTAACTTCTTCCTCACCTAACTTAGTATCTCGAACATATATTTCATAAGTATCTATTTTAATTGATGTAAAAACATCATCTTTAGTCAACCTATTAGAAACCATAATAGAATCTTCATAATTTGATCCGTCGCATGACATCATGGCAACTAAAACATTGGCACCTAAAGCTAATTCATTATCCTTAATACCAAAACCATTGGCTAATACTTCATCTGCTTGAACTAATTGATTCAAATGAACTACTGGAGATTGATTAATACATGTATTATTGTTGGACTTTTTGAATTTCTTAAGGTTATAAACTCGTATACCAAAACTATTATTTTGAAGTTTAACTTCGTCTAAAATATCTAAATCTAAGTTTTTTGGAATTTCATAATCATTGCTGGACTCAGATATATCAGGATTTATATCTCTAGTAATAATTAATTCTGAGTCTACATAAGCTACAATACAATCTTTAGGCGCCGTGATACATAAAGTTGAATTTCTAGCTATAACAGACTCCATGCCTGTTGCAACTATTGGCGTTTGTAATGAGTTTAATGGAACTGCTTGACGTTGCATATTAGCTCCCATAAGTGATCTAGTGGCATCGTTTTTCTCAATAAAAGGAACAGATGCCGTGGAGGAAGATACTACTTGGTTTGGAGCAATGTTAATATACTCAACTTCATAAGGTGAAATGTTCACGTAACTACCATTTTTCCTACATTCAACATATCCAAACTTTCTAATATTTGATTTATTAAGATCAAGATCATCATCAATAGAATCATTAGATTCATCGTTCTCATCGTGCTTAAAAATGTCAAATTTACCTATTAGGTTACTATCTCTATCTATAATAGATGTATCTATAGCTATATAATGCTCTTTTTCTATTTCATAAGTAAGTTGTACAATTTGATTCGTTACTCTTCCATTCACCACTTTTGCATATGGGGAAGTTAAGAAGCCATATTTGTCTTTGTCTGCATAGACTGCAAGAGAAAGAATTAAACCAATATTAGGACCTTCTGGCGTTTCAATTGGACATAATCTTCCATAATGACTATCATGCACATCCCTTAAAGAGGCACTTACAGTATCTCTACTAACTCCACCCTGTCCTACAGATGTCACTTTTTTCTTGTGAGTCACTTCGGCCAAAGGATTTGTTTGATCCATATACTGAGTCTTAGAATTGAATATATCCTGGAAACTAATTTTAGATAAAATCAGATCTTGAGGAGTTTTACCTTCCAAGTTACCACTTAATTTCTCTACTATATGCTTACGCATTCTGAACATAGTTGCATAGAAGTAAGCTAGAATAATTTCTCCTGATGCTCTAATTCTTCTATTTTCTAAACTGTCAATATCATCAACAAAATATCGTACATCTCTACCGTTGGAATCTTTTGTTTTACCGTCTCTAACAAATATTAAACGTTTTGTAAATTCTATTACATCCTCTTTGGTTAAATATTTATAATCTTCAGATTGAGTTATGCCAAATTTCTTATTTATTCTTTTTCTACCTATTTGAGACAAATCATACGTAGATCCAGTGAAAAATAGATTGTCAAAATATTTTTTTGAATCATTTACAGATCTATTTTCACCGTGTACGGTTTTATATATATCACAAATCGCTTTATTAGATTCATCAGTTAAATGTTTAGCTTTATCCCCCAAATAAACTTCTTTAGTACGAACTGACTCAATAGCTAATAGATTTCTAATATATGGCTCAAATTCAAGATATACTAGCATTACTTTTAAATTCGTAATTCCAATTTGTTTTAACTCTTGCACTATTTCGGGTGTAAATTTCTCACCAGCACCTATAATAAGTTTGGCTTTTTTATCATTACTTGCATATATATCCTCATATGAATATGAATTCATTAACTGACTTTCAGATACCTTGATGTTCTTAAGTCCCTTTCTATAAAATGATTGCAATAAAGCCAAGGTTAATTTTCTATTAGACTGACCATCAGTTTTTCTTTTATGGCTAAAAATAATAGTATTTTGGTCCGCATCCGCTATATCTTCATCTAAAAACACGCCCCCAATTTTACTAGGTTCAAATGGCATAGACCACTCGTTAGAAGAATTGAGATTGTATTCAACATGAGAGTAGAAGTTTTGGATTATATCTGAGTTAGACATGCCCAAAGCTTTAAACATAGTAATTGATGATATTTTCTTCTTTTTATCTATTCTAAAATAAACACCTTCCTTTACATCAAATTCACACTCAAGCCATGAGCCTCTATATGGTATTATATTGGCCTTGAAAATAGATTTACTTATTGCGCTATCTTTAATTTCATCTTGAGTATAGTAAACACCTGGAGCTCTATGTAACTCTGATATTAAAACTCTTTCTATACCATTAATAATAAAAGTAGCACTATCAGTCATATAAGGTATATCGCCCAAATATATTTTCTGTTCTACTATTTGCGTTAATCTAAGTTTTAATTTCTTGTCTTTTCTTTCATCATCCGTATTATCACGGATACTATGATGAGAATTATCAGGACTTTCAAAATTTTCGCCGTTATCCAAATCATCAAGGTCAATATCAACATCATCATCAAAATACTCCTCGTCTTTTTCGTTGAAAACTTCTTCACTATTTCCAAAAATTTCCTCAATATTATCTCCACTTTCTTCATTATTTTGTTGTGCATCATCTTCTCCAATAGATTTTAAATACTTATTTTCGGATTCCCAAATAATTAACTTCAACTTAACACTTAATGGACGAGCAAATGTTAATCCCTTAAGCCTGCATTCTTCTTCTGAAAATTTTAAAGCGCCCAAAGAATATTCTATGAATTCCAAACTAGCATTTTGTTCATGTATAGGAAAGATGCTATTTAATGCTTCTTGCAATCCAATATTTTGCCTGTTAGCTGGATGAATACCAATTTGCAGGAAATAATCTCTATAAGATTGAAGCTGAACGTTAACTAAGTTTGGTATATCAACCAAACCTGTAACATTTTTATTTAGATTTTTGCCAAATACTTTCCTAGTGTTAGAATTAAACTTAGTAGTAGAAAATTTAGATATCGTCATTAAGGTATATTATTAAGTTATTTTAAGTTTGTCTTTAATAGATTAAATCAGGCTAAATTAATTAGCCGAAAAGTAACCGGCTTTCGCCTCAGATTGGAGAAATTTTTGTCACACACAAACACAAATATTTTCTTGGAAGAAAATAGAAGTAATTTCTTAGAACATTTACTAAACATGTCCAAATTTGACTTGAACGAAATAATAAATTTTATTACAATTTCGCAACCAAAGCAAGGTTTAGGGGTAATAATGTAGAGAAATGTCAATATTTTTTTGTTCTATTAAGTTTTAAAATCAGTTGATGAGATATTGATACTCTTAAAATAATTAATTAGTGTGATACATATTAACTATTCAAGAATTATCTTAATATTTACAAGAACAAATATTTTAAATTAAATATAATTTTTCGACACTATATTGATTAATTTTTCATTTTGATTTGATCAATCAAGCTTTGAATATCATCAGGTAAAGCAGATTTAAATTCTAAAATTTTGTTAGTAACTGGGTGAGAAAAATGCAATTGTGTGGCGTGTAAAGCTTGCCTTGGAAAACTTAAGATAAGATTATTTTTATCTTTAATTAAAGAAAATTTCAATTTTCCATATGACTGATCTCCAACAACTGGATATCCGATATGTTTCATATGAACTCTAATTTGATGAGTTCTACCGGTTTCTAAATTGCATTCCACTAATGATAATTTGCAATGCTCAAAAACTTCTAAAAGTTTGTAGTGAGTAGTTGCCAGTTTTCCGCTAATTGAACTTACTTTCATTTTAAGACGATCTTTTGGATCGCGAGTAATAAAAGTTGATATGGTTCCAGAGGAATTTGTCAAAATACCATGTACTAATGCTTGATAAGTTCTTTTAACCTTACGAACTTTAATTTGGTCAGATAAATTAAATAAACTAAATTCATTTTTAGCTACCATCATGAGACCTGAAGTGTCTTTATCTAATCTATGCACGATGCCTGGTCTAAAATGCTTTGAAGTTTCAAAATGAGGTGAGGAGCTTGAGTCGTTTTCGATATAGTTGACATCATTTGATTTCTCACATGTTTGAATCGATATATTGCAATTTTTAAAATGACTTAGTTTGTCTTTAAGTAAATGAACCAAGCTGTAATTTTGATATTTTGGTTCTGGATGTACCACTAAATTTGAAGGTTTGTTTACAACTATTAAATCATCATCTTCATAAACGATTTCGATATTTCGCTTTTCTTTATCTTCTAATTCACATATTTTCTGTAGTACAGGCTTAGGAGAATATAAAAAAAGTATTATTTCGCCTTCTTTCATCTTGTAATTTTTATCTGTAATGCTATGAACATTTTGATCATCAATTTTATAGACACACTGATCCTTAATGTATTTGTGAATCATACATCTACTTGACTTATACCCTGAGGCATATTTATTGAGTTTTTCTAACAAATAAACATCTATTCTAGTTTTAATATCAAGATTTAATGTTTTAAAGATAAAATTTTTTAACATTATTCGTTTTAAAGTATTGCAAATATCTAAATATATGATATATGATATAGGCGTAACTTGTTTAAACAACAAAAATACATATGAAAAACAACTTTTCCTTTAGTTCATTTTTATCAAAATATCTAACTAATTATCAAACTAAAAAACGTCTCTATTTAATGCTTGCAAGCATGTCACTTGGTTCAACCATTATGAACGTTACAATGCCTAATTACGGATTAGGTTATTGGCAAGAATCTAAAGAAGCTAATTATTCTGCAAGTGATACATGTCATATTGATATCAAAAAAGATGGCAGTTATACCAGCACCAATGAATGTTATCACACAATATTTAATGAAGCGGGTAGAGAAACTTTTACTAATAAGCATTATTATTATAATCCCACAAGCGAAAGTATTAAAGTTTTAGAATTTGAAATTATAAGGGATGGCAAAAAAGCTGATCTAAGCAATGTAAAACTTGAAGTCACAAAAGAGGATGGTACAAAGTCTAATCTCAACACTTCAGAAGTTGAAATCACAATAGGCGATGAAATAATTAATTTAAATAATAGCGATAATATTGAAGATAAACCAGTTCACAGCTCAGATTCTAGCTTTGATCAAAAAAATCAACTGAGATTAACTGCACCTGATTTACGTATTGGAGATACCATTCATTATAAAATTGAGTTTAAAACTAATAAGTCCAGCATTCCAGGATATTTTGGTACTGGCAGTGAAATGGAACTTAGTCCGGTGTTAGTTGATAAGTTTGACCTTACCTATAAATCTGAATTGCCATTACGTATGTTTGTCAATAATCCTGATAATTTATTTCATATAGAAGAAACTTCAGATAAAGATTTTTCATCTGGAAGAATTCAATTGAAAAAACAGTCCATCGTTTACAATATATTAAATGAATCTGGACGTCTTGCTGATAAAAAAGCTACTTATTTTGCCATGACCTCAGCCAAAACATGGGCAGAATTTTTAAGCAGAGTTGCCCCTAAATACTACGAGGTTTTAAATCAACCTATTCCTGCGGCTCTAGATCCTATAGTTGCTGAAGCTTCTAAACTCTCAATCAGCGAAGAAAAAATAGAATATATTTTAGCGGAGGTGATTAGTAACTGCAATTACATGGGGGACTTGAAAACCGTTGATGGGAGAATGTTTCCTAGAAGTTTAGAACACATTGTAAAATCTAGACTCGGGGATTGCAAAGATTTTACTGTGTTAACAGGTGCTCTCTTACAAAAATTAGGGTTTAAAGCTCATCCGACATTTGTTTTACGCAGTAATGATTATGACCATAGATACTTTGGTGACTTGCCTGTTTATTCATTTAATCACGCGATACTTAAAGTAGTTGATTCAAATGGTAAAGTATTTTGGATTGACCCTACTAATCAAATTGCCTCATCGAAAAACACATTTCGAGATATCGCAGACAAAGATGTTTTGGTAATGGATAAAGATGCGAAAGATGAAAATGTCAAATTAGAACATATTCCTCCTATGAGATCAGAGGAAAACATGGTGGAGACAAATTACACATTTGAGATAATTGGCGATGATGTTAATAACACTAAAGTAACAGGCAGAGAAAAATTATCTGGAATCTTTGCGTCTAATTTAACTGGTATTGATCTATTTACATCTAAAGAAAGAGCGGAAGATTTCGTTTATTCCATGATATCTCGTAATAAAATTAAAAAAGAAGATAGGCTGGGATTAGATATGCCACCTTTAAATTCTAGAATATTAAAAGATATTGAATTTGGATTTAGTTTTATAAATAGAGACGCTTTCACTAAAACTAATTTAGGAGATATTGCATTTGAAATTCGTTCAACAAATCCTATAAAAATGCTTAGTTCTGGAGATATATTAGATAGTATATTGTCTGGATGTCCCCTTTCTAGAAAAATGAACATTTTATTAAAAAATGTTAAAGCCAAAAATATTAATGCTTTGGATATCAAGGAAAGTAATGAATATTTTGATTTTGAGCGCAAAACTACAATTAAAGGAAATGATATTTTCATAACTCAAAAGTCAACAATGAAAAATTCTTCAATGCCGGCAGATTTTCTCAGAACTGATGAATTTAAACGTATAAAGAACAAAATTGCAGGCTTTGATAGTGTAAGTTTGGTGTTAGAAAGAGTAAAAAGCAAGGGTGCAAATAAAAATAATGAAAATACTGAAAATGCTCAACGCTCTAAAGATTTATTAAAATTTCCTGGCTCAAGAGAAGAAAATGCCGGCATGATGTCAGATATCAAAGATAAATTGCATGATGCCAAGGAGTATGTTGGTGAGAAACTTCATGACGCTAAGGAGTATGTTGGTGAGAAACTTCATGACGCTAAAGATAAATTAGTAGACATTAAAGACGCTTCTAAGGAGAAATTAGTAAATGCCAAAGATTATGTTGGTGAGA